>DATCUS010000131.1:0-45252 GCA_036561845.1 Tardiphaga sp. | reverse complement strand
CCACCTGCGCGCCGCCGGCATCCACGACCACGGCGGCGCCGCGCCCGGCGGTGCCGACCGCTTTGGCAAGCCCGGGCATTTCGTCCTGCCAGCGGTGGCGCTGGCCGAGGTTGAAGCCGAAGGTCCGGCCGGGATCGGGATGCAGCAGGAAATCGCCCTCGGCATTGACCAGGTAGATCAGCGAATCCTCGTCCATCGCGGCGCGGATCCGGTCGAAGATCGGCCGCAGGTCGAGGTTGATGATGACGATGCCGAACGGCTGGCCGGCGGCGTCGCGCAGCGGCGTGGCAAAGCGCATCACCGGCACGTGCGGCACTTCCAGCGCGCCCCGCTCCTGGTTGAGCTCGATCGGCGAGATGTAGACCTCGCCTGCCGGCAGATTGATGCTGCTGCGGAAATAGCCGCGGTCGCCTTTGCGCGCCAGCTCCTGCTCCGGCACGATGCGCGCCGAATGGTCCGGACCGGCGCGGTCGACACGGAGGATCTCGCGGCCATCGTCGGCGATGCCGATGACGCGAAACTGCTGGATCGCCGGCTTGGCCTTCAACTGCGCGAGATAGATGCTCTCGATGCGCTGCCGCCAGACCTCGGTCGCGGTGCCGCCGACCGGATCGTTGCCGCCGGCCTGGATCGAGCGTACCAGCCCGTCATGGGACGGCACCGCGCGCATGCCGAGCACGTCGGCGCGAAGGCCGCTTAGATAGATGTCGAGCACGCCGAGCCGGGCGCGCGCCTGGGTGTCGAGCCGCTCGAGCGCCCCCGGCACTACCGACGACTCGACGCTGTGATAGCCGATCAGTCCCGCCGCCGCGGTACCGAGCACCAGCCCGGTCATCGCGATCATCAGGCGTGTCGATAGATTCATGCTGGAATCCGCACGCCGTTTCGCCGCACGAAGCGATCAATCTTACCGTGCAGGGTACATGTGAACCGCAGCCCGCTGATTTGACAAGGCCCATCCGGCATCACACATGGCATGCGCGGCCATTGAGGTAATACGATAAGGACCGCGCAGGCTTCGCGGCCGTGCTATGTCGGGCCACCCACATACTGGTGGGCTATTCGTCTGCGATGGGGGCTTCACATGACCATGGTCGGCAATGTCCTGGTGGCGCTGGTGGCGGCGCTGCACGTCTACTTCCTGGTGCTGGAGATGTTTCTCTGGACCAGGCCCTATGGCCTGAAGACCTTCGGCAACACGCTCGAGAAGGCCCAGGCCTCGGCGGTGCTGGCCGCCAACCAGGGACTCTACAACGGCTTTCTCGCCGCCGGCCTGCTGTGGGGCCTGCTGCATCCCGCCGCCGCCGTGGCATTGCAGATCAAGACCTTCTTCCTGCTCTGCGTCATCGTCGCCGGCCTCTATGGCGCCTGGAGCGTCAGCCGCAAGATCCTGGTCGTCCAGGCGCTGCCGGCGGCGCTGGCGCTGGCCGCGGTGTGGCTGGGATAGTACTGGCTCGTTTGCTTTCCCCCGCCAAAGCGAAGCTTCGCTGGGTGGGCGAAGGAGGAAGGCAGCGCGTCCGGGACACGCGAGGTCGCTTTCCTCTTCTTGCCTTCACAAAATACCTGCGTCACACTCCCGGCAACGATGGCGCCAGCAATGGAATGACCGTCGGCGCACATCAGGGAAGGCAACCACATGAGAGCATCGCATCTCCATTGCTTCGCCGCGTCTGCATTCAGCCTTGCGCTGCTGGCCACACCGGCCGCCGCCGAGCCGAAATACGATCCCGGCGCCTCCGCCAGCGAAATAAAGATCGGCCAGACCGTGCCGTTCTCCGGCCCCGCCTCGGCCTATTCCTCGATCGGCAAGACCCAGGCCGCCTATTTCAAGATGATCAACGAGCAGGGCGGCGTCAACGGCCGCAAGATCAATCTCATCCAGTATGACGACGCCTATTCGCCGCCCAAGGCGGTGGAGCAGGTGCGCAAGCTGGTGGAATCCGACGAGGTGCTGCTGACCTTCCAGATCGTCGGCACGCCGTCCAACGCCGCGGTGCAGAAATATCTCAACCAGAAGCAGGTGCCGCAACTGTTCGCCGCCACCGGCGCGACGCGCTTCACCGACCCGAAGAACTTTCCCTGGACCATGGGCTACAATCCCAACTACCAGAGCGAAGGCCGCATCTACGGCAAATACATCCTGAAGAACTATCCCAACGCCAAGGTCGGCATCCTCTGGCAGAACGACGATCTCGGCCGCGACTACGTCACCGGCATCCGCGCCGGGCTCGGCGACAAGGCCGCGGCGATGGTCGTGGCAGACGCGTCCTACGAGCTGGCGGACCCGACCGTCGACTCGCAGATCGTCAAGCTGAAATCCTCCGGCGCCGACCTGCTGTTCTCAGCCTCGACGCCGAAATTCGCGGCTCAGGCGATCAAGAAGGTCGCCGACCTCGGCTGGAAGCCGGTGCATATCGTCGACATCAACGCCACCTCGGTCGGCGCGGTGCTGCAGCCCGCGGGGCTGGAGAATTCAAAGGGCCTGATCTCGGTGAATTACGGCAAGGACCCGGCCGACCCGCAATGGAAGGACGACGCCGGCATGAAGCGCTACCTGGCGTTCATGGAGAAGTACTATCCCGACGGCGACAAGAACTCGAACTTCAACACCTATGGCTACGGCAATGCGCAGCTGATGGTCGAGGTGCTGAAGCGATGCGGTGACGAACTCACCCGCGCCAATGTGATGAAGCAGGCGACCTCGCTGTCCAACGTCAAGATCGATATCGGCCTGCCCGGCATGAGCATCACCACCACGCCCGCCGACTACCGCGTCAACAAGCAGCTGCAGATGATGAAATTCAACGGCGAACGCTGGGAGCTGTTCGGCCCGATCATCGAGGACGATGCCGCGGGGTGAGCGCCGCACCCGCTTTCGTGATGTGACTGCATCGCGTGCCGCGGTCCCGTTCCCCGGACGCGGCGCAATACACCCTTGCGGCGCGGTGCGCCGCAGATTCGGGGTCGATTCTTTTTTTGAAAAATGTGGGTCCCGGCTCTGCGGAGCAGCGCTTCACGCTGCACCGCGTCCGGGACACGAAACATCAACCGCAAGAAGGCCGCGCTGTTTCCAGCGCGACTCTTTCGTCGCTGACGCGACTTACTTGCTCTTGCTGCCCTTGTGCATGCCGTCCTTGTCGCTGTCCTTCTTCATCGAGTTGGACATGCTGCCCTTCCTGGTGGAATCCGGACGGTCGACGGCGGTTCCGGTTCCCGTGGTGGCGGGCTGGTTGACACCGGCGCCGGTTGAACCAGGCTGCGGCGCGTTCGGATTGGCCTGCGCGAAGGCGGCGGAACCGGACATCAGGGTGGCGAGTGCGGTAGCGAGAATGATCTTCTTCATGGGAACTCCAGATGATTTGTTTCGCCTGCTATCAATAATGAAATTCAAATTACGTTCCTCGCGAGGGCATGAGGAACCAGGCAGAGCGATCAAATAAAGTTCACACGAACGTCAGAATACAAGGCGGATCGACGATGTGTCACCCGCGATCATAGCCACAGCGAATGACGCCGACCTGCCACAAGAGGGACAAGCCGCTACGCGCTATCGCTATGCGACTCAACGTATTTCAGCCTGTACAACGATAGTCGTTGCCAACGACGACCACATCAACCCACATCTATTGGGGCTGGTGCGGCGCTCGAAATGAGACGCTCCTGCCATGCAGAATAGGTTTCATTAGTTGCCACGTTTACCCAATCGGTTCTTCCATTTCTGCTCGTGCCCATCACTGCCTGCGCTGCTGCACTGGGTGAGGTGAATGCAACATCCTCGGCAAAATGAAGCACACCCGACCCATCAGGAGCACTGAGCTTTCCATTGCGACGCAACTGCTCTCGGTAAGCCCTAACGTTCGAACTTAATGACGGCCCAATCTCGGCGCGCGCCTGCGAGCCCGCTCGAATAATCATTTGCCCATCAATCTCTACTGCGCGCGCCTGAAGACCGCCCGCGCTCATGCGAAATTCCGGTCCTTTAGCTGAAGCATTTTCGAGCTGAATTTCTGAACGCTCCAAGGGAGTACTAGCGTTAGCATCCGTCGGCAGAGGAATTTCATTTGTTTTCACGGCGTTCTTGGAGATCTGCGGCGTAGGTCTAACGAAATCGGCACCAAGTACCGGTAGCAGAACTTGCAGGCGAACAACGAAATCATCCATGTCGGAGAGGTCCGCCTCTGGCAGAAGGTCGAACTCGGGGTCGCTTTTGTTCGCTAGTACAGCACGGCCTTCTCTCTTTATGACCTGAATTAACTTGCTTTCGAGATACCGGGCATGCGCTTTCGTGAGGTTCAGGTCCTTGCTAGTAATGACACAGACATGCTCCCAAAATTCTTTGTCTACGTCTTTGTTGTGACTTGATATTCGGACGCCAACATTGTCACCCTCGCCCACATAAACCATTAGCTGATCAGGATCTTTGGTATCGGGACCGATGAGTAAATAGGCTCCCGTTCGCTTAACTTCAGGCCGAGCCAGCAACGCGGCAATGCTGGCGCGCGGCGCAAAAAGGACATGCCCCGTCCAACTCATTATCTCCGCGGTACGCATTCCATCCGGAATGCCGTCCACCAGAAATAATTTTATCGTTCGTCCGTTTAGATTGCTCACCATGACCTCGCACGATTTCAGCATTTGTAGTTTGAACTCCGGGACACACCAAGTTTTTCCGAAGACTTGCTTGAACTTAAATTGACACTCACGACTGCTTTGGTTTGCATTCCTATCTACCCGCTCAGCGAGGGGCGCTTCCAGCGGCGTTCTGGGAGTGGAGCGGGATGCGGCGCCTGCGCGCGTGCCTCGCAGGCCCGCGTCCGGAAGGCCGGGGGTTCGCCGTCCGGGCCACCTACGGGCTCTGCCCTTCGGGGCTGGACGGGGACGGGAAGAGCGGGCGAAGGCCGCTGGGTCACGGCAGCGCTGCTGCTCCCAGTACCCGGAAGCACGGCGCCCCGGCCAAAGATCGCCGCGATGGCGCGCCGAAAGGCGGCGCGATCCGGGCGAGGCTGTCGCAGGTCCGGCCCGGAGCGCGAACTTGATACAAGTTGCGCCTTTCGGCGCGTCACCCCCTCGTTGTTCGAGGGGGCACAGCGGAAAGCCCACCGGCGGCGCGGGAGCGATGGCGCGTGGGCGAATTCCGGTTGTTCGACACTCGGTTGTCATCGCCCGCGAAAGCGGGCGACCCAGTACACAGGCGCTGGCGATCATCCCAGATGCCAGCGTTGACTGGATCCCCGCATGCGCGGAGATGACAGACGGAGTGCGGGTTGGCGTGCGCCAATCCCTTCCGCATTTCCATCCCGTTAACCTCCGCTTAACGGCGCTTTAAACCGGGAACAGTAGGGTCCGGCAGCAACGAGCGTGGTGGCGGATGGCGAGGAAAAAAGGCGGCGGACGCAAGGAGCCGGTGTTCGGGCTCGCAGCCTCGCTGTCGGAGCTGCGGCTGAAGCCGGACGATCGCGTCTCGGTGGCCGACGACGCGCCGAAGCCATCCCCGCGGAAATCCGCCGACGGCGGCGCGCGCAAACCGCGCAAGGCCCGCCGCGCACGCGGCAGCAGCCGGATCGGCGCATTCGTCCGCAAGACCTTCTACTGGGGCGCGGTGCTCGGACTGTGGGGCGCCATCGCGGTGGTTGGCGTGGTGATCTATGTCGGCGCGCATCTGCCGCCGATCCAGTCGCTGGAGATTCCCAAGCGGCCGCCGACCATCCAGATCGTCGGCTATGACGGCACCGTGATGACCACGCGCGGCGAACAGGCCGGCACCAATGTGGCGCTGAAGGACCTGCCGCCATATCTGCCGAAGGCCTTCATCGCCATCGAGGACCGCCGCTTCTATTCGCATTACGGCGTCGATCCGCTCGGCATCGCGCGCGCCGCGGTGGCCAACATCGCCCATCGCGGCGTGTCGCAGGGCGGCTCGACGCTGACCCAGCAGCTGGCGAAGAACCTGTTCCTCACCGAGGAACGCACCATGAAGCGCAAGCTGCAGGAGATGGAGCTGGCGTTCTGGCTGGAGCGCAAGCATTCCAAGAACGAGATCCTGGAACTGTATCTCAACCGGGTCTATTTCGGCTCCGGCGCCTATGGCGTCGAGGCGGCGGCACAGAAATATTTCGGAAAGTCGGCGAAGAACGTGACGGTGGCGGAAGCCGCGATGCTGGCCGGGCTGGTGAAATCGCCGTCGCGGCTGGCGCCGAACCGCAATCCGGAGGGCGCGGAGGCGCGCGCGAAGATCGTGCTGGCGTCGATGCAGGACGCCGGCTTCATCACCGCGGCGCAGGCGCAGGCCTCGACCTCGCACGCCTCCTACAATGTGAAGGCGGTCGGCGCCGGCACCGTGAACTATGTCGCCGACTGGATCGGCGAGGTGCTCGACGACCTGGTCGGCCAGATCGACCAGAGCATCGTGGTCGAGACTTCGATCGATCCGAAGCTGCAGGCGGTGGCCGAGGCCTCGATCATCGACGAGCTGGCGGCCAAGAGCGTCAAGTTCAACGTCTCGCAGGGCGCGCTGGTGGCGATGACACCGGACGGCGCGGTGCGCGCCATGGTCGGCGGCCGCAATTACGCCGAGAGCCAGTATAACCGCGCGGTCACCGCGAAGCGGCAGCCGGGCTCGTCGTTCAAGCCGTTCATCTATCTCACCGCGATCGAGGCGGGCCTGACGCCGGAAACCATCCGCCAGGACGCGCCACTGGATGTGAAGGGCTGGAAGCCGGAGAACTACACCCACGAATATTTTGGCGCGGTGACGCTGACCCAGGCGCTGGCGATGTCGCTCAACACCGTGGCGGTCAGACTCGGACTCGAGGTCGGCGCCAAGAGCGTGGTGCGCACCGCGCACCGCATGGGCATCGCCTCGAAACTCGACGCCAACGCCTCGATCGCGCTCGGCACCTCGGAAGTGTCGCTGACCGAACTGGTCGGCGCCTATACGCCGTTCAGCAATGGCGGGCTCGGCGTGGCGCCGCATGTGGTGGAGCGGATCCGCACCGTGGAGGGCAACAAGGTGATCTACAAGCGCCCGGCGGAGACGCCCTCCGCGGTGATCGACGCCCGCGCGGTGGCGATGATGAACACCATGATGACCGAGACGCTGCTGACCGGCACCGCCAAGAAGGCCGAGCTGCCGGGCTGGCAGGCGGCGGGCAAGACCGGCACCAGCCAGGATTTCCGCGATGCCTGGTTCATCGGCTACACCTCGCGGCTGGTCACCGGCGTGTGGCTCGGCAATGACGACAATTCGCCGACCAAGAAGGCCACCGGCGGCGGCCTGCCGGTGGAGATCTGGACCCGCTTCATGAAGGCCGCGCATCAGGGCATCGCGCCCGCGCCGATCCCGGGCGCCGCGCCGAGCAGCTTCTTTGCCAGCGTAGCGCAGACGGTGTCGCAGGTGGTGCCGTCCGCGGCGCCGCAATCGCAGCTCGCGCCGTCGCCCGGTTATGTGCCAAGCGCTCCGGTGTACAACGGCTCTCGCCCGCAGCCGGCGGCGCCGACCCAGGCGAACTATCCCGCCGCGCGATCCGCCCCGCCGCAAAACGTCCGGCCGGAAGCGGCGAGCGGGCTGGATGGGTGGCTGACGGAACGGCTGTTCGGGAGATAGAGCAAGAGGCCGTGGAGAGGCACCGCCGCAAACTCCTGTGTCATCACCCGCGAAAGCGGGTGATCCAGTAAACACTGCTGCTGCGGCTTTATCACCGGCGCCGGTGCTTACTGGGTCGCCCGGTCCAGGCGCGTAAGTGCGCGCCCGGCCGGGCGATGACAGCCGCGTGGTTGGTTATTCCTGAATCCCGTAGCGGTGCAGGTCGTTGCCGTGGGTGTCGAGCCAGGTCTTGGCGCGTTCGGTGGCGCTGCAGACCTTGCCCACCACCTTCCAGAACCGCGCCGAATGGTTCATCTCGACCAGATGCGCGACCTCGTGGGCGGCGAGGTAGTCCAGCACATGCGGCGGCGCCAGGATCAGCCGCCACGAGAATGACAGCGACCCCGCCGAGGTGCAGGAACCCCAGCGGCTCGACTGGTCGCGGATCGACAGCCGCCTGACCTTGACGTTGAGCGTGGCGGCATAGTGCTGCGAGGCCTTCTGCAGATCGCTGCGCGCCTCGCGCTTCAGGAAGTCGTGGACGCGACGTTCGATGTGCTCGGCCTCACCGGCGACGCAGATGATCCTGTCGCCGCTGTCGCGGGTTTCCACCCACACCGTGCCGC
Organism: Tardiphaga sp.; assembly: GCA_036561845.1. Lineage (GTDB taxonomy): Bacteria > Pseudomonadota > Alphaproteobacteria > Rhizobiales > Xanthobacteraceae > Tardiphaga. The sequence goes on along the minus strand of DATCUS010000131.1, from coordinate 37,044 downwards.
GGACCCCGGCGCGATGCACGATCTTGTGCGCCACCCCCCGCAACGGCACCACCGTCCCCGGCTGGAACGGCGCCGCCTTCGGCAACCGCCCCAGACGCGCGGCGATCCAGGCGCCGTGGCGCTGCGCGAACTCCTTGGCATCGGCGAGCGTGCCGCGCGGCGGCATGGTGAGGATCGCCTCGCGATCGCTCGGATGAATGCGCAGCGTGTAGCGCCGCGCGCGCCGGTGGCGGCGCAGGCGGACAGCGAAGATTTGCGAGCCATGCTTGACGGCAAGGGTCGAGGGTTCGGTGGGACGACGATAGAGAAGCGCGCGAAAGGCCATGTCTGCAGATCCGGACGTCAGGAAGTCGACAGGATTCTGCCATATCCGCCGCCATGGGAATCGCTCGGCGCAAAAACAAATCATTTGCCCAATATACAGGGGGGCGCCGGGGGTCGTCACCTACCCGATGTGGGCTGGAACAGGAATCTTGATTCATTCCAATGCAGATTCACCGCTTGAAGAAATGAAATTTAACTCATTTCTAAAAGCGGCTCGCTGGTACAGATTTGTTGGCGCTATTTCAGAGGGTTAACGCGCGCGGTTTCGAATCGAACCGTGCCTGCAGCCATAAAATCGCGCAGCAAACATCGCCGATGCGATGTTTGCTGCGCGATTTGATGCGGAACTCTACTCTGCGGCGTCTGCCGCTTGTTTCGAATGCGCCGCCGACAACATGAAGTCCGAGATGCGCGGCACGATTTCCGACTTGAAACGCGAACCGTTGAACACGCCGTAGTGTCCGACGCCCTTCTGCACGTAATGCACGCGGCGATCGTCGGGGATCGACGTGCACAGCGAATGGGTCGCTTCGGTCTGGCCGAGCCCGGAGATATCGTCGTTCTCGCCTTCCACCGTCATCAGCGCCACGTTGGTGATGACAGAGGGATCGACGCGCCTGCCGCGATGGATCATCTCGCCCTTCGGCAGCGCGTGCTTGACGAACACGGTGTCGACGGTCTGCAGATAATACTCGGCGGTGAGGTCCATCACGGCCAGATATTCGTCGTAGAAGTCGCGGTGCTTGTCGGCGAGGTCGCCGTCGCCCTGAACCAGATGATTGAACAGGTTCTTGTGCGCGTCCATGTGGCGGTCGAGGTTCATGCTGATGAAGCCGTTCAGCTGCAGGAATCCCGGATAGACGTCGCGCATCACGCCCGGATTGGGAAATGGAACCTTGGTGATCACGTGGTTGCGGAACCAGTCGATGCCCTTCTCGGCGGCCAGATTGTTCACCGCCGTGGGATTGCGCCTCGTATCGATCGGCCCGCCCATCAGCGTCATCGACACCGGCACAAAGCGATCGCCTTCGGCTTCCATCAGCGACACCGCGGCCAGCACCGGAACCGAGGGCTGGCACACCGCGACCACATGCATGTTGCCGCCCAAAGCGTGCAGCATCTCGATGACGTAGTCGATGTAGTCCTCAAGGTCGAAGCGACCCTCGGCGATCGGCACCATCCGGGCGTCGGCCCAGTCGGTGATGTAGACCTCATGGGTCGGCAGGAAAGCCTCGACGGTGCCGCGCAGCAGCGTGGCGTAATGGCCGGACATCGGCGCCACGATCAGCACGCGCGGCTGCGGCGCGCGCAGCGGGCGGGGATGCTTGCGGTCGAAGTAGAGCAGTCGGCAGAATGGCTTTTCCCACACCGAGCGGATCTCGATCGGCGTGCGCACGCCGTTGACCTCGGTGTCATCGAGGCCCCATTCCGGCTTGCCGTAGCGGCGCGTGGTGCGCTCGAACAGTTCGCAGCCGGCGGCGACGGACTTGCCGAAATCGGTATGGCTGAAGGGATTGAGCGGATGCTGGAACAGCAGCTTGGTGGCATCGGTCACCGCACGCGCCGGGTTGAGCGACGCATGCGCCATCTCATACATCCAGTACATCGGCGTGGTCAGGGCCGGACTTACTTCCGATGGCAGGTCGGGCGGCCTGCCAAATTCACCGATCGGCATTTCTTCCTCACTGACGTATCTTCTGCACTGCAAGATAGTGGGGATTGCATAAGAAAGCGTCAACCGGTGGATCGGCATAGGTGCTGCGATTGCAGGAGCAAATGCGGCGTTTTCCCTGGATAACTGGTCTCATTCGCCACCCGATACCAGCGAACCGGCGCGACGTGCGCTTTTCAGCAGCAGCAGAAACACCGCGAATGAGACAATAAACAGCACTGCGTTGATGGCCAGGGCGGTCAGCATGAGATCAGTTCGAAACACGTGATCGATCAGCAGCGAGCGCATGCCTTCGAACACATAGGTCGGAGGCAGCGTCCAAGCTACGGCCTGAAGCCAGTGCGGCAGCACCGAGACGGGGTAGTAGACACAGGCCAGCGGCATCAGCGCGAACATCAGCGTCCACACGATGCTCTCGGCGCCAAGTCCGTTGCGCAGCACCAGACCGGAGGCGAAGATGCCGACCGACCAGCTGGTGAAGATCAGGTTGCAGAAGAAGGCGATCAGCGGCAGGCCGAGCCCGAGCATGTTGAACTTGAAGAAGATTACCGCCAGCAGCAGCATCGGAATAATGCCGATGGCCAGCCGGATCAGGCTCATGATCATCAGCGCGATCAGGAACTCGATCGGTTTCAGCGGGCTCATCATCAGGTTGCCGAGATTGCGCGCCCACATCTCCTCGAGGAACGAGATCGAGAAGCCGAGCTGGCCGCGGAACAGGATATCCCATAGGATCACCGCGCCGATCAGCGTGCCGCCCGCCTGGGCGAAAAAACCGGCATTCTGCGAGATGTAGTTCTGCAGGAAGCCCCAGGTGATGATCTGCAGCGCCGGCCAGTAGATGAGCTCCAGCAGCCGCGGCCACGAGGAGATCAGCAGATACCAGTAGCGCAGGATCATCGCATTGATGCGGTGCAAGGCTATGCCGCGGCGGATTTCGACCATGCTCATGACGCGGTGTCCTGGACCCGGCCGCGGGCGACGTCGAGGAACACCTCCTCCAGCGTATTGCGGTTGTAGCGCAGCATGATGTTCGCAGGACTGTCATCGTCCTCGACCCGGCCGCGTTTCATGATGATGACGCGGTCGCACAATCGCTCGACCTCCAGCATGTTGTGCGAGGCCAGCAGGATGGTGGCGTTGTGGGTCTTGCGGTAGTTCTCCAGATGCTGCCGGATCCAGTCGGCGGTGTCGGGATCGAGCGACGCGGTCGGTTCGTCCAGCAATAGCAGCTCCGGCCGGTTGATCAGCGCCTTGGCCAGCGCCACGCGGGTCTTCTGGCCGGCCGACAGCTTGCCGTTGGCGCGATCGAGGAAGTCACCGAGGTCGAGATCCTCGGCCAGTTCGGCGATCCGGCCGCGCAGGTCGGGCACCGCGTAGAGCTTGCCGAATACCGTGAGATTCTGCCGCACCGTCAGCCGCATCGGCATGTCGACGTAAGGGCTTTCGAAGTTCATCCGGCCGAGCACTTCGGCGCTCTGGCCGGGCATGGCGCGGCCGAGCACGCGAACGCTGCCGGAGGTCGGCAGCACCAGTCCCATGATCATGGCGATGGTGGTGGTCTTGCCGGCGCCGTTGCCGCCGAGCAGACCGGTGATGCTGCCTTGCGCAATGCGGAACGAGACGTCGTCGACGGCGCGGGTCGTCTTGTAGACCTTGACCAGATGCGCGACCTCGATCGCCGCAGGCCCTACCGGAGCGGCTGTGCGCATATCGGGTGCGGATGTCGTCTCAATCGCCATGCGGGCCGTTCCTTGCGGCATCGAGGCGCCCGATGCAAGGCCCGTTGGCCTCCGCCTCTGGTTTGTGATCGGCGGACCATGCAGCTAGGATCGCGGCATGACCGATATCGATGCGTCCGACCTTCGCCATCCGCGCCGCCATGTCCGGCTGGACACCATCCTGCGGCTGCGCTGGCTGGCCGCACTGGGACAGCTTGCGGCGATCTTCGTCGTGGTCCAGGGGCTCGATTTCGAAGTTCCGATCATCCCCTGCGTCATTGTCATCGGCCTCTCCGCGGCGCTCAATCTGGCGCTGCAGACCGCGTTCAACCCGATGCAGCGGCTGGAACCCGCCTATGCCGCGGCGCTGCTGGCGCTCAACATCGCCGAACTGGCGGCGCTGCTGTACTTCACCGGCGGGCTGCAGAACCCCTTCTCCTTCCTGTTTCTCGCCCCGGTGCTGATTTCCGCGACCGCGCTGCCGACGCGGCTGACCATCGCGCTCGGCGTGCTCGCGGCGGCCTGCGCCACCCTGCTCGCCTTCTTTCACCTGCCGCTGCCATGGGACGCCGACGAGCCGCTGGTGCTGCCGCAGATCTATCTGCTCGGCGTCTGGCTCTCGATCCTGCTGGCGATCGGCGTCACCAGCCTCTACGCGTTCCAGGTCACCGAGGAAGCGCGCAAGCTGTCCGACGCGCTGGCGGCGACCGAGCTGGTGCTGACCCGCGAGCAGCACCTCACCCAGCTCGACGGTCTCGCCGCCGCCGCCGCGCACGAGCTCGGCACGCCGCTATCCACCATCTTCCTGATCTCGCGCGAGCTCGAAAAGACCGTGCACGACAATCCGTCCCTGACCGAAGATCTCAAGACCCTGCGCGAACAGGCGCAACGCTGTCGCGACATTCTCTCCAAGATCACGCAGCTGTCGTCCAGCGGCGCGCCGTTCGACCGGATGCCATTGTCCACACTGATCGAGGAGGCGGTGGCACCGCATCGCGATTTCGGCGTCGCCATCCGGATTCGCATCGCGGTGACCGGCGCGGCGGAGCCAGTCGGCATGCGCAACCCCGCGATCCTTTACGGCGTCGGCAACATTCTGGAAAACGCGGTGGATTTTGCCCGCAGCACGGTGGAGGTGAACGCCTGGTGGAACGCGGAAACCGTGGTGATCTCGATCTCCGACGATGGACCCGGCATTCCGCCGGATCTCCTGAAGCGGATCGGCGAACCCTACCTGTCCCGGCGACGCAGCTCCGACGACGCACAAAACAGACATGGCGGCCTCGGTCTCGGCGTGTTCATTGCGCGCACGCTGCTGGAGCGCACCGGTGCAAACGTGTCGTTCGCCAATCGCACCTTCCCGGATCATGGCGCCGTGGTGCAGATCATCTGGCCGCGGGACAGCTTCGAGACCGCCGTGCGGCCGACGGCATGACAGGTGGTCTCGCCTAGAGCGAATCCGGAAAGGATGCCGCCTGCTGCAAGGAACGTCGCTTCGCAAAACCCGCCATCGCCAGCACAATCAGGCCGAGGAGAATTGGCGGGAACACGACGGCATTGACCGTCGACCAGCCGAAATTCGCCAGCAATTGCCCCGACGAGAACGATCCCACCGCCATCAGCCCGAACACCAGGAAGTCGTTGAACGCCTGCACCTTGTTGCGCTCCTGCGGGCGGTGGGTTTCGAGCACCAGCGCCGAGGCGCCGATGAAGCCGAAATTCCAGCCGATGCCCAGGATGACCAGCCCGGACCAGAAATGCATGGTGGTGATGCCGGACATGCCGATGATGGCCGCCAGCGCTTCAAGCGCGAGGCCGGCAGCGACGATGCGGGGCGCCCCGAAACGCGCGATCAGCGAGCCGGTGAAGAAGCTCGGTCCGTACATGGCCACGATATGCCACTGCAGGCCGAAGTTGGAATCGCTGAGCGGCAGCCCGCACAGCTTCATCGCCAGCGGCGCCGAGGTCATCACCAGATTCATCATCGAATAGGACACCACGCCGCAGATCGCCGCGGCGATGAAGCGCGGCTGCCGCGCGATCTCGGCCAGCGGCCGGCCGCCGCCGAGATCCGCGACCGCCGGCTTCGGCGCATCGACGGTGGACAGCAACGCCATGGCGATCAATGCCACCAGCGCCTGCGCCGTGAAGCTGAATGCAAACAGGTAAGGCGGCCACACATCCATGGTCCACTGCACCAGTTGCGGCCCGAGCACACCGGCAAATACACCGCCGGCCATCACCCATGACACCGCCTTCGGACGGTATGCGGGACTGGCTCCGTCGGCGGCGGCAAAGCGATAGGATTGCGCAACCGCGCCATACAGCCCGCCGAAGAAGGTGGCGCAGCAAAACAGCGCGAACGAACCGCGCAGGATGGCCACGGCAGCAAGCGCGCCGCACAGCGCCCCGCAGCCGCTGCCGATGATGAAGGCGACGCGCCGGCCGTAGGCGCGGGAAATCGCACCGACCGGCAAGGTTCCGCTGGCCAGACCGACCACATACATCGAGATCGGCACCGTCGCGTAGGACGCATCGGGCGACAGCGTCGAGCCCACGATGGCGCCAGTGGCGAAAATCACCGCCGAATTGGCTCCGGCAAGCGCCTGGGCGATTGCCAGCCGCAACACGTTGGAGCGGGCGCGCGCGTCATCGCACAGCTCAGGGTTGACGGTCACATCGATCATTTGGGGGAATCCGCCCGGATGCGGCCCGGTATATCCGGGCCCTGTTGCTTCGCCGGAGACTATGGAGGTCGACCAACCGGCAATCAACACGCGCAAACGAAACGGCCCCATGCATGGCCGCTTCAGCCCTGTGCGACCCGCGCAAACACCAGGACAAGATTGTTGGCGGGCATCTCGACAACCTCGATGAGCTTCAGTCCGACGCTGCCAGCGACACGTTCCAGTTCCTCGACATCGCGAACGCCCCATTCGGGATTACTGCTTCTGAGGCTGGTATCGAACACCGCATTGCTGACGGCTGTATGGTGGCCGCCGCGTTTGAACGGCCCGTACATGAACAGCCGGCCATCGGTGCGCAGATAGCGGGCGGCGCCCGCCAGCAGGCCTTCGGCCACCGGCCACGGCGCGATATGGGCGACGTTGGCACAGAACACCGCCAGCAGCGGCCCCGGCCCGCTGCTATCGGTCATCGCGGCGCACCACGCCGGATCCGACAGATCGATGCGGAGCGGCGCGCGGACGTTGTCGAGCTGCGCATGGGTCCGCCAGGCCTCGATGCTGGCGAGATGCTGCGCGTTGAAATCGCTCGGCCACCAAGTCAGTTGCGGGCTTTTTCGTGCGAATTCGACCACATGCTGGCCGGTGCCGCTGCCCGCCTCAAGGACATCGCCGGACTTGGCCTGCAAGAATGGCGCAAGCACCGCCCAGATCGCTTCGTGATTGCGATGAAACGCCTTGGCGTCGAGCCGTCCGTCGGGTTCGATGTGTCCGCCGTCCTTGCCGAACTCGACCACGAATTCTGCCACGCCGTGTCCTTCCCTGTCCGTTCATGCAGGCCTATCAGGATTGGCGCACGGCGAAAACGCATCGTGCGCGCGATGATCGTCTAATATCAGGACGACCGTCTGAATCTTCCAGCCCCCCACCTGCAAGGCCGTGCCGGATGGCCGCGCCCGGGACCTGTGGAAATACACCCGCGCTCGAAAGAATGTCGGTGGTGAAATAGTCCCTGTGCGACATCGTCCGCGAGCCTGGCTTTCAGACGACGGCGCGAAAATCGCGGAGCTGGACACCGGCGCAGGCATTGCACGCCGAAAACGCTCACCGCGACATCGGTTATATGACGGTTGGGGTGCCTTTGATGCGAAGTTTCATGGTAAGAGTGGCGTAGCAATAGCCGCGACGCCATCTTCGCGGCCAATTTTGAGGCACACCATGGATACCGAGCCAGAACCCAAGACCCCTGCCGAGATGAAGGAAATCCGGCTCAACCGCAAGCTCGCGCAGGATGCCGAGGGTATCAAGGCGATGGCCGATATCGCGGCTGCCGACATCGCGATCCGCAAGCGCACCGAGAGTCTGCGCGCCGCGCGGCTTGCGAAGGAAGAGGAAGACCGCGCCAAGCCGGTCGAACCGAAACCAAAGAAAAAGAAGACGACCTGATGTCGAAGGACGATCGCGACCGCGCGGAAGCGCGCACCAGCAAGGCCGAACGCGCTGCCCAGGACGCCAAAAGCGGGCGATCCGAGCGCGACGCGGCGGCGAAGGCCGTGATTGACAACATGGCAAAGCTGAAAGCGCTGCGGCTGGCCCGTGAGGCCGCCGAGCCGCCACGCGCCACCGCCGTCAAGAAGAAGGCGGCGGCGAAGACCGGCGGCAAGAAGCCGGCGGAAAAGACCCCGGCGCTTGCGGCCTGGCTGGCAGGTCAGCAGAGCGGCGGTCGCAGAACCTGACGGTTCAGGCTGCGGGGGCCGGCCATTCGATCATGGTGCGGGTCTTGGTCGCGGAATCGTAGACCTGGATCTGCAGCATCGGGTACTTGTTCTTCAAGGCCATGCCGGCTTCCTCGGCTGCTTCCACAGTGTCGTGATGCGACTTGAAGTGGCCGTCCACGACCAGCGAGTAGCCCTCGGTCGGCGCCTTGTCGGCGCGGATGATCTTGCGGGGCTGCGGGTCGTCCATTTCGATCTTCGGCTTTTTCATCGTCGCTCCGGAAAACGGGATTGCTGGCAAACTCGGCTCCCGTTAGCACCGTATGGTGAAAAAAGGCAGGGAAGATTGCGGGATGGCAGCGAATATGCCCCACAATGACGTTCAGATTGAGGTCGAGGCAGCACGATTCCCGCTCGATCAATACGAAAAGGCGCGATGATGACTGGAAAACGCAAGACGCCCGAGGACGGCGGCGCTGGCCGGGACGACGACGAGGCAAAACTGCCGCCCCCGCCAACCGAAGAAGATGAGGAAGACGGCGACATCGCCACCCCCAAACGCGATCGCGACGACGAGCAGCGGGACTTATAGATCGGCTTCCTATTCGCGCCCGCTCTCGACATGCGGCAAATCGGGCGGCGGTTCGACATCGCGCTCGATCGCCACAATGCTTTGCGCATCCAGCAGATGTGTGCCCCAGCCGCCCTTCGCCAGGCGCTGCGCGAGCCCCGGCGCAGCAATCAGCAGCAGTACCGTCATCGCCAGCGGCACGATGCCGAGCCAGTCCCGCCGCAGCGGCGTCAGTTCCTCCACGCTGTCGGCATAGGCGCCGCGCCTCGCCAGCAGATCCCCGCATTCGCGCAGGATGGCGCGCCGTGAACCTCCGGCCAGCGCGCATCCCAGCAGGGCCTGCATCGCCTGATGAGTCCGCACGCCCTCGCGGCTGTCGGGCAGCGGCGAGGGCATCTCACCCAGAGAGACCCGCAGCAGTGTATCCACCAGGTCGGTGCCGGCGAGATAGGCGGCCATCGGCTCGACCAGCCGCGGGTTGCAGTCAATGTAAAACGGCCGCGCGCCGGACTCCGACAGGATGTAATCGATCGACAGCGCACCGTGCCAGAGCAGATTCTCGCCGATGGTGGCGAGATCGTCGCGAACCCGCTGGCGCCGCACGCTTTCCTTGATGGCGTCGCCGCCGCCGGCGCCGCGCGCAATCTGCCGATAGGCGTGAAAGCCAACCAGCGCGCCGTGAGAAAACACCGCCTGCGCCTTCTCGGTGGCGCCCGCGACCCAGTCCTGCACCAGGACATCGTCAGCGAAAGCATCGCTATCGTGCAACTCCTGCAAGACCTGCGTGAGCTCGGCAGCATCATGCAGGAACCATACGCCGCGGCTGGCCGTGCCGATGGCGGTCTTGACGACGCAGGGGAAGCGCACCGCTGCGCGCAACTCCCGCACCGAGCGAACGATGCGCGTCACCGGCTGCGGCAGGCCGAGTTCGGCCAGCAGCCCGCTGAAGCGCGCCTTGTTGAGCGCGGTGCGATAGCTGTGGAAACTGGGCAATGCCAGGCCGATCTGCGGCGCCAATCGCTGCTGCGCCCGGGCGAACAGATATCCCTGCTCGTGAGTCGGCAGCAGTACGTCATACTGCCCGGTCGCGAGCAGCCCCTCGATGGCGGCGAGGAAGCCCGATGGGTCGTCGCGCAGCGCCGGGCAACGGTGGAATTTGGCAACGAAACGCGAAAACCGCGCCAGCCCGTGCCAGTCGGGATCGCAGATCTCGACGTGATGGCCTGCCAGGCCGAGGATGGTCACGGCTTGCCGTGCCGACGTGCTGCTGCCTTCCGGGAGCAGGACGCGGAGCGGACGCAGGGATGACGCGGGACTGGCCATGGCGACATCATCGCGGTTTAGCGGCCGCCTGTCGCCTCCCCCCATGAGACATCCCCTTCCTGCATGCATCGCAACGCGCGCATGCCGCAGTGTTCATAGACAAGCCAGGCTTGCGGCCGTAGGTCTGCCGGTAGAAACGAGCACAAGACGGGTGGGAACGCGGATGGCCGAACTGACGGCCGGATCACGGCGGGCGACCAGGGATTCCGCCGCGCGCACGCTCGGGGCGATCTCCGGCGCGCATTGGGTCAGCCATTTCCATATCTTCGTCCTGCCGATGTTGTTCCCATACCTGAAGGAACAACTTGGCGTCGGATATATCGAGCTCGGCTTCGCCCTCACCACGTTCGCCGTGGTCTCCGGGCTGACCCAGGCCCCGATCGGCTACTTCGTCGACCGCATCGGCGCTCGCAAGATTTTGCTGGCGGGACTGATGCTCGGCGGCCTGGCGCTGATCATTCTGGGTCTTCATCTGAGCTATGCGTCGCTGATCGTATGCGCGGCGCTGCTCGGCCTTGCCAACAGCGTCTATCATCCCGCGGACTATGCGATCCTCGCCGAACATATGGATGTGGCCCGCATGGGGCGGGCTTTTTCGATCCATACCTTTGCCGGATTCGTCGGCGGCGCCGTGGCGCCGCCGGTCATGGCGGCGCTGGTGGCAGCGGTCGGCGGCCAAGGCGCCTTGATCGCAGCGGGCGCTATCGGCCTGCTGATGGCGCTGGCGCTGGTCATCATCGACATTCCGGATGCCGGCGCCGTTGCCGATGGCGCGCCGGGGGCTCCCGAGGTCAGCATGATGACCCCCGCGATACTCGTTCTCACCGCGTTCTTCACCTTGCTGAGCCTGTCGGCGGCCGGCATCAACAATTTTGGCATCGTCGCGCTGATGAGCGGCTATGGCAGCTCGTTTTCCAGCGCCAACGTCGCGCTGACCGCCTTCCTCGGCGCCAGCGCCGTCGGCGTACTGGCAGGCGGAATCCTTGCCGACCGCACCGACCGCCACGGCCAGATCGCCGCGGCGTGTTTTGCCGTCAACGCCGCCATCGTGCTGGTCATAGCCATCGCGACGCTTCCGGCTCCCGTGCTGACGGTCGCAATGGCCGCCGCGGGATTCCTCAGCGGTGTCATCGCGCCATCCCGCGACATGCTGGTGCGCGACGCCGCACCTCCGGGCGCTGCCGGACGTGCCTTCGGTATCGTCTCCACCGGCTTCAATTTCGGCGGCATCGTCAGCCCGCTGTTGTACGGCTGGATCATGGACCATCACATGCCGCAATGGGTGTTCGGCGCCTCGGCCGCGTTTATGGCCGCCACGGTGGTGTTGGCACTGGTGACGGACCGCAATCCTCGCGCAGTCAACTGAACGCTGCGCGCCAGCCTGCCGCAGCGCCGAGAAATTCTGCGATCACCGTCGCCCTGTCGGCGCGCATTGAAGCGTGATCTCCCGCGCCCACGCTGCTAGTGTGCCCCAGCATGCTCACCGTCCGCCACCTCACAAAATCCTATCGCTCGGCCCAGGAACAGGTGGCGGTGCTGCGCGGCGTGGACCTCGATATCGCCGCTGGCGAAAGCGTCGCCTTGACCGGCGAATCCGGCAGCGGCAAGAGCACCTTGCTGCACCTGATCGCCGGCCTCGACCAGGCTGACGGCGGCGAGGTGCGGCTCGGCGACACCGTCGTGACCGCTCTGCCCGACGCGGCACGCGCCGCCATGCGCCGCGACCGTCTCGGCCTGGTGTTCCAGCAGTTCAACCTGATCCCCAGCCTCAGCGTCGCCGACAACCTGGCGTTCCAGTCGCGCATCGTCGGGCGGCATGACGCGGCATGGCAGACCGAGTTGATCGAGCGCCTCGGCCTCGCACTATTGCTGAAGCGCTACCCGGAACAGCTGTCGGGCGGCCAGCAGCAGCGCGTCGCCATCGGCCGCGCGCTGGCGGCGAAACCGCTGCTGCTGCTCGCCGACGAACCGACCGGTAATCTCGACGAAGCGACGGCCGACGAAGTGCTCGGCCTGGCGCGCGATCTGGTGGCGCGCACAGGCTGCGGCTTTCTGATGGTGACGCACAGTGCGCGGCTCGCCGCCACGCTCGACCGCCGGATCCATCTTCATTCGGGACTGATCGCGTGACACGCGCGCTGTGGGTGCTCGCGGTGCTGCTGAGCCACTGGCGGCGGCATCCGATGCAACTGGCGACCTTGCTGGTCGGGCTGATTTCCGCGACCGCGCTGTGGAGCGGCGTGCAGGCGCTGAACCAGCAGGCGCGCGCGAGCTACGATCGCGCAGCCGCAACCTTCGGCGGCGCGCGCAGTGCGACGCTGGTTGGACGGGACGGCGCCACGTTTCCGCAACAGCTGTTCGTCGATCTGCGCCGCGCAGGCTGGCCGGTATCGCCGATGCTCGAGGGCCGCGTCACCATCGGCGGCCGGTCGATCCGCCTGCTCGGCATCGAGCCCATCACGCTGCCGGCGGAGACGACGGCGACGCCGGAGATCGGCCGCGCCGGCGTGCAGGCGTTCCTGATGCCGCCGGGCCAGACGCTGCTGGCGCCGGAAACGCTGGCGGAGCTCGCGCTGCCGGAAGGCGCCACGCCGGAGATAGCCGGCGCCGGGACATTGCCGCCCCTCAGGATGCAGCGGCAACTGGTGCCGGGCGTGCTGATCGTCGATATCGGCGTGGCGCAGCGGCTGCTGCATCTGCCGAACCGGATCTCGCGGCTGGCGATCGGCAAAACCGGGGGCGCACGCCCGCCGCTCAAAGCGGTCGCTGGCGATCAGTTGCGACTGGTCGAGCCGGAGGCCGAGACCGACCTGCAACGGCTCACCGACAGTTTCCATCTCAACCTCACGGCCTTCGGCCTGCTGTCGTTCCTGGTCGGGCTGTTCATCGTCAATTCCGCCATTGGCCTCGCCTTCGAGCAGCGCCGGCCGATGCTGCGCACCCTGCGCGCCTGCGGGGTGTCTTCCCGGATGCTGAACAGCGTGCTGCTGCTCGAACTGGTGAGCATCGCGCTCGTCGCCGGCCTCATCGGGCTGGTGTGCGGCTATCTGATCGCCGCATCCTTGTTGCCCGATGTCGCCGCCAGCCTGCGCGGACTCTACGGCGCGGATATTCCCGGCCAGTTGCAGCTGAAGCCGCAATGGTGGCTGGCCGGCCTCGCCATCTCCGTCTTCGGCGCGGTCGCAGCGGCAACGGCCAGTCTCGTGAAAGCGGCGCGACTGCCTCTGCTGGTCGCGGCGCAGCCCTACGCATGGCAGCAGGCGCAGCACCGCTGGCTGCGCTGGCAGGGCGCGGCGGCGTTGCTCGTGTTCGCGTCGGCGGTCGGCTTCCTCGGCTTCGGCGATTCGCTGACTGCGGGATTTGCCGTGCTGGCAGCACTGCTGCTCGGCGCCGCATTGGCGCTGCCGGTGATCCTCGGCGGCGTGCTGGCGCTCGGCGAGCGGCTGACGCGACGGCCGCTGACCACCTGGTTCTGGGCCGACAGCCGGCTGCAACTGTCGGGCCTGTCGCTGGCGCTGATGGCGCTGCTGCTGGCGCTGGCGGTCAATGTCGGCGTCGGCACGATGGTTGAGAGCTTCAGCCGCACCTTCACCGGTTGGCTGAACGGAAGGCTGGCCTCGGAGATCTATCTCAACGCCGCCAGCGATGCGCAGGCCGGGGAGATCAAGGCCTGGCTGGCGCATCGTCCGGAAGTCACAGCCGTTCTGCAGAGCGGCCGCGCCGATGTGCAGATCGCCGGCCTGCCCGTCGAGTTGCTCGGCTTTGCCGATCACGACACCTATCGCGACCAGTGGCCGCTGCTCGACTCTTCCGCCGGCGCGTGGGACCGCGTGAAAACCGGCAACGCCGCGCTGATCAGCGAACAATTGTCGCGGCGCCTGAAGCTCTCGCTCGGCGACCGGATCCAAGTACCTTTGACATCCGGCCCCTGGTCGCTCGACGTTGTCGGCATCTATGCCGACTATGGCAATCCGAAGGGCCAGCTCGGCGTCGTCGTCGACGCACTGTTCCAGCGCTTCCCCTATATTCCGCGCACCCGCTTCGGCCTGCGGGTGATGGCCACCGCCGTGCCGCAGCTGATGACCGACATCCAGCAACGCTTCGGCCTCGACGGCCGCAACCTCGCCGACCAGGCGACGGTGAAGGCGGAGTCGCTGCGGATCTTCAACCGTACCTTCGCCGTCACGGCGGCGCTGAACGCCTTCACCCTCGGCGTCGCCGGCGTGGCGCTGCTGACCAGCCTGCTGACCCTGAGCAACTCGCGGCTGCCGCAGCTGGCGCCATTGTGGGCGATCGGCATCACCCGGCGCCGCCTTGCCGCCATCGAACTCCTCAAGACCATGTCGGTGGCGCTGATTACATCGCTGCTGGCCCTGCCGCTGGGATTGTCCGTGGCCTGGTGCCTGATCGCGGTGGTCAACGTGAAGGCGTTCGGCTGGCGGCTGCCGTTCACCGTATTTCCTCTGCAGCTGCTGCAATTGCTGGGGGTGGCGATGCTGGCCGCATTGCTGGCGTCCTTGCTGCCGATCATCAAGCTGCTGCGAATGCAGCCTGCGCGACTGGTGAAGATCTTTGCCGATGAACGATAAGACCCTCGTCACCCGCCGCAGCTTTGCCAGCGGCATCGCACTCCTCGGCCTCGGGGGACCGCGCGCGTGGGCGCAGGGCTTCGCCGGCCTCGGCCGCGACGCCGAGGGATTTGCGACGGTGGTGCCGGGCAAGGCCCTGTCGTTTCCCGCCGACCACGGCCCGCATCCGGACTATCGCATCGAGTGGTGGTACCTCACCGCCAATCTCACCGATGCCAATGGCGCCGCCTACGGCGTGCAGTGGACATTGTTCCGGCAGGCAATGGCGGCGGGACCGCAAGCCGACGGCTGGGCCAATCCGCAGATCTGGATGGGACATGCGGCAGTAACCTCCGCGGCCGTCCACCGCAGCAGCGAAACCTTTGCCCGCGGCGGCGTCGGCCAGGCAGGTGCCACGGCGCAGCCATTTCGGGCCTGGATCGATTCATGGGAGATGCGCGGGCCGGACAGCATGTCCAACACAAGCATCGCGCCGCTGACGCTGACCGCGTCAGGCGCCGAGTTCAACTACGCCTTGCGACTCGACACCGATCGCCCGCTGGTGCTGCAGGGTGACGCCGGTTACAGCAAGAAGTCCGAACGCGGTCAGGCCTCGTACTACTACAGCCAGCCATGGTTCAAGGCCGCCGGCAGTCTGACCATCGGCGACAGGACCATCGACGTCAGCGGACAGGCATGGATGGACCGCGAATATTCGAGCCAGCCGCTGGCCTCGGACCAGACCGGCTGGGACTGGTTCTCGCTGCATCTGTCATCCGGCGAGAAGCTGATGCTGTTCCGGCTGCGGCAATTGAGCGGCACCCATTATTTTTCCGGCAACTGGATCACGCCCGACGGTCGCTCCGAACAGATCGGCTCAGCGGCGATCGACATGACGCCGACGGCATCGACCGACGTCGCCGGCCGCAAGCTGCCGACATCGTGGAGGATCACCATTCCCTCGCGCGGTCTCGCGATCGATACTACGCCGCTCAATCCGATGAGCTGGATGGCGACGAGTTTTGCCTATTGGGAAGGACCGATCACCCTGCGCGGCAGCCACAGCGGCGTCGGCTATCTTGAGATGACGGGGTATTGACTTCTCACCTCTCCCCGCTGGAGAGAGGTCGGAGCCGAGCGCAGCGAGGTCTCGGGTGAGGGGCCAGGCAGCGCATGCGATCGAGCCGCAATCTCCAGCACCCCCTCACCCGCCGATCACACGCTTCGCGTATGATCGGCGACCTCTCTCCATTGGGAAGAGGGTGAAGAAAGGGCACTCCGCCATTTTACTTCGTCAGCGGACAACCGCTTTCCGCCGCCGTCGGGAACGCCTTGTTGCCGGGCACGGTGGCGAGCTGCTTGTAATAGTCCCACGGCTTTTTGGATTCCGACGGCTTCTTGACCTCGAACAGATAGAGGTCGTGCACGAAGCGGCCGTTGGCCAGCACGTTACCCTTGGCGAAGGCATCGTCCACCGGCAATTCCTTCAGTTTCTTCGCCACTGCGTCGGAATCCTTGGAGCCTGCGGCCTTCACCGCTTTCAGATAGGACAGCGTCGCCGAATAGGTGCCGGCCTGGATCATGTTCGGCATGCGCTGGGTGCGTTTGAAGAAGCGCTCGGCGAATTCGCGCGATTTGTCGTCGCGGTCCCAGTAGTAGGCTTCGGTCAGGACCAGTCCCTGCGAGGCCTGCAGGCCGAGGCCGTGCACTTCTGCCAGCGTCAGCAGCAGGCCGGCGAGCTTCTGGCCGCCGGCGACGATGCCGAATTCCGCCGCCTGCTTGATGGAGTTGGCAGTGTCCAGGCCGGCATTGGCGAGGCCGACGATCTTGGCCTTCGAATTCTGCGCCTGCAGCAGGAAGGATGAGAAGTCCGATGAATTCAACGGATGCCGGACCGCGCCGAGCACCTTGCCGCCCTTGGCGAGCACGATTTCACCGGTGTCTTTCTCCAGCGCATAGCCGAATGCGTAGTCGGCTGTGAGGAAGTACCAGGTGTCGCCACCGGCTTCGACCAGTGCGCCGCCGGTGCCGACCGCCAGCGCATGGGTGTCGTAGGCCCAGTGGAAACCGTAGGGCTGACAGGCATCGCCGGTGATCCGCGAGGTGGCCGCGCCGACCACGATGTCGATCTTCTTCTTTTCCTTCGACAGTTCCTGCACCGCCAGCGCCACCGATGAGGTCGTGAGTTCGGTGATCATGTCGACGCCGTCGACGTCATACCACTTGCGCGCAATCGCGATCGCCGTGTCGGGCTTGTTCTGGTGGTCGGCGTTGATCAGTTCGATCTTGTGGCCGAGCACCTCGCCGCCGAAATCCTCGATCGCCATCTTCGCGGCTTCGACGGAATACTTGCCGCCGTAATCAGCGTAGACGCCGGACTGATCGTTGAGGATTCCGATCTTGACGCCCTGCGCCATGGCCGGCACGGCGAGAAACAGGCTGCATGCCGCAACAGCCGACGACCAACGTCCGAACTTCATCACAAGCCTCCCTGGATTTATTTGGGCGCAGGCTATTTTAGAAGTCCGTGGCTGCCCAGCTAATCTTTCGGCTGAGCCGGAAAGCGCGGACCGGATTGGCGATTGCACGACGAAGCAGGCGCGCAGCATTTGCTGCAACGCACTCTTGTTATTGCTGCCGGCGGAGCGCCGCTTCGATACAGGCCAGTTCCCGCTCGATCTCGGCCATCAACGGCACAGGGTCGTTATCGGAGGTCAGGTGCATCTTGTCGTAAGTGCCGTTCTGCAAGCTTTCGAGCATTGCACGGCGATCGGTCCGATAGCCCTTGAGGCGCTCGAAGTCGCCGCGCTCGGCATATTTATTGATCAGTTTTTCGAACACGCTGCTCATGGCGGGAACCTCTGGCAAAAGAAGACGCGGCGCCGAGGCGTCGCGCCAAGAAAGGTTCGGCGTCAGAGCGCCCGCAGCACCAGCCGGTTCAGGCGACTGGCGAAGGCCGCGGGATCTTCCGGCAACTCGCCGTCGAGGATCTGCGCCTGCTCCAGCAGCAGCATCGACAGATCGAAGGCTTCGCCGCCCTTGGCGGTGTCGGCCTTGGCCAGAGCCCCGACCAGCGGGTGCTTCATGTTGATCTCCAGCACGGGCTTGGTGACGGCGCCGCGGTTCTGCTGCGCCAGCATCCGCTCCAGCGCGCGGTCAGGCCCGAAGCCGCCGGCGATCAGGCACGACGCCGACGTCGTCAGCCGCGTCGAGGCCTTGACGTCGGAGACGCGGTCGCCGAGCGCCTCCTTGATGATGGCGAGGGTTGCGGCCTCATCGGCTTCGGACTTCGGCTCGTCCTTCTTCTCCTCGTCGACGACGGGGATCAGATCGAGGTTGAGATCGCCCTGGCTCAGCGACTTCAGCGGCTTGCCGTCGAAATCGAGACCGCCCGAGGTCCAGAACGCATCGACCGGATCGGTCAGCAGCAGCACCTCGATGCCGCGCGCGGTGGCGGATTCCAGTTTCGGATTCGACTTCAGCCGCTCGATGCTGTCGCCGACCAGGTAATAGATCTCGGTCTGGTTCGGCTTGAGATCGGCGACATACTGCTTCAGCGAGCGCTTCTCGCCCGAAGTGGTGGTGAAGCGCGCCAGCGCCAGCAGCTTTTCGCGGCGCTCAAAGTCCTCGTAGATGCCTTCCTTGATCACCGGGCCGAAGGCGTCCCAGATTTTTGCGAAGGCTTCCGGCTCCTTGTCGCCGAGGCTTTCCAGCTCGCCGATGACCCGGGTGGTGACGGCCTTGCGGATCTGCGTCAGTTGCGGATTGTTCTGCAGCATCTCGCGCGACAGGTTGAGCGGCAGATCCTCGCTGTCCACAACACCGCGAATGAAGCGCAGATAGGACGGCAGCAGGTCGGCGTCTGCGGTGATGAAGACGCGGCGGACGTAGAGCTTGACATGGCCCTTGCGCTGCGGCTCGAACAGATCGAACGGCTTTGTGGACGGCGCGAACAGCAGCACCGCATAGGAATAGCGGCCCTCGGCGCGGTAATGCAGCGTCATCGCCGGCTCGTCCCAGGCCGACGCGATCGACTTGTAGGCCTTGGTGTAGTCCTCCGGCGTCAGCTCCGACTTCGAGCGCTGCCACAGCGCGCTGGCCGAATTGATCTGGCGCGGCTCGTTGTCCGCCTGGGCCTCATCTTCACCCTCGGCTTTCGGTTCCGCCTCGGCTACGGGGGCGTCCGGCTGCAGCATGATCGGGAACTGGATGTTGTCGGAATAGGCGCTGACCACGCGCTCGATCTCGTGCGGATCGAGATATTTCGCCGCATCGGACTTCAAGTGCAGCACGATCTCGGTGCCGCGACCGATCCGCGCGGCATCGTCGGCGCTGGCCGGCGCGATCTCGAAGCCGGCACCGCCGGAGGACGACCAGATGAAGGCTTCGTCGGAGCCGGCGCGGCGGCTGGTGACGGTGATGCGGTCGGCGACCATGAAGGCGGCATAGAAGCCGACGCCGAACTGGCCGATCAGCCCGGCGCCATCCTTGGCCTCGGTGAGGCGCGACAGGAAGGATTTGGTGCCGGACTTGGCGATGGTGCCGAGATTGTCGATGAGTTCCTGCCGGCTCATGCCGATGCCGTTGTCGACCACGGTCAGGGTGTCGGCGGCCTTGTTCGGCACGATCCGGATGCCCAGCGGCGCGCCGTCGGCCATCAACTCCGGCTGCGCGATCGCCTCGTAGCGCAACTTGTCGCAGGCGTCGGACGCGTTGGAGATCAGCTCGCGCAGGAAGATGTCGGTCTCGGAATAGACCGAGTGCACCATCAGATGCAGCAATTCGGCGACTTCGGCCTGAAACGGCTGGGATTCGGCGGCAGGAATGTCGGTGGTGGTCATGCGGAAGGCTCGATCACGGTCAGGGGAAAGCACGGATATAGCGATGCGATTTTGGCGAGTCCATGGGGGTTCGACCGCAAGTTGAGCGATGCGACGCCAGGATCCGGGAACGCTCGCGCCGCCCTGTCGTTGCCTCTGCGAAGCCAGCGATATGGGAGACGACCATGACCACAGAAGCGCGCGAGACCGTCAGCCTGATCGGCAGCGACAAGGTGGAGGGAACCGCGGTCTACGGGCCGGACGGCGAGCGGATCGGCGCCATCGAGCGGGTGATGATCGAGAAGGTCAGCGGCCGGGTGTCCTATGCGGTGCTCAGCTTCGGTGGCTTCCTCGGTATCGGCGACGACTTCTATCCGCTGCCGTGGCCATCGCTGAAATACAATGTCGAGCTCGGCGGCTACCAGACCATGGTGCCCATCGACCAGATCAAGGGCGCCCCGAAACATGCCCGCAGCGCCGACTGGAACTGGGGCCGCGGCACTGCCGACATCGATGACTATTATGGCGCGGCGGTGCGGTAGCGGCTACGGCGCGCCGGCGGCCACCTGCGCCGCCAGCAACGCGCTGGTGGCGGCGAGACTCACCAGCGGATAAGTGTCGAACTGTGCCGGAATGAGGTCGGCCCACTCATTGAGGATGCGGTGCAACACCTCGTTGCCGGTCACATCGAAAATCGCCACCGCACCGCGTCCGACGCGGGGGTAGACATGGCGGCATTCGCCGGACGCCTGATAGGCCGCGATCCATGGCCAGAATTGCTGCCGCGTCGCCGCCATGTCGGATGGGCGTTCGGGCCGCGGATTGGATATCACGAGGAACAGCATCGATGCCTCCCGCGGGCGTGGCGTCAGCCTTGGGTGGCGACGGCGTAGGCGCCTTCCAGCATCGACAGGCATTCGCGGGCGCGCTCCTGCGCCGAGGCGCCTGCGCTCTGCGCGATCTCGCGCAGGTCGCGGATCGCCAGATCGACCGCGCTGAGCAGGTCGATCTCGTCGTCGTCGGATTGTAGTACGGCACGCGCTGGAAACTGAATCACGTTTGTCACTGGACTACCCTGGCACGAATCATCGAACGCCATTTGGCCCTGAAATAGTTAAGCCAATTGCTACATGTCACGGACGCCGTCGTCCGGCCTATGGCGACGCATCAATCCTGCCAGCTCACCAGCGGAATCAGGCTGACACGGTGATCGGGTGGCAAGGTTTCGGTAACAATTGGCGCGCCTTCCGCGACGGGCTCAGCCGGAGCGACCTCGGGGCTGACGACCGGGCTGACGCTGTCTCGACCGCGGCGCCAGGCCTCGGCCTCGACCTGGCGAGCGAATCGGCGAAACAGGTCGGTGGCGCGCTTTCGCTGCGCGTCGGTCAGCGCCGTCGCGATCAGGAAAATCAGTTCTTCCGACAGTTCGGCCGTGGTCAGCGTGCTGTCGTCGTCGATCATGGTCATGAAATGGTCCGGCGCTGGAAAACGTGCAGCTTGCCGGCATTTGATTGAGATCGGGTTGCCAGCCGTCGGCTACACAAGCGCAGGGAACGTGGCGCTGACCGCACAAATGGCCAGAAATGCCGAAAGAATAAGCACTTCTGGCGTTCCTTGAGTGGTCAGACGGTCGTTGAATTAAGCTGCCATTAGCTGAAATGAGGGAAAAGGGAGGTATTGTATTTTCGTGCTGCGCCAGCCGGCCCGGCCCACCGCTCCCCATCAGGAGACACCAGCGATGGTCATGACCATGGATCGCACCAGCAGCCCGTTGCGGGCGGTCACCAACCAGGCCGCCGAAACGGAGACTGATTCGGACATCTCGACGCTGATCGCGCGACTGACGTCCGAGGTGAACCAGATCGCCTGCGAGAAGACCAAGTCGATCCAGAACATCACCAACCAGATGAAGATGCTGGCGCTGAACGCGCTGATCGAGAGTTCGCGCGCCGGCGCCCATGGCGCCGGCTTCGCGGTGGTGGCGCAGGAAGTGCGCAATGTCGGCCAGCTGGTCGAGACCATCGCCAAGGAGCTGGAGACCCAGCTCACCGGACGCACCGGAAACCTAATGCAGTCGATCGAGCGCATGACCGAACGGTCGCGCGGCGAGCGCATGGTCGACCTGTCGCTGAACGCCATCGAGCTGATGGACCGCAATCTCTATGAGCGCACCTGCGACGTGCGCTGGTGGGCGACCGATTCCGCAGTGGTCGACTGCGCCGCCGCGCCGGACAACGCCACCGTGGCCCATATCTCGGAGCGCCTCGCGGTGATCCTCGGCGCCTATACGGTGTATCTCGACCTGTGGCTGTGCGACCTCGACGGCAACGTGCTGGCGAGCGGGCGCGGCGATCGCTTCAACGTCCGCGGCCAGAACGTCGCCAATACCGCGTGGTTTCGCGATGCGCGAAAGCTGCGCTCCGGCGACGACTATGTGGCCGGCGACGTGGAGAAGCAGCCTCTGCTGAACAATGCCCAGGTGGCAACCTATTGCGCCAGCGTCCGCCAGGGCGGCAAGGCCAACGGCAAGCCGCTCGGCGTGCTGGCCATCCACTTCGACTGGGAAGCCCAGGCCCGCGCCATCGTCGAGGGCGTGCGCGTCGGCGACGATCGCACCCGCGTGCTGCTGGTGGACTCCAATTTCCGCGTCATCGCGGCCTCCGACGGCGAGGGCCTGCTCACCGAACGCATCCCTCTGCAACTGAACGGCAGCCGCAGCGGCTTCTACCATGACCGCTCCGGCGCCCAGGTCGCGTTCCACGCCACGCCGGGCTACGAGACCTACAAGGGGCTGGGCTGGTACGGGGTGATCGTCAGAGGGGCGTAGCCTCGTTCGAGGCGGCGCTTGCTTTCTGCCTTCTGAAGAAAATGCACCGGCGGTGCGTTCCCTCCCCCCTTGCGGGGGAGGGTCAGGGAGGGGGCAATAAGTGACATCGCTTGTTGAACCCCCACCCCCGACCCCTCCCCGCAAGGGGGAGGGGAGCAGAGCGCACCTTCTCTATCGCCGTTAGCTGCTATCGCCTTTTTATCCCGCGAGCCACTGCCAGAATTTTTGCAGTACGCCGCGTGGCGCGGGCTCCGGCACCAGCGGCGGGCGCGGCAACGGCTGCGCCGCATCGTCCGGCGCAATCGCCTGCGGGCCGACCTGGGCCAGGAAGGCCTGTTCGTGCTGGCGGGTGAGCCGCGCCAGCGCACGGTCGAGCGGCAGCCATTCGACGGCGGCGATGTCCTTCATCAGTTTGCGGCACGGCTCGGCGTCCGCTTCCATGCGCCAGAAGTGCACCACCTTGGTGCGCTCGCCGAGCGGGTAGGCCAGCGTGCCCAG
Source organism: Tardiphaga sp. (assembly GCA_036561845.1). Taxonomy (GTDB): domain Bacteria; phylum Pseudomonadota; class Alphaproteobacteria; order Rhizobiales; family Xanthobacteraceae; genus Tardiphaga. The sequence continues at coordinate 14,321 of DATCUS010000131.1, read as the reverse complement.
AAATTCATGCACCGACACTGCGTGGCCGGTTTCTTCCAGCACCTCGCGCTCCGCGGCGTCGCGCGGTGCCTCGCCCGGGTCCAGCTTGCCCTTGGGCAGCACCCAGTCGGTACGCTTGCGCATCTGCACCACGGCGATCAGCGGCGACGCGCCCCGCTGCACCACAATGCCGCCTGCAGCGACCACGACAGACTCTCGCGCCATCGGTATTCCTTTTCCGCAATGCGCGAATGTTCAAATTGGCCTCAGCCGACGAAGGCGCCGTCGAGGTCATCCTCAATATGGCTATGAATGATCGATTCGAAACTGTCTTCAGCCCTGAAACCCAGGGACAATGCGCGCGCCGTATCAAAGGTCCCGGGCCAGCCGGCGACCATGGCCATGATGGCAGGATCCGGCACATGACGGATGCGTGACACCACGGCATCGCCGGCGACATGACGTAGCGCTGCGATCTGCTGGCCGATCGTGGCGGGCACGCCCGGCATCATCACGCTGCGGCGGGCGCCGAGGCGGGCGCTGTCGAAGGTCGCGGCATGCAGCAGAAACTCGACCGTGGCGCGCGGACTGGCATGGGTCTGCGCCACGCTGTCGTCGACCGGCAGAATCGCCTCGCGTCCGGCCAGGGGTTCGCGGATGATGCTGGAGAAGAAGCCGGACGACGCCGCATTGGGCTTGCCGGGCCGTACGCAGATGTTCGGCAGGCGAATGCCGATGCCATCGAGAAAGCCGCGGCGGCTGTAATCGGCCAGCAGCAATTCGCAGATCGCCTTCTGGGTACCGTAGCTCGACAGCGGCGTGTGGAAGAAATCGTCGGCGATGGGCCCGTTATAGGGGGCGCCGAATACCGCGATCGACGAGGTATAGACGAGACGCGGCATGTAGCTGTCGGTGGCGCGGATCGCCTCGAACAGCGCGCGGGTGCCGTCGAGATTGACGGCATAGCCCTTGTCGAAATTCTGCTCGGCCTCGCCGGACACAATGGCGGCGAGATGGAAGATCAAATCGGGCCGCGCTGCCAGCAGCTTTGCCGGCGCATCGGGCGATGCCAGATCGACGACGATGTTGCGGGCGAAGGATGTATCGGCGCCGAGATCGCCGGCCACCGCATCGGCCATCACCAGGTCGGTGATGTCGGCGCTGCCGATGCGGCCGTCACGCAGCAACCGCTCGCACAGCTTGCGGCCGATCATGCCAGCGGCGCCGATCACCAATACCTTCATGCTTTCGGCGCCGACAGCTTGTAGATCTCAAGTGCGTCGGCATCGGCCCCGCGGGTCGCGGCGGCCATGCGGAACAGTTGCGCGGCGAGTGCCGCCATCGGCACCGGGGTCTGCGTGTCATGGGCGACGTCAACCACCGTGTCGAGGTCCTTCAGCATGGTACTGATATGGCCGAGCGGCGGCGAGTGGATGCCCAGCGCCATGCGCGGCACGAACAGTTGCAGCGGGATCGAATCGGCAAAGCCGCCGGCCAGCGCCTCCGGCAGACGCTTGGCGTCGATGCCGGCATTCACCGCGAGCCGCGTCGCCTCCGCCAGCACCGCCATGGCGCAGCCGACGATCACCTGGTTGCAGAGCTTGGTGGTCTGGCCGGCGCCGGTCGGACCCATATGGGTGAAGTTGCGGGCCATCGCCATGATGTAGGGCCGGACGCGTTCGACATCGGCGGCGTCGCCGCCGGCCATGATCGCCAGCGTCGCTTCCTCGGCGCCCTTGGTGCCGCCGGACACCGGCGCATCGATCCACGCCATGCCGTTGGCGGCCTTCAGCCTGGTCGCGATGGAGCGCGCCGCATCGGGATGGATCGAGGAAAAATCGACCACGAGCTTTCCGCCACCCGGAATGGTCGCCAATCCATCGGCACCGAACACCACTTCCTCCACCGCCGACGCATCGGTAAGGCACATGAAGATGATGTCAGCCGCCGCCGCGACAGCGCACGGTCGCATCGCCGCCTTGGCGCCGGCTTCGACCAGAGCGGCGGCCTTGCCCGCCGACCTGTTCCAGACGGTGACGTCAAAACCCGCGGCGAGCAGCCGGCGCGTCATCGGCAGTCCCATCAGGCCGAGACCGAGGTAACCCAGAGATTCGGCGTCCTGCCCGTTTGCCAATCGCATCATACCCACTTTCTGTCTGACCAGGAGCCTGCCACCGCACGACAAGCCCTGATGCGCCGCTGCGCTGCGGCCTGTTCGCTATCTACGCTGCAGCCGCCGGCGCAGCAACGGCGATATCAGCCCGATCGCATCTGCTGCATGATGCGCCACCATGCGAATGATTGTTGGGCAGCGGGTCACTTGCCTGAATGTTTGAAGCATGAAAGGCTTTGCCCAACGGGGCTTTCGATGGCTGCGGTGGCCATCATCAATGGAGAGAGCGGGCATGAAGCTAAGATCTTCGACATGGCTGATGGCGGTGACGGTGGCGGCAAGCACTCTGGCCGGTGCTGTTGCAGCGCACGCGCAGACGATCCCGACCATCAGGGTCGGCTGGACCATTCCGGCCGAGGAATCCAAATACTGGATGATGAAGCGCCCGACCGAATTCAGCAATCTTGGCAAGGTCTACAATATCGAATGGACCCAGTTCCAGGGCACCTCGCCGATGACCCAGGCGCTGGCCGCCGGCGCGCTCGACTGCGCCACCCAGGGCGTGCTGTCGCTCGCCAACGGCGTCACCGGCGGCAACCTGAAGGCCTACATCGTCGCCCAGCACGTCTCGGAAAAGCCGGGCAGTTTCTCGGTGTACTGGGCGGTGAAGGACGACTCGCCGATCAAGACCATCGCCGACCTCAAGGGCAAGAATGTCGGCATCTCCGTCATCGGCGGCGGCACCTACGGACCTTTCAAGATGCTGCTGAAGGGCGCCGGCGTCGATCCGGAGAAGGACATCAAGCTGGTCGAGATCGGCTTCGCCGCGTCGGAGGACGCGCTGCGCCAGGGCCGCGTCGACGCCATCAACATGAACCAGCCGTTCGCGGCACGCATGGAAGCCAAGGGCGGCACGCGCAAACTGTTCTCGCTGAACGAAGCGATGCCGAACATCGTGCATATTCTCGAAGCCTGCCGCGCCGATTTCGTCGACAAGAACCCGGCAATCGCCAAGGCCTACGTGTCCGACATTACGCTCGGCATGAAGAAGGCGCTGGCCAACCGCGACGAGACGCTGAAGGTGGTCAACGAAGTGATGAAGGCGCCGATCCCGGTGCTGGAGACCTATCTGCTGAAGGACAACGATTTCGCGCGCGATCCCGGCGCGGCGCCGAATTTCCCGGCGATGCAGAAGATGCTCGACATCTACACCGAGGCCGGCATGTTGCCGAAGATGGACGTGATGCAGTGGAAGCACCCGACCATCGTGGCACCGATCCAGTAGGACTAACAAAAGAGCGCTGCAGCTCCCCTCCCCCTTGCGGGGAGGGGTCGGGGGTGGGGGCCCCACAGAAACCGCGCGTGGGGCACCCCCCACCCCGGCCTCCACTTTGACGATGCTTCGCATCGCCTCGTTCGGCCGACCCTCCCCGCAAGGGGGAGGGCGTCCATTGCCGTCTTCGCCAAATTATCAAGAAGAAGCCACCCCATGACCAAATGGCGCTCCCGCATCACTACGGATGGACTCGATCGCGCGCCGCACCGCGCCTTCATGCGGGCGACGGGGCTCGACGACGAGGCCATCGCCAAGCCGATGATCGGCGTCGTCAGCATGAAGGGCGACCTGTCGCCCTGCAACATGACCCATGATTTCCAGGTCGCGGCGGCCAGCGCCGGCATCGTTGATGCCGGCGGCACGCCGCGCGAATTCTCCACCATCTCGGTGTCCGACGGCATCAGCATGGGCCACGAGGGCATGAAGTTCTCGCTGCTATCGCGCGAGATCATCGCCGATTCCATCGAGGCGGTTGTGCACGGCTATGCCTTCGACGCGCTGATCGGGTTTGGCGGCTGCGACAAGACATTGCCCGGCGTGATCATGGGCATGGTCCGCTGCAACGTGCCGGCGATCTTCATCTATGGCGGCAGCGCCCTGCCCGGCCGCTTCGACGGCAAGACCATCACCGCGCTGGATTCCTACGAGGCGGTGGGCGCCTACATGACCGGCGAGATCGACGCGACAAAACTCGAAGGCATCGAGCGCGCCTGCCTGCCCACGGTGGGCGCCTGCGCCGGGCAGTTCACCGCCAACACCATGGCGATGGTGTCCGAGGCCATGGGCCTGACCATGCCGAACATCTCCATGGTGCCGGGCGTCTATGCCGAGCGCGCGCATTATGCGCGGCGCGCCGGGCGGCTGATCATGGAGATGCTGCGCATGGGTGGCCCGCTGCCGCGCGACATAGTCACGCGCAAATCGCTGGAGAATGGCGCGGCCATCGTCGCCGCCACCGGCGGCTCCACCAACGCCGCATTGCATCTGCCGGCGATCGCCAACGAGGCCGGCATCAAATTCACCATCGACGATGTCGGCGAAGTGTTTTCACGCACGCCGCTGATCGGCAATCTCAGGCCCGGCGGCAAGTATACCGCCAAGGACGTCTACGACATCGGTGGCTGCGCCGTGGTGATGCGGGCGCTGATCGAAAGCGGGCACATCGATGGCTCCTGCCTCAGCATCAGCGGCAAGACGTTGGCCGAAGAATACGCCGGCGCCAACGTGGCCGACGGCGAGGTGATCTTTTCGGCGGCCAAGCCGATCATGCCGGATGGCGGCGTCGCGGTGCTGAAGGGCAACCTGGCGCCGGACGGCGCGGTGATCAAGGTGGCAGGCCTGAAGAACACGGTGTTCGAGGGCAATGCTCGGGTGTTCGAGGACGAGGATTCCTGCGTTGCCGCCGTGAAAGCGCAAACCTATGCCGCCGGCGACGTGCTGATCATCCGCAACGAGGGCCCGGTGGGCGGTCCCGGCATGCGCGAGATGCTCGGCGTCACCGCACTGATCTATGGCCAGGGCATGGGCGAGAAGGTGGCGCTGATCACCGATGGCCGCTTCTCCGGCGCCACGCGCGGCATGTGCATCGGCTATGTGTCGCCGGAAGCCTTTGTCGGCGGGCCGCTGGCACTGGTGCGCGACGGCGACCGCATCCGCATCGACGCCCCGGCGCGGCGGATGGATCTGCTGATCGACGAAACCGAATTCGCGGCGCGCAAGGCGACTTGGGTGCAGCGGCCGCCGCGGCATCGCGCCGGCGCGCTGGCGAAATACGCGCGGCTGGTGGGCCAGGCGCCGGGCGGCGCGGTGACCCATGACGGCGGCGCCGAATGGCCGTGGTACGATTGATGGTCATTCCGGGGCGCGAGTGGCTGTGCCGCTTCCGCCCCGGAACGACGAATGGCGTCAGCCGATGGCGGCGATGACGGCGATCTCGACCTTGATGGAGGGATCGGCGAGGCGGGCCTCGACGCAGGCGCGCGCCGGCGTGTTGTCCTGCGGCACCCAGGCGTCCCACACGGTATTGAACTTGGCGAAATCGCCCATGCTCGGCAGCCACACGGTGACCGACAGCATCTTCGTCTTGTCGGTGCCGGCTTCCTTGAGCAGCGCGTCGATCTTGGCGAGCACTTCCGTGGTCTGCGCCTCGATGCTGCCGGTGTAATCGTTGGGCACCTGGCCGGCGAGATAGACGGTGTTGCCGTGGATGGCGGCCTGGCTGAGACGCTTGCCGGGGACGAGGCGCTTGATCATGATGCAATCTTCCATGCGAGAGCGGTTGGCTACGGCGACCGGCGCAAGTCCGTCGCCACGGTTAACTCATTGACATCGCGTATGGTTTTACCCTTCACGAGGTCGACTGAATGGAAGGCTGTGTACGCGCGGGGGGCGCCCGCGTCAATTCTCGCAAGCGCCGCGCCACCCCCGCTCATTTGCGGGTGTAGAGGTGGAAACCGCCATAAATACCCGAGCGGTCCTGCGCCAGGCCCTGCGCACTGCGGACGTCGTCGCGCTGCCAGGTCTGCTGCAGCGAGACGAGGTCGGGATGGTCGAGCGAGGATTCGGCACCCGCGGTGCGGAAGATGATCTTGACGCTGTCGCTGCCGGCGCGATCGATCGCATTCCACAGAGCGCGGATCTCGTCGGGCGCCATCCAGTCCTGGGAGTCGAGCAGCACCACCGCATCGATCTGCCGCGCCGGCCGGTTTTCCAGGAACACGCGGAGATTGGCATGCACCGGCGTGATCAGCCCGGCCCCGCCGCGCATGGCGTCGAACCGGCTCTGCTGCAGGTACAGCGGCAGGCATGTGTCGCCCGGGCCGGGATAGCTGCGCGCCAGCGCCTGCCAGGCGAAATAGTTGGTGGCATTGGGATGCACGTCGATAAGGCGCAGCAGGCGCTGGTGCAGCACCTCATTGAGCGGCTGGTCGCCGCCCAGCAGCGTGCGCTGCTGCGGCGGAATGCCGAGGCTGAACAGCAGTGCCGGCGTCCGCGTCATCCAGCGCGCCAGCCGGGAGTGAAACAGCCGGTGCACCTTTGCCAGCGCGCGCTGCCGCGCCGGCGACTGCGCATCGTCCTTCAGCAGCACCGCGAGATCGATTCCGGCCAGCCGCGCCAGCCGGTGCGCGAAGCCGATGAAATGTCCGAGCGCGCCGTGACGATAGAATCCGTTGGTGAAGTAGCTCGAGCGCGGCCGCCCGCGGAAATCGCGTTCGTCCCAGAACGCGCGGGCCTCGGCGTCGAGCACCGGCCGCAACCGCTCGCGATAGATCGTGGCGTTGGCGGTCGCATTGCCCTCGCCGAAGAACTTCCAGAAATCGGCGTAGTCGGTCAGCGCGCGCAGGCCGGCAAGCTTCAGCTTGAGCAGCGACAGATGCGCCTCGTTGAGATCGACCGCAAAGATCTGCATCGGGCTGGCCGCGAGATAGGACAGCGCGTTGCAGCCGCCGCTGGAGATGGTGACGATGGTGGCGCCGGGCGGCAGTTGCAGCGCCGCAAGATCGGCCTCGGGGTCTTCCCAGATCTGGGTGTAGACCAGCCGGCGGAACCAGAGGGCAAACAGCCGGTCCCAGATGGTGGCCTCATGGTGACCGCGGCTGTTGCGAACGGCGTCGGCGATGAGCTGCTGCGTGTTCATTGTTCCCTCGAATCGTCAATCTGAAACAAATATCAAGCGCAGACTGCGGTTTTGCGACAGTCGCATGCTCCATGTGCTGCGCGCTGTCACATGACCGTCGCGTAACAGTGGAATGCAGAATGCCGCCACCCCTGTGCGACGAGGTGATCATGCTGGCTGTATTCGAGACCGATGAAGGCGTGGAGGCCGTGCGGCCGGCGGAAGCCGCCATCCGCATGAACAAGATGTACCGCTGGCAGCGCTACATCTACGACATGACCCGACGCTACTACCTGCTCGGCCGCGACCAGCTGATAGACGGCCTGCGGCCGAAGCCCGGTTCCAGCGTACTGGAGATCGGTTGCGGCACCGGCCGCAACCTGGTCCATACCGCGCGGCGCTATCCGGACGCCGCCATCTTCGGCTTCGATATTTCCACGGAAATGCTGACCACCGCGATTGCGGCGATCGACCGCGCCGGTCTCGCTCGGTCGGTGCGCGTAGCCCACGGCGACGCCACCCATTTCGATCCGGCGAAGATGTTTCAGGTCGCGCGCTTCGACCATGTGATGATCTGCTACAGCCTGTCGATGATTCCCGACTGGCAACTGGTGCTCGACAATGCGCTGGCTTGCCTCAAGCCCGGCGGGAAATTGCACATTGTCGATTTCGGCGACCAGTCCGGCCTTCCTACAGTTGCGGGAAAGCTGCTGTTGCGCTGGCTGGCCCTGTTCGACGTGACGCCGCGCAACGACTTGCGCAATGCCGTCGAGCGCCTCGCCGCGCGATCCGGCGTCGAGCTCACCTTCAAGCGGCCGTTCCGCGGCTACGCGCAACAGGCCGTGCTGACGCTGAACTAGCCCGCGCCCTGGCGCGCGAGTTCGCGACGACGCTCCATGGCGCGCAGCACTTCGCGCAGGCTGAACAGCGCCAGCGCCAGCATGAACGGCGTGACGTGGTAGATCAGGCGGAACAGCAGCAGCACCGCCAGCAGCGGCTCGTTATGCTCGCCGCCCAGCCCGACCAGGATGGCGGCGTCGAACACGCCGATGCCGGCCGGCGAGTGGCTGGCGAAGCCGAGCAGGGTTGCGGCGATGAACACCACCACGACGCGGGCGAGTTCGACATTCATGTCGGCGGGAATCAGCACATACATGGCCAGCGCCGCGGCGCCGAGATCAACGATGCCGATCCCGATCTGGATGAAGACGTTCTTGCCCGAGGGCAGCGGTACCGACCAGCGCCGGGCGCCGAACAACCGCGCGCTGTTCCAGGTCCAGGCAATATAGAGCGCGAGCACCAGCAGCATCGCTCCGGCGATCATCTGGTTGGCCTGCGGCGAGACATGATCGATGCGGCTGATGGCGTCGGGCGCATAGAGGATGCTCAGCCCGAGGGCTGCGAGATTGCCGAGCCAGAAGGTCAGCCCTGTGAGAAAGCAGATCCGCGCCACATTGGCGACGGTGACGCCATGGGCGGCATAGATGCGATAGCGAATAGCCGACGACACCGGCAACACGGCACCGGTGCCGTGGGCGATCGGATAACTGGTGAAACTGGCCAGCGCCGCCACACAATAGGGAATGTCGCGGCGGCCGATCAGGCGCAGCGCAAGAAGATCATATAGCGTGAGGCTGGCATAAGAGAGAATCGTGAACAGCACCGCCAGCACGATTTGCAGGGCCGGCGTCTGCCGAACCGCGGCGAGCACCTGGTCGAGATCGACACCCTTGAGCGCCCGCGCCAGCGCCATGAACGCGACCACGGCGATGACCAGGCTGACGAGCATGCCAAGGCCGCGCCAACCTGCCCGTCTGCGGATCGCCCCGATCACCATTTGCAACGCGCGCAGCAGATTTCTCCCTTGGCCAAACCGCGCGAATCACGCACACGATTCGCACCCCGTTCAGGACCGATCTGTTGACACGTTGACGTGACAGTCGCGTAAAACGCCTGTCCGAACCGCGCGGTTCGTGATTGTTCCCACGAAAACAAGATCCCGGCGCAATGTGGTCGCATCACCTTCATGGTCGTTGCCTAAAGCCGTGCTGCAACGAACCTAGAACTGAAAGACCATGACCACAGATTTCGACGACCGACTGACAATCGAGCAATGGACAGCGTTGAAGGCACTGCGCCCGGCAGGGCCGGCTTCGGCAAGGCTCGGCGGATACATGATCGAGCAACTGATCGCGCTCGGCCTGGCGGCGATCGCCGACGGACATCCCGTGATTACCGCGGAGGGCCGCAAGGTGGTGCTGCGCGGCTCGCCGCGTCTGTGGGATCTGGCTGCCTGAGGTTTTGCCATCAGGAACCGCTGCGACGCGCCCGCGCCAGATATTTGGCGGTGCGGCTCTGCAGCGCCTGGGCCACCTGCTGCGGCGTCCCGGACGCCACCACCCGGCCGCCCTCATCACCGGCCCCGGGTCCGACATCGATCACCCAGTCGCTTGCCGAAACCATGTCCATGTCGTGTTCGACCACCACCACCGTGTTGCCGGCAGCCACCAGACCATCGAGCTGCTTCATCAACTTGTCGACATCGGACGGATGCAGGCCGGTGGTCGGCTCGTCGAGCACATAGAGCGTGGCGCCGCGCGATACGCGTTGCAGCTCGGTCGCGAGCTTGATGCGCTGGGCCTCGCCGCCGGACAGTTCGGTGGCGGACTGTCCGAGCCGGATATAGCCGAGTCCGACCTCGCGAATCACGCCGAGCGAACGCTGCAAGGCTGCATCATCGGCGAAGAATTCGAACGCGACGTCGACGGTCATGGCGAGAACATCGGCGATCGACTTGTCGCGGATCCTGATCTCGAGTGTCTTGGCATTGTAGCGCGCACCATGACAGGTCGGGCATGGCGCATAGACCGATGGCAGGAACAACAGCTCGACGCAGACAAAGCCCTCGCCCTGGCAGGTCTCGCAACGCCCCTGGGCGACGTTGAAGGAGAACCGGCCGGCGTCATAGCGCCGGGCCCTGGCCTGTCTGGTCGCGGCGAACAGTTTGCGCACGTGGTCGAACAGGCCGGTATAGGTGGCGAGATTCGAGCGCGGGGTGCGGCCGATCGGCTTCTGGTCGACCACCACCAGCCGCTTGATGTCCTCCATACCGGCAACAATCTCGCCGCCGAGGGTCTCGACGCTCTGCTCCAGCGCATCGGCATCGTCCGCGACGAGCTCGCTGCGCTGGCCCAGCCGGTCGGCGACGGTCTCGACCAGAAACTGGCTGATCAGGCTTGATTTCCCTGAGCCCGAGACGCCAGTGACCGACGTGAAGACGCCAAGCGGAATGTCGACGTCGAGCTTGTCGAGATTGTTGCGGGTGACGCCGCGCAGCTTCAGCCACTGGCGCGGCTTGCGCGGCACGCGCGGGGGCTTGTCACCGTCGGGGAACAGATAGCGCCGCGTCTGCGATGCCTCGATTTCGGCGAGACCCGGCGGCGGACCGCTGTACAGCACCTCGCCGCCGTGCACGCCGGCGCCGGGGCCGACGTCGACGATCCAGTCGGCATGGCTGACAACGTCCAATTCATGTTCGACCACAAACAGCGAGTTGCCGGCGGCCTTGAGCCGATCCAGCGCGCGAAGCAAGGCTTCGGTATCGGCCGGATGCAGGCCGGCGGAGGGTTCATCCAGCACGTAGACGACACCGAACAGATTGGAGCGCACCTGCGTCGCCAGCCGCAGTCGTTGCAATTCGCCCGGCGACAGCGTCGGCGTGCTGCGTTCAGGCGTGAGATAGCCGAGGCCGAGATCGAGCAGCACCGCAAGCCGCGCCAGCAGATCCTCGACGAGGCGATAGATTACCATCGCCTTTTCCGGATGGTCGGCGGAGATCTTGTTGCCGTCGCCCATATAGGGCCGCAGCAGCGCGTCGAGCCGCTTCAGCGGCAGCCGCGAGAGGTCGGCGATATCGAGCCCGGCAAAGGTCACGGACAGCGCTTCAGGTCGCAACCGCTTGCCACGGCAGACCGGGCATTCACTCGCGAGCATGAACCGCGCGACGCGGCGCTTCATCATCGCGCTCTGCGTGGTGGCGAAAGTCTGCAGCACGTATTTTCGTGCGCCCGTAAAAGTGCCCTGATAGCTCGGCTCTTCCTTGCGCTTCAGCGCGCGCCGGGTTTCCGCGGGCGTGTAGCCGGCATAGACCGGCACGGTGGGCTGCTCGTCGGTAAACAGGATCCAGTTGCGGTCCTTCTTCGGCAGGTCGCGCCATGGCGTGTCGACGTCGTAGCCCAGCGTGACCAGGATATCGCGCAGGTTCTGACCGCCCCAGGCGGTGGGCCATGCGGCAATGGCGCGCTCGCGAATCGTCAGCGAGTCATCGGGTACCATGGATTCTTCGGTGACATCGTGGACGCGGCCGATGCCATGGCAATTCGGACAGGCGCCTTCCGGCGTGTTGGGCGAAAACGACTCCGCATAGAGCAGCGACTGACCGCGCGGATAGTTGCCGGCGCGGGAATACAGCATGCGCAGCAGGTTCGACAACGTGGTGACGCTGCCCACCGACGAGCGCGTGGTCGGTGCCCCCCTCTGCTGCTGCAAGGCGACGGCGGGCGGCAGGCCCTCGATCTCGTCGACCTCCGGAATGGCCATCTGGTTGAACAGCCGCCGTGCATAGGGCGACACCGATTCCAGATAGCGGCGTTGCGCCTCTGCATAGAGCGTACCGAACGCCAGCGAGGATTTGCCGGAACCGGATACGCCGGTAAACACCACCAGCGCATTGCGCGGGATCTCCAGCGAGACGTTCTTGAGATTATGCTCGCGGGCGCCGCGAACGCGAACGAAGTTGTCCGCATCGTCGAAATTCAGCGGCCTCGCGGTGGTCGGCGTCTGCGCATCCATGGCGCTCAGCGACGCCGGGCGAACGCGACACCGGCGAGAAATGCAACGAACAGGGCCCCGAGCGGCGCCTCGCGAGTCAGGCGGGCGACTTGATCGAGCGGCTTGCCGGGGCGGCGGGCGTCGTCCAGCGCCAAGGTGAGACGATCCACCGCCGCGCCGAGCGCGGCCGCGATTTCGGAACGCGCTTGTCCTGCGACGGCCATGGTGGCGGCGGCGGTCCGGGCGAAGCTGGTGTCTCGCTGGTCTTCGATCTTGTCGGTCATCGCGGTCTCATGGGGCTGTGGCGCTTTAATCGACCAGTCGGACGTTGGTTCCCGGTTCCGGAACGCTTCAGTCCGAACCGGCGCGCCGCGCGGCCTTGCCGAATTCGATGATCGCCGATGGCGCGGGCAGTCGCAGCCGGCGGCCATGCTGCAGATAGAGGAAGGCGACGCGGGTCGGGTCAGACAGGTTCCAGACCTCCATGGCGGTCCGGTAGCCCAAGGGAATCACCGGCGGCCGATGGGTAATGATGTGGGCCATGACGGTCCATTTTGGCGCTTTGGCTTTGCGCGGTCGCGCTCTGCTCGTCACGTTGTCATTGGCCGCACGCCAGCGCGGGCGAGCCCCGCGGCGACGCCCGAAAAGCCAGGAAAACATGCGCAAAATGAGAGACATAGGCGATCTTCGTCGGTCTGTGGAACTGCAGCCATGGCGATCATGCAGGGCGCTCCAACCTGCGGCCATGGCACACTACACCCGATTGCCGCGGGACGCGACGGCGTACATGCTGCTGCGTCTGTTATACCGGACCGACGAATCAGGAATAGACCTGCTGCATGTCCGCTTCCGCCATCGCTCCCGCCCGCAAAATCGAGCCCGATATCGCCGACACCGCCCTCTCCGTCCTGAATTCGGTGTTCGGCCTGCCCGGCTTTCGCGGCGCGCAGGAGGAAATCGTCCGGCATGTCACCGCCGGCGGCAACTGCCTGGTGCTGATGCCCACCGGCGGCGGCAAGTCGCTGTGCTACCAGCTGCCGTCGCTGCTGCGCGAGGGCTGCGGCATCGTGGTGTCGCCACTGATCGCGCTGATGCGCGACCAGGTCGCCGGTCTGCTCGAGGCCGGCGTCAAGGCGGCGGTGCTGAACTCCTCGCTGACGTGGGACGAGGCCAACGAGGTCGAACGCCGGCTGCTCGCCGGCGATCTCGACGTGCTTTACGTCGCCCCGGAGCGGTTGCTGACGCCGCGCTGCCTCACCATACTCGGCCGCGCCAAGATCGCGCTGTTCGCCATCGACGAGGCGCATTGCGTGTCGCAATGGGGCCACGATTTCCGCCCCGAGTACATTGGCCTGTCGGTGCTGGCCGAGCGCTTCCCCAACGTGCCGCGCATCGCGCTGACCGCCACCGCCGATGATCTCACGCGGCAGGAGATCGCCCACCGCCTGCAACTCGACGACGCGCCCAGCTTCGTCGCCAGTTTCGACCGGCCCAACATCAAGTATCAGATCGTCGACAAGCTGGGCGGCAAGACCCAGTTGCAGGCCTTCATCAACGAGTTTCATTCCGGCGACGCCGGCATCGTCTATTGCCTGTCGCGTGCCAAGGTCGAGGACACCGCCACGGCGCTGACCAAGGCCGGGATTCCGGCTCTGCCCTATCATGCCGGCCTGCCCGCCGATCTGCGTGCGCGCAATCAGGACCGCTTCATCAACGAGGATGGCATCGTGATGGTCGCCACTGTGGCGTTCGGCATGGGCATCGACAAGCCCGACGTGCGCTTCGTCGCCCATCTCGATCTGCCGAAAAGCATCGAGGCGTACTATCAGGAGACGGGGCGTGCGGGCCGCGATGGCAAACCGTCCGATGCCTGGATGACCTATGGCCTGTCGGACATCGTGCAGCAGCGCCGCATGATCGACGAATCCACCGGCGCGGAGGCGTTCAAGCGGGTCTCGGTGAGCAAGCTCGAGGCGCTGGTGAGCCTCGCCGAGTCCACCTATTGCCGGCGCACCACGCTGCTCGGCTACTTCGGCGAGACCGCGACGGACGCGAAGTGCGGCAACTGCGACAACTGCCTGACGCCGCCATCGGTGCGCGACGGCAGCGTGATTGCGCAAAAGCTGTTGTCCGCGGCCTATCGCACCGGGCAGCGCTTCGGCGCCATGCACCTGATCGACGTGCTGATCGGTCGCGACACCGACAAGGTCAAGCAGTTCGGCCACGACAAGCTTTCGGTGTTCGGCGTCGGCGCCGATCTCAGCGACAAGCAGTGGCGCGCCGCGATCCGTCAACTGGTGGCGCTCGGGCATCTGCGGCCGGACAGCGAGGCCTATAACGCGCTGACCCTGACGGAGTCGGCGCGCGGCGTGCTGAAGGGCGAGACGAAAGTGATGCTGCGCGAAGAGGCTGCCGGCCCGCTCGGCAAGCGCAGCGGCGCGCGACGG
>DATCUS010000130.1:0-1645 GCA_036561845.1 Tardiphaga sp. | reverse complement strand
GCTGGAGGGCGAGATCGCTCAAGCCTTCCCGACCTTGAAGGGTGCGAGGGTCGAGCACGCCTGGGCCGGCACCATGGCCTATGCGGTGCATTCCATGCCGCAGATCGGCCGGCTGCGGCCGGATGTGTGGCTGTGCACGGCGTTTGGCGGGCGCGGTCTGAACACCACGGCGATGGCTGGCGAGCTGATCGCAAGCGCCATTGCCGACGATGACGAGCGGTGGAAATTGTTCGCGCCGTTTGGCCTTGTCGGCACCGGCGGGCTGGCCGGAAAGCTCGCCGCAGAAGTGCGCCTGCGTGCCCTGGCGATGGCGGATGCCCGCTGAGATTATTCGATCTATACGAAGGCTTTAGGACAAAGTGACTTTTCGGCAACCACTGACGGCGTAAGGTGCTGTAATAAGCAAGCGTGATATCTGAATTAGGGTGTGAGCAGATGCGGTCTATCGGCATAGCGAGTTTCGTTCTGGTTGCAGGCGCGATGGGTTTTTCCGCGGTTGCGAGCGCTGCCGATATGCAGGCCTATCCCCCCATGGCCGTGAAAGTCGAGCCTGTGCCGGTCGACCGCCAGTGGACGCTGACCCTGGGCGGTTACGCCATGGTGCAGCCCGAGTTTGCCGGCGATGATGATTACGAGTTCGCCTTCAAGCCGATCATCTCGATCAGCCGCGCCAGCAATCTCAGCCGCTTCCGCAGCTTCAACGACAATGCCAGCATCGCGCTGTGGGACACCGGCATCTTCGAGGCCGGTATCACCGGCAAGCTCGACTGGAAGCGCGACGCCAGCGATTCCGACGATCTGCGTGGCCTGAACGACGTCGATTACGCCGTTGAAGTCGGCGGTTACGCCCAGTACTACCCGGTCGACTGGCTGCGTCTGCGCGGCGACGTGCGCTACGGTTTCGGCGGCTTCGACGGCGTCGTCGCCGACTTTGCGATCGATGCCATCTACTTCACCGAATTCTGGGGCGGTATGGCTCTCTCGGCCGGTCCGCGCATGACTCTGGCAAGCTCGGGCTATACCGACGCCTATTTCGGCATCTCCGCGCAGGAAGCCGCCGATGCGCAGGCGCTCGGCAACAACCTCACCGCATATGAGGCCGGCGGCGGCATCTATTCGGTTGGCTTCGGTGGCCAGATTCTCAAGCGCTTCACCCCGAACATCCTCGGTTCGGTGTTCGCCGAGTACAAGTACCTGATGGACGACGCGGCCGACAGCCCGCTGGTGGTGCAGAACGGCGACCGCAACCAGTTCCAGGCCGGCGTCTCGCTGTCCTACACCTTCTTCCTCGGCTTCGAGTGAGCTTGAGCGACGCGGCTGACGCTGCGTCATGACGTCCGGCGGCGCAGGATTCAGTCCGGCGCCGCCCTTTTTATGCCTGCATCCGTTTTAGCCTTGACTGTTCGCCGCGCCCTTGACCGGGGCGGCGCGGACCCGCGCGTGCGGGACCGCCCGGTGCGGCAACACGATCGCGGCATCAGCCTTTCAAATGCAGGGCATCGCCTTTGCCATGGGCCAAGCGAATCACCTCGCGGGCCGCAAACCTCGCGCGCCTTTGCGGTTGGCGGTTTCGAGCGCGTTCGGCGATGTGGTTCAAATTGCCTTCTTTCGCCGCGCAAGATGCTGAAAAATCCAGCATTTTATG
>DATCUS010000129.1:0-10785 GCA_036561845.1 Tardiphaga sp. | reverse complement strand
GACCGGCGGGCCCCTGCGCGCCTGCGTCGCCCTTGGGACCAGCAGGTCCGGGATCGCGGCCGCAACCGGCCAGCAACAGCGAGACACCGATGGCAAGTATTGGAAGAACTTTCATGACGCCCCCATGACGATTGAATCGTTGCCGCCGCACCATGCGACGCCAGTACAAGCCAGCGGCCCGTTGCGGGTTCCGGCCTGTGCATCATACCGGCGATGAGGGGGAAGAAAAGATGGTGGTATGCGGACCGCCGTCGCAAGACGCCGCAGGGCGAGACTATTCCGGCGCGCCTTTGTTGCGGCGCGACACAATTCTATCATTTTATCCTCGTCTCCCGTCAGGCGTGTAGCCTTCGCGCTGTCGCAGGCCTCACCGCGGCATCGACCTTCCTTCGCGGTCTCTTCTCCCTTTTGCCCCGGGCGCATCGGTCCTGGTCATCCCGCCGCGCGCGGTACACGAGATGCCCGTCAGAATGGGCGCCCGCGCGTCCATCGCGGAACGACTGAGATAACACGACCGTCCATGATCATCAGGGCGCTGGCGATTACCAGCGCACCGGCGATCTCGCGCGGCAAGATCGTCTCATTCAATACCAGCGAGCCGAGCAGGATTGCGGTGATGGGGACGAGCAGCGTCACCAGCATGACGTTAGTCGATCCGGATCGGCGCAGAATCTGAAAGAAAATGACATAAGCCAGCGCGGTGGAAAGCGCCGCAAGTCCCGCAATCGCCAGCCATATCGTCATGCTGGGGATCGGTAACCGCCATGGCTGCTCGGCGAAACCCGAAACGATGATCATCATGACGGTCGACGCCATCAGTTGGCAAGCCGCGGTGACCAGCGGTGGCGATTGCAACAGTTTTCGCCGCGCATAGAGCGCGGCAAACCCGTAGCTCAAGGCCGCCGCGAGACAGAGCAAGATTCCAATGCTGTGATCGACGCCAAAATCAACAACTTGTCCACGCAGTAGAACGACGCCCGCAAGACCGAGCACCACGCCCGCCACACGGCGCGCATGCAGCGTCTCATCGCCCGCCGCAGCCATCACCAGCACCGTAAACAACGGCGTCGTGGCATTGATGACAGACGCGAGCCCGCTCGGAATATAAGTTTGCCCGATCACGATCAGCGAGAACGGCAGCGCATTGTTGAGGAACGCGATGATGGCGAACGGCATCCAGTCCCTGAGCGTGGACGGGAGCTTCAGGCCGCAAGCTAGCGTCGCCGACAACAGGATCGCCGCGGCAAGCAAGACGCGCAGGCTGACAAGGGTGAGCGGCGGCAGCTCTTTCAGGGCAAGGCCGTTGAAGAAGAACGAGCCGCCCCAAAGGACGGAGAGCACAATGAGCAACACCCAGTCGCGCGCGTCCATCCGGGTTTCGGTTGTCGGCATCCAGTCGGCCTCCTCTCAGGCGGCTCGACTCTCGATCATCGCCGTTTATGAAGACACCCGATTTCCGCCCCCAGACCGGATTCCGGTCCGGGCCTATAGATGCAAAAGAATAGATGATGGCGTTGGCTGCGATGCCAGATGCCGCACACGGAACCATGCGCTATTTGGCATAGCCATTTTTGGGGCGTGACAGCAATTCGATCATTTTCGCCTCGTCATCGTCAGGCGCGTATGCCTTGGCATTGTCATAGGCCGCGACGGCGGCGCGGCCCACGAGTGGCGCGCCTTGCAGCAAACTTTCGGCGAGAGCCAGGCCGTAGGTCGCATCCTTGTGCCGCAGCGCCGCGGTAAAAGTGGCGCCGGCAAAATTCCGCTCCACCATACGGCGCGAGTGTCGGATCACGCCCGGGCTCGCAGTAACGCCCTGGGCAATGCAGTCCAGCACCAGCGTCATGTCGAGGCCGGCCTGCTCGGCGATGGCGAGGCCTTCGGCCAGACCAGCGATCTGGATGGCGCCCATCAGGTTGTTGATCAGCTTGTAGACGGTGCCCGCGCCGACCGGGCCGAAATGCCGGATCGTCGAGCCGATCGGCGTCAGATATGGCCGCGCCAATGCCAGATCGGAGGGTTCCGCACCGACCAGCAAAGTCAGCGCACCGCTGGCGGCGGCATCCGGCAGGCCGGTGACCGGGCTGTCGACATAGACCAGCCCGCGAGCGCGCAAATCACGGCTGAGAGCGAGCGCATGCTGATAGGACACGGTGGAGCATTCGATCGCCAGCGCGCCCGGTCTTGCAGTGCGCGCCGCGCCATTGCTGCCGAGCCAAACCGTCTGCGAGGCTTGATCGTCGGCCACCATGGTGACGATGGCGTCGGCACCCTCGGCCGCATCCGCAGGTGAAGGGGCCCAGCGCGCACCGCTTGCAATCAGATCGTCTGCCTTGGCCTTGCTGCGATTCCAGATGGCAATGTCGAAGCCGGCGTCGAGATAGCGGCCGGCCATGCCATGGCCCATGCGACCGAGACCAACGAACGCAACGCACGCCACGGCTAGTCCACGTCCTCGACGGCGCCCGCGCCCGGCGAGGTGCCGAAAGCGCGCTGCGCCAAGGTGGCGGCCATGAACTCGTCGAGGTCGCCATCGAGCACCCCCGACGTGTCCGACGTCTGCACGCCGGTGCGCAGATCTTTCACCATCTGATAGGGCTGCAGCACATAGGAGCGGATCTGGTGGCCCCAGCCGATCTCGGTCTTGGCCGCCTGATCCGCGGCAGCCTGCGCCTCGCGCTTTTTCAACTCGATTTCGTACAGCCG
Source organism: Tardiphaga sp. (assembly GCA_036561845.1). Classification (GTDB taxonomy): domain Bacteria; phylum Pseudomonadota; class Alphaproteobacteria; order Rhizobiales; family Xanthobacteraceae; genus Tardiphaga. Next base: position 8,079 of record DATCUS010000129.1, on the reverse strand, counting down.
GGCACGCAGCATGTCCCAAGCCTGGGCCTTGTTCTTGTGCTGGGAGCGGCCGGCCTGACAGACCACGGCCACGCCCGACGGAATGTGGGTCAGGCGCACCGCGGATTCGGTCTTGTTGACGTGCTGGCCGCCGGCGCCACCGGACCGCATGGTATCGACGCGGACGTCGGATTCATTGATGTCGATCTTGATGCTGTCGTCGACCACCGGGAAAATTGCGACCGACGAAAACGAGGTGTGCCGGCGCGCGTTTGAATCGAACGGCGAAATGCGCACCAGCCGGTGCACGCCAGCCTCGGTCTTCAGCCAGCCATAGGCGTTGTGGCCGGAGATCTGGATGGTCGCGGATTTGATGCCGGCTTCTTCACCGGCCGTCTCTTCGAGATACTCGACCTTGAAGCCGTGCTTCTCCGCCCAGCGCGTGTACATGCGCAGCAGGATCGCCGCCCAGTCCTGGCTTTCGGTACCGCCCGCGCCGGCATGGACCTCGAGATAAGAGTCGAAGCGATCGGCCTCGCCGCCCAGCAGGGCTTCGAGCTCGCGGCGCGAGACCTCCCTCTTGAGCGCTTTCAGTGCCGCCTCGGCCTCGAGCACGACGCTTTCATCGTTCTCGGCTTCGCCGAGCTCGATCATGCCGACATGGTCGTCGAGCTCGCGCTCGACCTTGCCGATGCCGGTCAGCGAATCCTCCAGCGAGGTCCGCTCCTGCATCAGTTTCTGGGCCTTCTGGGGATCGTTCCAGAGATTGGGGTCTTCGGCGAGCTTGTTCAGCTCTGCGAGTCGTGCCGTGGATGCATCGACGTCAAAGATGCCTCCTCAGCAGCCCGACTGACTGCTTGATATCTCCAACGAGGCGTTCGGTTTCTGCGCGCATCTTGTCTCACGTCTGCGGCAAAAGCCGCGTTTCGTACGATGTCCGGGGGTGTAGCGGCGGGCGCTCGAAAGCGCAATCGCCTTCGGATCAATACAGCCCGCCTGTTCCCGAGCGCAGGATGGTGCGGTCGGCATCAGGCGAGACCTGCAACGAACGGCCATCGGCGTCGGCAACGCCGATTACCGAGTAATTGTCCGGCGGCGCCGTACCCGGCTTGAAGGCTTCGAGAATGGTGCGACCGCCATCGCCCGGACCCGCGCGCATGCCGGACTTGGCGTCGACGCGGATCAGCTTGATGCCGGCGGGGACACGGAACGGCACCGCCGGCTTGTCGGCGAGCGCAAGCTTCATGAAGTCGCGCGCGATCGGCGCGGCCAAGCCACCGCCGGTGGCCTTGGCGCCCAGGCTGCGCGGCTTGTCATAACCGATGTAGAGACCAATCACCACATCCGGCGAGAAGCCGATGAACCATGCATCCTTGGCGTCATTGGTGGTTCCGGTCTTGCCGGCGAGCGGTTTGCCGACATCGCGCATCACGGTCGCTGTTCCGCCCTGCACAACACCTTCCATCATCGAGGTGATCTGGTAGGCGGTCATCGCATCGAGCACCTGCTCGCGCCGATCGACCAGCTGCGGCTCCGGCTGGTTCTTCCAGCCTTCGGGGGCGTCGCAGCCGCGGCATTCGCGCGCGTCGTGTTTGAAGATGGTGTGACCATAGCGATCCTGGATGCGGTCGATCAGCGTCGACTTCACCCGCTTGCCGCCATTGGCGAACATCGAATAGGCAGTCACCATCCGCATCACGGTGGTTTCGCCCGCGCCCAGCGCATAGGACAGGTAGTTCGGCAATTCGTCATAGACGCCGAAACGCTTGGCGTATTCGCCGATCAAGGGCATGCCGATGTCTTGCGCCAGCCGCACCGTCACTGTGTTGAGCGAGCGCATCAGCGCGTTGCGCAGCGTGGTCGGTCCGTAATACTTGCCGGTCGAATAGTTCTCCGGCCGCCAGACCCCGGCGCCCTGCCCCTGGTCGATTTCCAGCGGCGCATCGACCACCACCGTCGACGGCGTGTAGCCGTTGTCCATAGCCGCAGAATAGACCAGCGGCTTGAACGACGAACCAGGCTGGCGATAGGCCTGGGTGGCGCGGTTGAACTGGCTCTGGTCGAACGAGAAGCCGCCGACCATCGCGAGTACGCGGCCGGTCCATGGATCCATCGCCACCATGGCGCCGGATACTTCCGGATATTGCCGCAGCCGGTACTGGCCCTCGACAGGCGTGCCTTCCTTGGTCAGCAACGGATCGACATAGATGATGTCGCCAGGGCTGAGCACCTGCGACATCGCGGTCGGCGTCCTGCCCTTTGTCGGGCCGGCGGTCGGCTTGGCCCATTTGACGCCTTCGAGGGTCAGGTTGCCCGTCTGGCGGTCCTTGAGCACGGCGCCGCCGAGTTCGCGACCAGGCTGAAAGCCGATCCGCGCCGACTGATCGCTGGTTTCCAGCACCACGGCCAGTCGCCATGGCGCGATATCTGACAGCGATTTGACCTCGGCGAGCTTCACGCCCCAGTCGCCGGTGATGTCCAACTTGTTGGCGGCGCCCCGCCAGCCATGCGCCTCATCGAAGTTGATGAGGCCGTTGACCATGGTCTTGCGCGCCATCACTTGCAGCTTCGGATCCAGCGTTGTCCGGACCGACAGACCGCCTTCATAGAGCTTCTTCTCGCCATAGCGCTCGAAGATGTCGCGGCGGACTTCCTCGGCGAAGTATTCGCCGGCGAAGATGTGCGCCGCATTGGAGCGGCTGGTGACGCTCAGCACGTCCTTGCGGGCCTTGTCGGCGTCAGCCTGCTTGATCCAGCCATTTTCCAGCAACCGGTCGACCACATAGTTGCGGCGCTCGATGGCGCGATCGCGATTCTTCACCGGATGCAGCGACGACGGCGCCTTCGGGAGCGCCGCCAGGTAGGCGGCTTCCGACACGGTCAGTTCGTTGACCGACTTGTCGAAGTAGACCAGCGAGGCCGCGGCGATTCCGTAGGCGCCGAGGCCGAGGTAGATCTCGTTGAGGTACAGTTCGAGGATCTTGTCCTTGGAATAGGTGCGCTCGATGCGCATCGCCAGCAAGGCTTCCTTGATCTTGCGGGTGAAGGAGACCTCGTTGGTCAGCAGGAAATTTTTCGCGACCTGCTGGGTAATCGTCGAAGCGCCCTGCGGTCGGCGGTTGGAGCCGAAGTTCTGCGCATACAGGACCGCGGCGCGCGCCATGCCGGTATAGTCGATGCCGCCGTGCTCGTAGAAGTTCTTGTCCTCGGCAGCGAGGAAGGCATTGATGACCAGCTTAGGCACCGCCTGGATCGGCAGGTACAGCCGGCGCTCCTTGGAATATTCGCCAAGCAGCGCGCCGTCGGCGGCGTGCACCCGGGTCATCACCGGCGGTTCGTAGTCCTGCAACTGGGAATAGTCGGGCAGATCCTTGGAGTAATGCCAGATCATGCCGGCGGCGGCGGCCACGCCCACCAGGAACAAAACCGTTCCGGCAGCGAACAGGAAACCCAAAAACCGCACCAGCAGACGCATTATCGAAGATCCGTTTCAATCCGGGGCCGCATCATATCATACGGCGACTGTCTTAGGCGCGAGATTGGCAGCCAAATTGCGCCAGACCTCGCAACGGGCATGGCGCACCACTGATCTTGACCGATTCTGACGACCCGACGTCAATTTCTATAAAGCTGCCGCTGTGGCCAAACTAGGGCTTTCGCCCTTGAAGGACTTCTCTATTTCAGTTTGCCGGTCCGGCCGAGACGACCCGGCGGGCGAAAAAAGACTCGATCGCCTGGGCCACCGCTCCCACCGTCTTGGAACGCCAGCTTTCCGACACCAACTGCTGCAGGTCGGCCTTGTTCGAGACATAGCCCAGTTCGATCAGCACTGACGGCACGTCGGGTGCCTTGAGCACCCGGAAACCGGCCGACTTCAGCGGATGCTTGTGCATCCGCGCGGTATTCTTCATCTCTCCAACCAGAAGGCGGGCAAAATGGTTGGAGAAGGTTCGCGTCTCGCGCTGGGCCAGATCGATCAGGATGTCCGCGACATCGGTAGGTTCTTCAGTCAGGTTGACGCCGCCGATCGCATCAGCCTTGTTCTCGGATTCCGCGAGCCGCTCGGCCTCGGCATCGGATGCGCGATCGGACAGCGTATAGATGGTCGCGCCCTGGGCATCGCCCTCCCCGCGCGGCAGCGCATCGGCATGGATCGAGACGAACAGCGCCGCCGCCTGGTTCCGACCGATCTTCACCCGGTCGTTGAGCGGGATGAAGGTGTCGTCGGTGCGGGTCATGACAACGCGATATTTGCCAGTCTTTTCGATGCGATCGCGCAGCGCCAGCCCGAACTCCAGCACCAGACTCTTCTCCGTCTCGGCTCCGGCCTGGGTGCCGTTGTCGATGCCACCGTGACCGGGATCGATCACGATCACCGGGCGCGAATCCGGCACCCCGCTGGGCACCGCGGCTGCCACCACCCTCGTGACCACCGCTGCCGTCTCGATCGCGGGCCGCAGTTCCGGGCGGTGGTCCACCGCCAGTGACTGCACGAAGGCGGTGCGGTCCACCGCTTCCAGTTCGACCACCAGCCGGGCCGGCTGGCCGTTGGCCGGATCAAGCGCATAGGCATTCTTGATTTTCGCGGGACCGCTGAGGTCGAACACGATGCGCGACCCGCCCGGCATTACGAGGCCGTAGCGGAACGCCTTGATGAGTCCGCGCGTGGCGGTTCCGGCGCCGGCTTCGAGGCGGAAGGTGACCTGCGGTAGATCGACCACCACGCGATAGGGATCGGCGAGCGCAAAGGCCCGAATCGGGATCTTCCTGTCGAGATCGAGGATGAAACGGGTCTGCTGGTCGTCGCCGGCGACACGTACGTCGGACGCCACGGGAAACGCCGCGCCCAGTGCAACCGGGGCCTCATCTGCAGCATGAGCGGTACCGAAACACCCGCAAACGAGCACCGCGGCGCTCACAAGCACCGCGCCGACTAGATTGATATGGTTTGCTAGGCTCGCCAACGAATCTGTGCCTCCGAGCAGCCCTCCTTATCGCAATAGGACGACACGGTTAATCAAAGCTTAAGCCGCGCCCGCCGAATAAGCCTGACTGTTGCAGGCTTGTGACGCTTCTCTTGCATGCGGCAGGCGATCCTCGTATGTATGAGGGGCTGACGACTTAGACTCCCGGTTGTGTCGCGTTCAGCCTCCCGGTGCAGCGCCTGGTTCTCGATTGAGCTCCATGCGTCCTCCCGATCCACTCCACAGCCAGCGCAGCGCGCGGCTGATCAGGGGTGGCGGTTCTAGCCCGAGCGGCGTCCGTTCCCAGGTCACGAATTGCTCAGGGGCGGCTTTAGACACTTCATAACCGATTATTCCGGCCTTCCGGGCGGAATATGCGATAGCCGGCGAGCGCCTTGGCGCCGCGCCGGTACCGTCAGCGCCAAAAGGCGGCGCCTTTGCCGCCACCCCTGTTCAGACGGGCCGACGCTTGATGCGCCAGACTGTGATGCCGACCGAGACCCAGGTGAGGAACGTGCCGATGCGAAGCAATCGCTTCGTGCGTCGCCCTGCACTGGGTTCGCGTTCGGCAAGGCGCCCCGGGTTGCGTTTCGGCCTTCCCCTCACCCCCGAATCAGGTGGACCGTTGCGTCACCCGGCTGCGCGCTCCGCGCTTGCCGCCACGCGCGCCCTCCGCCGTCAAGAGTCCCCAAATGCCAAACAAAATGTTGATCGATGCTACCCACCCGGAAGAGACCCGGGTTGTCGTGGTTCGCGGCAATCGCGTCGAAGAGTTTGATTTCGAAACCGCCCAGCGCAAGCAGCTTCGCGGCAACATCTACCTCGCCAAGGTCACCCGGGTTGAGCCATCTCTGCAGGCCGCCTTCATTGAGTACGGCGGCAACCGTCATGGCTTCCTGGCCTTCAGCGAAATCCATCCCGACTATTACCAGATCCCGGTCGCCGACCGTCAGGCGCTGATCGAGGCGGACGAGCGCGCTCACCGCGAAGCCGAGGAAGAGACCGAGAACCGCTCCAACCGCAAGCGCCCGCGGCACCGCAATTCGCGTCGCCGCGGCAGCAGCGAACGCGTGCAGAGCGACGTTATTGCCAGCGCCAGCCTGGATCCGTCGCAGGCCGAACAGCCGCGCCTCGGCGAGGCCGGTGAACACGTGCATGCCTATGGCGAGGAGCATCACGGTCCCGAGGCGGATCCTCGTGACCACGACGTCCGTGAGCATGATGACCAGGACGACCATGAGCATCCCGAGGCTGACCACACTGCGGGTCACGCCGTCGGCGATCACGACCATGAAGCGCACGGCCACGACCACGAGCAAGTCGCAGCGGAGACTCCGGCCCCCGAGGCGCTGCCAGAGCAGCCACCTGTCGTCAGCATCGTGCCCGAGCACGCCGCTGACACGCATGAGCCGATCGCAACCGTCGCCCAAGACGATCACGGCCACGACGAACCCCACAACGAAGCCCACGCGGCCGAAAACGCAGCGCACGCTGACGACGTCGTCCATCTCGACGATCACGCGGAAGAACACGCGGTCGCTTCGGAAGCCGACGAACACGACGATGAGGAAGACGACGGCGAGGAGGCCGAAGAGGATATCGTCGAATCCGTCGGCGGTGACGACGTCATGGAAGAAGTGCCGGAACGCGCCTTCCGTCCGCGTCGCCAGTACAAGATTCAGGAAGTCATCAAGCGTCGCCAGGTGATGCTGGTCCAGGTTGTCAAGGAAGAGCGCGGCAACAAGGGCGCCGCACTCACCACCTACCTTTCGCTGGCCGGGCGCTACGCCGTGCTGATGCCGAACACTGCGCGCGGCGGCGGCATCAGCCGCAAGATCACCTCGGCGCAGGATCGCTCCCGCCTCAAGGAAGTCGTGTCGGATCTCGACGTGCCCGAAGGCATGGGGATCATCCTGCGCACCGCAGGTGCCTCGCGCACCAAGCCGGAAATCAAGCGCGACTTCGAATACCTGATCCGCATGTGGGAAACCGTGCGCGACATGACGCTGAAGTCACAGGCCCCCACCCTCGTCTATGAGGAAGGCTCACTGATCAAGCGCTCGCTGCGCGATCTCTACAACAAGGAGATCGACGAGATTCTGGTCGCCGGCGAAGCCGGATACCAGGAAGCCCGCGACTTCATGCACATGCTCATGCCAAGCAACGTCCGGGCGGTGAAGCAGTATCGCGACGGTCAGCCGCTGTTCTCGCGGATGGGTGTCGAGAGCCAGCTCGACGCGATGTTCTCGCCCACCGTCCAGTTGAAGTCCGGCGGCTACATCGTGCTCAACCAGACCGAAGCGCTGGTGTCCATCGACGTCAACTCGGGTCGCTCGACCAAAGAGCACCATATCGAGGACACCGCGCTCAAGACCAACATCGAAGCCGCCGAGGAAGTTGCCCGTCAGCTCCGCCTGCGCGATCTCGCCGGCCTGATCGTCATCGACTTCATCGACATGGACGAGAAGCGCAACAACCGCGCGGTCGAGCGCAAGCTCAGCGACTGCCTGCGGCAGGATCGCGCACGCATCCAGGTCGGACGCATCTCGCATTTCGGCCTGCTCGAAATGTCGCGCCAGCGCATCCGCGCCAGCGTGCTGGAAAGCTCGACGGAAGTCTGCCCGCATTGCGGCGGCAGCGGTCACGTTCGCTCGGTTTCCTCCGTCGCGCTGCAGCTGCTGCGCGGTCTGGAAGAGATCCTGATGAAGGGCGCGACGCATAACCTGATCGTACGCACCCGCACCGACGTCGCGCTCTATGTGCTGAACCATAAGCGCGGCCATCTGCGGGATCTGGAAAGCAGCTTCAAGGTCACCCTCGCGGTCATCGCCGACCCGACTGTCGCGGGTCAGCAGTCCTTCGTGATCGATCGCGGCGAACAGGTGCACACGCTGGAGGCCGCCAAGGCGGTGCTGGCGGCGCAGGTGGCCGCGTTCCCGGTACAGGTCGAGGAGCCTTATGAGGAAGACGAATCCTTCGAGACCGAAGCCGAGATCGAGACCGAGGAAACCGAAGGCCTGACTGACGACGAGGGCTCATCGGAGAGCGTTGCTGGCGAAACCGATGCCGATGGGCGCAAGCGCAAGCGGCGGCGACGGCGGCGCGGCCGTTCCGGCGAGGCCCGCGAAGGCGGACC
>DATCUS010000128.1:0-2702 GCA_036561845.1 Tardiphaga sp. | reverse complement strand
GGCCTGCGGCGCGCCGTAGCCGAGATTGACCAGCGCGGAGATCGCATCCGACACCGGACGCGGCGCGCTGCGGTCGTCGATGGCGCCGGACAGCGCCACCACCGCCGGATCGACGGACGCAAACGCCGGGGCCTTGTCCTTCAATTCGGTGACGATGCGCTCGGCCACCTTGGGGCCGACGCCGACCGTGCGCGCCACCGCGGCCTTGTCGCGCAGCGCGATGGCATTGGCGAGGTCGGCCGGCGGCAGGGTCGAGAGCACCGCCAGCGCCACCTTGGCACCGACGCCCTGCACGGTCTGCAGCAGGCGAAACCATTCGCGCTCCTGGTCGGAGCGGAAGCCGAACAGCTTGATCTGATCCTCGCGGACATAGGTCTCGATCGACAGCACCGCGGCCTCACCCGGCGCCGGCAGTGCCTGCAGCGTGCGGGCGGAACAATGCACCTGGTAGCCGACGCCCGAGACATCGAGGATGACGTAGTCGTCACCGTAGGAGTCGATCAGGCCCTTGAGTTTGCCGATCATGTGATGCACCCTTCTTCCCTCTCCCACCTAGCGAAGCTTCGCTTCGCGCGGGGGAGAGGGAAGGAAGAAGAGCCGCTACGCTCGTGACCCCTCATGCGCCCACCACCCGCAGCAGCCGCTGCGCACTCTGGCGATGGTGCGCGTGGGTGATGGCGATGGCCAGCGCGTCGGCGGCGTCGGCCGATTTCGGCTCGGCCTTGGGCAGCAGGATCTTCAGCATCATCTGGATCTGGCTCTTGTCGGCATGGCCGGCGCCGACCACGGTCTTCTTGACCTGGTTGGGCGCGTATTCAGCGACCGTGATGCCGATCATGGCCGGCGCCAGCATGGCGACGCCGCGGGCCTGGCCGAGCTTCAGCGTGGCAACGCCGTCCTTGTTGACGAAGGTGTTCTCGACCGCGGCCTCCATCGGCACGAACTCGGCCAGCACCTTTGCCAGGCCGACGTGAATCCCGAGCAGCCGGCTCGCCAGCGGCAGCGTATCCGGCGGTTCCACCGAGCCGCAGGCGATATAGGTCAGCCGGTTGCCGTCGATCTCGATGACGCCCCAGCCGGTGCGGCGCAGGCCCGGATCGATGCCGATGATGCGGACGGATGGACGAATCGGGACAGCTGTCATGGCGCAGTGATAACGCCGAAAGCTTAAGAACAAAATAGCAACAGAAGAGTTTGCACGGCGATTTGGCGGCTCGCGCGCCAATCACCGTGCAGACCGGCTGTCGTCCCCGCGCATGCGCGGACCCAATAAACGCCGACCTGCGTGTGCCCCGAAAGACCAGTGTTTACTGGGTCGTCCGGTCCCGGCGCGCAAGTGCGCGCTGGCCGGGCGACGACAGCGGAGTTTGACGCGACGGCTGGCCTCAGCCGCCCATCTTCGCGACCAGCGCGTCCGACACTTCGAAGTTGGCGTAGACGTTCTGCACATCGTCGTGGTCGTTCAGGAGGTCGATCAGCTTCAGCAGCTTCTCGCCGGTCTCGTCGTCCACCGGAACGGTGTTGTGCGGCTTCCAGGTCAGTTCGGCCTTGCGGGGTTCCCCGAACCTTGCCTCCAGCGCCTTGGCCACCTCGCGAAAGGTTTCCTGCGAGGCATAGACCTCGTGGCCGCCCTCGGAGGACACCACGTCGTCGGCGCCGGCCTCGATGGCGGCTTCCAGCATGTCGTCGGCGGAGGCTTTGCCTGCGTCGTATTCGATGATGCCGACATGGTCGAACATGAACGACACCGAGCCGGTTTCGCCAAGGTTGCCGCCGGACTTGGTGAAATAGGAGCGGATGTCGGAGGCGGCGCGGTTCTTGTTGTCGGTGAGCGCCTGGACGATCACGGCGACGCCGCCGGGGCCGTAGCCCTCGTAGCGGATCTCGTCATAGTTCTCGCCCTCGGAGCCGATCGCCTTCTTGATGGCGCGCTCGATATTGTCCCGCGGCATGTTTTCCTGGCGGGCGGCGGTGACCGCGGCGCGCAGCCGGGCGTTCATCGACGGGTCGGGGGTGCCGAGCTTAGCCGCGACGGTGATTTCCCGCGCCAGCTTGCTGAACAGCTTGGACTTCTGGGCATCCTGCCGGCCCTTGCGGTGCATGATGTTCTTGAATTGGGAATGTCCGGCCATGCGGTCTCTCTTGGATTGGTGCGGTCTGTCAGGGGGCGGCGGCGCGGGGTTATAGGCCGCGTACCCGGCAAAATCAAAAAAACGGTCCGATTTCCGCCTTGGGATACCGGCTGCGCTCAAGCATCGCACATCCGTTAACCACGGCTTCACGTTGGGGTGCAAGGATACCCGCATAGATTGCATCCCAGAGAGATTTCATGGCCTTCGGATTGTTTCGGAAGCGGCAGGCGCTGGCGCCTGGTCCTGTTGCCCAGGTCCCGACCGTGGCCGAGGTCGCCCCGCCGGAGCCGGAGCGCGATTCGGCGCGCGAGATTCTCGAACTGCTGGAGCTCGAGCTCGGTGCGCTGATCCGCCAGCTTGAGCGCGCCGCGCAGTCGGTGGCCGGCGGCGCCGAATCCACCGCCTCCACCCTGTCGACCATCCGCCAGCGCACCGACGCCCTCACCGGCCAGACCAGCGCAGCGCAGACCACCGCCACCACCTTCGCGCAGGCCGCTGACAAGTTCACCCATTCCGCCGAAGGCATCGGCGCCCAGGTGCGCAACGCCAGCCGGCTGGCCGACGACGCCG
>DATCUS010000127.1:0-5513 GCA_036561845.1 Tardiphaga sp. | reverse complement strand
ACGGCAGCCGGCGCGCGGGCGCGGCTGTCCGGCCTGCTGATCGGCGCCGAACTGGCCGCGACGCAGGCATACTGGAACGACAGCGACGTGACGCTGGTTGGCAACGGCGCGCAGGCGGCCCACTATGCGGAGGCATTACGCGTGCTCGGTCGCTCGTCCGATATGACCGACGCCACCCTCGTCACTCTGGCCGGCCTGCGCTCCGCCTGGCGACAACTCGCGAAGGATTTTTGATGACGCGGAACATCATCGGCATTCTGCGCGGAATCCGGCCCGAAGAGGCGGAGGCGATCTGCGCCGCGCTGATCGAGGCCGGTCTCACGACCCTCGAGATCCCGCTCAATTCGCCGCAGCCGCTGCAGACCATCGAACACCTCGCAAAGACCTTTGGCGCCGTGGCGACCATCGGCGCCGGCACCGTGCTGACCGCGCAGCAGGTGCGCGAGGTCGCCGAGGCCGGCGGCAGGATCGTCGTGTCGCCGAACTTCAATGCCGACGTCGTCGCGGCGACCAAATCGGCACAGCTCGAATCATGGCCCGGCGTGCTGACGCCATCGGAGTGCTTTGCCGCGCTGGCTGCCGGCGCCGACGGGCTGAAGATCTTTCCGTGTTCGGTGGTGGGGCCCGCGGGCATCAAGGCGATGCGCGCGGTGCTGCCGGCGGACACCGCGATCTATGCGGTCGGCGGGGCAGGGCCGGCCAACTTCGCCGAATGGCGCGCCGCCGGCATCACCGGCTTTGGCATCGGCACCGCGCTGTATCAGCCCGGCCAGTCCGCCGCCGAGGTGCGCAAGGCGGCCACGGCGATTGTCGCGGCCTACGATGCCATGTGAGCTGTGAGGATCGGTGGGTCCTGACGGACTTGAACCTGCAGTCCGACCGTCCGAAACGGCCGGCTAACCATTGAGCTGCAGGACCGAGCCGGCAGCGCACCGGGGCGGCGGCGTGTCAGTCCACCGATACGCCGGCGAATTCCACCACCTTGCGCCACTTGTCGGTTTCGTCGGCGACCAGCTTGCCGAATTCCGCCGGGGTCATCGGCTTCGGCAGGCCGCCGACCTCGCCGAGACGGGCCACCAGCTTGGGATCCTTCAGCGCCTCGCCGACCGCCTTGTTGAGGGTCGCGACGATCTCCGGCGGCGTGCCCTTCGGCGCCGAGATGCCGTAGAAGCCCACCGACTCGAAGCCAGGCACGGTCTCGGCGATGGCCGGCACGTCGGGCACCGTCGGCCAGCGCTGCGGCGAGGTGACGCCGAGCGCGCGCACCGTGCCGCCGCGCACCTGTTCGAGCGCCGAGGGCAGGTTGTCGAAGATCAGCTGCACCTTGTTGGAGATGATGTCGGGAAAGGCGATCGCCGAGCCGCGATATGGCACGTGCTGCATCTCGCATTTGGTCAGCGCCTTGAACAGTTCCGCCGACATGTGCACCGAGGTGCCGTTGCCCGACGAGGCGTAGGAGATCTTGCCGGGGTTGGCCTTGCAGTAGTCGATGAATTCCTTGACGGTCTTCACCGGCATCGCGTTCGACACCACCATCAGGTTGGTGAGCTGCATGATGCTGGCGACCGGCGTGGTATCGCGGATGAAATCATAGGGCAGCTTTTTGTACAGCGATGCCGAGATGGCGTTGTTCGGCGCCACGAACAGCAGCGTGTAGCCGTCGGGCGCGGAGTTCACTGTGGCCGCGGCGGCGAGATTGCCGCCGGAGCCGGCGCGGTTCTCGACCACGAACTGCTGGTTGAAATGCTCGGACAGCCACTGGCTCATGATCCGCGCCACGATGTCCACCGGCCCGCCGGCGGCGAAGCCGATCAGCCAGCGCACCGGCCGGTTGGGATAGTCCGCGGCCTGGGCCGGCGCGGCGAGGATGCCGAAGACGCAAACGAGACTGACAAGGCCGGTGCGCAAAAAGGCGATCATGCTTCCCCTCGATGGTTGGTCCGGTGTCGCGGTGACCGCGATCGCCGGATCGACCGGGCTGTTGGCGCCCGTTGTGACCATGCTTTCACAAAATATCGGATTTGCCTATGCGACCTTCAGCTTTTGCTTTACGCAGCCGCGCCGAGGCGGTCAGTGTGGGCGGGCAACCCCTGGAAGGCGCGAACCCCATGATCATCATTCGTATCGCTTGCGTGGCGCTGTTGTTCAGCGGCGCTGCTGCGGCGCAGGACGGAGGCAAGGCGATTCCCGAACCCATCATCAGCCTGGGCACGGCGACGCCGGGCGGCGGCTTCCCGGTCTATGGCGACGCTTTCGTCGCGGCCATGCAAGCCGCCGATCCGGCGATCAAGATCGAGCCGCGCAACACCAAGGGCAGCTACGAGAACATCCCGCTGCTGGAGGCCGGCAGTCTCGATCTCGGGCTGGTGGCCGGTGAGCCGGCCTATGAGGCCTTCATGGGCATCGGCCGCAAGCCGACGCCGCTGAAGATCTTGAGCGCCATCTCCTCCAATCCCGGCATGTTCGTGGTCCGCGCCGACAGCCCGTACCGCAGCATCCGCGACCTCGTCGGCAAGCCCGTCGCCTTCGGCGCCAAAGGCTCCGGCCTGCCGATCCTGGCGCGCTATGTGCTCGACGGAATCGGCCTCGACCAGGAGAAGGATTTCACGGCGGTCTATCTCGATCGCGCCGGCGACGGCCCGGCCATGGTGCAGGACGGCCGCGTCGCGGCGCTGTGGGGCGCCGGTGTCGGCTGGCCCGGCTTCAAGGCCATGAGCGAAAGCGAGGGCGGTGCCCGCTTCATCGCGCCGGACGACGGCGAGATCGCCCGCATCCGGGCGAAGCACACGTTCCTCAAGCCGATGCTGGTGCCGGCAGGCAGCTATCCGCACCAGGATGCGCCGATCGCCTCGCTGGGCTCGTGGAGTTTCGTGCTGGCCCGCGCCGATCTGGCCGACGATGTCGCCTATCGGCTGGCGAAGACGCTGCACGACGCCGAAGCCGACCTCGGCGCGCGGCTGCCGCAGGCGAAGGAGACGACGGCAGCGAACACATTGGCGGCGGCACCGAGCGTGGAGATGATCCATCCCGGCGTTCTGAAGTACTTCAGGGAGATCGGATTGGTGAAGTAGCGCACCGGTTCTTCCTTCTCCCCTTGTGGGAGAAGGTGGCACGGCCGCAGGCCGTGACGGATGAGGGGTAGCTCCGAGCTCCGCAGCTACCCCTCATCCGCCTTCGCTTCGCGAAGGCACCTTCTCCCACAAGGGGAGAAGGGAAGAGGAGTGCCGCCGTAGTTGTTCATCTCCTACTTCTTCCCCAGCGCGCACGCCGGATCCGGCGGGCCGAACGCGTCGGCGCCGGGGATCCTGGCCAGGATCTTGTAGTAGTCCCACGGATACTTCGATTCCTCGGGCGTTTTGACCTGCACCAGCATCAGATCGTGCACCATCAGCCCGTCCTCGCGCAGCGTGCCGTTGCGGGCGAAGAAATCCTCGATCGGTTTCTCGCGCATCGTCGCGGCGACCTTCAGCGGCTCGTCGGTGCCTGCCGCCTTGATGGCGTTGAGATAGACCATCACCGAGGAATACACCCCGGCCTGCCACATGGTCGGCATCCGCTTCATCTTCGCGAAATAGCGCTTCGACCATTCGCGGGTCTTGTCGTCCATGTCCCAGTAGAAGGCGGTGGTCAGCAGCAGCCCCTGCGCCGCCGGCAGGCCCAGCGAATCCACGTCGGTGATCAGCGCCAGCAGCGCGGCCATCTGCTGGCCGCCCTTGAACACGCCGAATTCGGCGGCGGTCTTGATCTCGTTGACATTGTTCGGCGGGCCACCGGCGATGCCGATGATCTTTGCTTTCGACGCCTGGGCCTGCAGCACGAAGGACGACAGATCCGGCGTGCCGAACGGCGGCCGCACCGCGCCCAGAATCTTGCCGCCGCTCCTGGTGATGACAGCAGAGGCATCGCGTTCCAGCGAATGGCCAAAGGCGAAATCGTCGGTGATGAAGAACCACGTGTCGCCGCCGCGCTTCACGACTTCCTGCGCGGTTCCCACCGCCAGCGCGCGGGTGTCGAACACCCATTGCATGGTGTAGGGCGAACAGAACTTGCCGTGGAAGTCGGCGGTGCCCGTGGCGTGGACGATCAACAGTTTCTTGCGATCATTGGCGACGTTCTGCACCGCGAGTCCCACGGCGGAAATCGGCACGTCGACGATCAGGTCGACCTGTTCGGTGTCGTACCAACGTCGCGCGATGCCGGCGCCGATGTCCGGCTTGATCTGGTGATCGCCGACGATGATGCTGATCGGCTTGCCGAGCACGGTGCCGCCGAAATCGTCGATCGCCATCTGCGCCGCGGTGACGGAGCCCTGACCGGACGGGGTCGATGACGGCCCTGTCATGTCGGTGAGCACGCCGATCTTGACGACATCGTCGGAGACCTGGGCGCGGGCTGATGGTGCCGCGAGCAGCGCGGCGCTGGCCATCGCCGCCGCGAAAAAGTACCTGGCAGGCATGTCGGTCTTCTCCCTGAAGCGCGCGGCTCTGCGGCCGCGACATAGGCAAAGCCTATGGCATGATTGCGTTCCCGGATAGTAGTCGCACTGCGCTCATCGATGGAATTGACAACGCCGAAGCGATTGGAGAACAAGGCGGCGGGAGGCAGTCATGCCCAACGACCTCAACGCCTGGCAGCTGATCGTGAGCGGCGACGCCACCCTGTTCGCCATCGTCCGGCTGTCGCTGGCCGTCAGCCTGTCGGCGGCGGCGATCGCCGCGGCCATCGCCATGCCGCTTGGTGCGCTGCTGGCGCTGACCCGGTTCCCCGGCCGCGCCGCGCTGGTCGTGCTGCTCAACGCCATGATGGGCCTGCCGCCGGTGGTGGTCGGCCTCGCGGTCTATCTGTTGCTGTCGCGCTCCGGCCCGCTCGGCACCATGGGCATCCTGTTCACGCCGACGGCGATGGTAGTGGCGCAGACCATCCTGATCGTGCCGATCATCGCCGCGCTGACGCGGCAGACCGTCGAGGATCTCTGGGTCGAGTATCGCGACGAGCTCAACGCCATGGATGTCGGGCCGCTGGGCCGCATGGCGACGCTGCTGTGGGATGCCCGCTACAGCCTGCTGACGGCGCTGCTCGCCGGCTTCGGCCGCGCCGCCGCCGAGGTCGGCGCGGTGATGATCGTCGGCGGCAATATCGACGGCTTCACCCGCACCATGACCACGGCCATCGCGCTGGAAACCTCCAAGGGCGACCTGCCGCTGGCCATGGGCCTCGGCCTGGTGCTGGTGGCGCTGGTGCTGGCGATCAACGCCGCCGCCTGGGGCGCGCGGCTGTGGTCCGAACGGCAGGCGGGATGACCATGCGCGCGCCGTTGAGCGAACTGCCCGTGGTGCTCGACAGGGTCTCGCTGACGGCGGGACCGACCACCATCGTCGACCGCCTCAGCCTGACACTCCATCCGGGTGCGCCGACGCTGATCGTCGGTCCCAACGGTTCCGGCAAGACCACTTTGCTGCGGCTGTGCATGGGGCTGGCGCGGCCGAGCGCGGGCCGCATCACCTGGGGCGGCC
>DATCUS010000126.1:0-64227 GCA_036561845.1 Tardiphaga sp. | reverse complement strand
CCAGATCCGCCGCGGTCCCGGCGGCATTGCGCGCCCCGTCACCCCGCCCAAGACCACCGCCAAGCCGGCGCCCGCCAAGCAGCGCGGCCGCCTGACCCTGGTCACGGCACTCTCCGCCGACGACGTGCGCGAGCGTTCCATCGCCTCGTTCCGTCGCCGGACCCAGCGCCTGAAGGGCCATCAGTCGAACGAGCCGAAGGAAAAGCTGGTTCGCGAGGTCATCATCCCGGAAGCGATCACCATCCAGGAGCTCGCCAACCGCATGGCCGAGCGCGCCGTGGACGTGATCCGGCTGCTGATGAAGCAGGGCCAGATGGTCAAGATCACCGACGTGATCGATGCCGACACCGCCCAGCTCGTCGCCGAGGAACTCGGCCACACCGTCAAGCGCGTCGCCGAGTCGGACGTGGAAGAGGGCCTGTTCGACAAGGTGGACAATTCCACCGACGTCGAGCCGCGTTCGCCCGTCGTCACCGTCATGGGCCATGTCGACCACGGCAAGACCTCGCTGCTCGACGCGCTGCGCCATGCCAACGTGGTGTCCGGCGAAGCCGGCGGCATCACCCAGCACATCGGCGCCTACCAGGTCACCTCGCCCGAGAGCGGCAAGAAGATCACCTTCATCGACACCCCGGGCCACGCCGCGTTCACCGCGATGCGCGCCCGCGGCGCCAAGGTCACCGACATCGTGATCCTGGTCGTCGCCGCCGATGACGGCGTCATGCCGCAGACCATCGAGGCCATCAACCACGCCAAGGCGGCGAAGGTGCCGATGATCGTGGCGATCAACAAGATCGACAAGCCCGACGCCAAGCCGGAGCGCGTGCGCACCGAGCTGCTGCAATACGAAGTGCAGGTCGAATCGCTCGGCGGTGACGTCGTCGACGTCGAGGTCTCGGCCAAGAACAAGACCAACCTCGACAAGCTCTTGGAAATGATCGCGCTGCAGGCCGAACTGCTGGATCTCAAGACCAACACCGACCGTCCGGCCGAAGGCACGGTGATCGAAGCCAAGCTCGATCGCGGCCGTGGTCCGGTCGCCACCGTGCTGGTCCAGCGCGGCACCCTGCGCGTGGGCGACATCATCGTCGCCGGCGCTGAAATGGGCCGCGTCCGCGCGCTGATCTCCGATCAGGGCGTCACCTTGACCGAAGCCGGTCCGTCGGTTCCGGTCGAGGTGCTCGGCTTCAACGGCCCGCCGGAAGCCGGCGATCGCGTCGCCGTGGTCGAGAACGAAGCCCGCGCCCGCGAAGTCACCAGCTACCGCGCCCATCAGAAGCGCGAGAAGTCCGCATCGGCCATTTCCGGCATGCGCGGCTCGCTCGAGCAGATGATGAGCCAGCTGAAGACCACCGGCCGCAAGGACTTCCCGCTGATCATCAAGGCCGACGTGCAGGGCTCGCTCGAAGCGATCCTCGGCTCGCTGGAGAAGCTCGGTACCGACGAAGTCGCCGCGCGCATCCTGCATGCGGGCGTCGGCGGCATCAGCGAATCCGACGTCACGCTGGCGGAAGGTTTCAACGCCGCCATCATCGGCTTCTCGGTCCGCGCCAACAAGGAAGCGGCCGCGGCTGCCAAGCGCAACGGCATCGAGATCCGCTACTACAACATCATCTACGACCTCGTGGATGACGTGAAGAAGGCGATGTCCGGCCTGCTCGCGCCGACTTTGCGCGAGACCATGCTCGGCAACGCCCTGATCCTGGAGGTGTTCAACATCTCCAAGGTCGGCAAGGTCGCGGGTTGCCGCGTCACCGACGGCACCGTGGAACGCGGCGCCAATGTGCGCCTGATCCGCGACAACGTCGTGGTGCACGAAGGCAAACTGTCGACCCTGAAGCGCTTCAAGGACGAAGTGAAGGAAGTGCAGTCCGGTCAGGAATGCGGCATGGCATTCGAGAGTTACGGCGACATGCGCGCCGGCGACATCATCGAGTGCTACCGCGTCGAGACGATCCAGCGCTCCCTGTAAGTCGGGATCTTTCTGTAAGTCCAAGTCTTACAGATAGCCGGACCAACGAAGAGGCGTCATGGCCGGGAGTTTTTCCCGGCCATCCATGCCTTGTCAGACTCAATGCGAAGACGTGGATGCCCGCGCTACCGGCGGGCATGACGCCAGCTTTGGAATTCAGCGATGCCCAAGCATCATCAAAAAACCTCCACCTCGAGCGGCTCGCAGCGCCAGTTGCGGGTCGGCGAAATCATACGCCACGCGGTGGCCGACATCCTGTCGACAGGGGGCGTCCATGACCCCGTGCTCGAGACCAACCTGATCACCGTGCCGGAAGTGCGGATGTCGCCGGACCTCAAGCTCGCCACCGTCTACGTGATGCCGCTTGGCGGCCGCGACACCGACAAGGTGCTGAAGGCGCTGGCCGCCAACAAGCCGTTCATCCGCACCGCCGTCGCCCGCAAGGTGAACCTCAAATTTGCGCCCGATCTGCGCTTCCGCATCGACGAACGCTTCGACGAGGCAGACCGGATCGAAAAACTGTTGCGCACGCCCGCCGTGCAGCGCGACCTCGCACAAAATTCGCAAGAACCGGAAGATAATTGATGACCGTGACGACCCCAGACGCCGCCCTCGATTCGCAGATCGATGAATCGACCGGCGTTGAAAAAAGCATGCCTTCCCATGATGGTCACGGCGACCATACGGCCCATGTGCCGGCCATTGCCCCGCTCGGGGCGGAGGCCGACGCGCAGCAGGGCCGTGACGGCCGCGATGACAACCGTTCGCGCGGCGGCAAGCAGTCGCGCCAGCAGGGTCAGGTTCGCCGCGACAAGCGCGACGTGCATGGCTGGGTCATCCTCGACAAGCCGATCGGCATGACCTCGACCCATGCGGTGGCGGTGGTGAAGCGGCTGTTCCAGGCCAAGCGCGCCGGCCATGCCGGCACCCTGGATCCGCTGGCGTCCGGTGGGCTGCCGATCGCCATGGGCGAGGCCACCAAGACCGTTCCCTTCGTGATGGACGGCCGCAAGCGCTATCGCTTCACGGTCACCTGGGGCGAGGAGCGCGATACCGACGATACCGAGGGCAAGGTCACCTTCTCCAGCGAGCTGCGCCCGACCCGCGAACAGATCGAGGCGCTGCTGCCGCAATTTACCGGCAATATCGAGCAGACCCCGCCGCAGTATTCGGCCATCAAGATCGCCGGCGAGCGCGCCTATGACCTGGCGCGCGACGGCGAAATCGTGCCGCTGGTTCCCCGGCCGGTCGTCATTCACGAATTAATCCTGACGGAACAGCCGGATAGCAACAATTCGGTGTTCGAGGCCGAATGCGGCAAGGGCACCTATGTGCGGGCGCTGGCCCGCGACATCGGACGGCTGCTGGGCTGCTACGGCCATATCAGCGCGCTTCGTCGCACCCTGGTCGGTCCTTTTAAGGAGGCCGACATGATTCCGCTGGAACAGTTGGAGGCTTTGTGCGATAGAGCCGCGTCTGGCGAGGGTCACCTCGCCGACGCGCTACTGCCCGTTGAGACCGCGCTGGACGACATCCCGGCACTGGCCGTCACACGGGCAGATGCGGCAAGGCTCCATCGGGGCCAGGCCGTTTTGTTGCGCGGACGGGATGCGCCCAATTGTAGCGGCACAGTTTATGTCACGGTGGCAGGCCGGCTTCTGGCCCTCGCCGAGATTAACAATGGCGAACTCATCCCCAAGCGCGTCTTCAACCTGACCGGACTGACCGCCAGTTCGGCTCGCAAAGAAAGTGTTTGACGATGTCGATTACCGCAGAACGCAAAGCGGAAGTCATCAAGACCAATGCCAACAAGACCGGCGACACCGGTTCGCCGGAGGTCCAGGTTGCGATCCTCTCGGAACGCATTGCCAACCTGACCGGCCACTTCAAGACCCACGTCAAGGATAACCATTCCCGCCGTGGTCTTCTGAAGCTCGTCTCGACGCGTCGTTCGCTGCTTGATTACATCAAGCGCAAGGACGAGGCGCGCTACAAGGCGCTGCTCGCAAAGCACAACATTCGTCGCTGATCGAGAAGTTTTACGCGCGCATCTTGCGCGCGTTTTACGTTTGGTCCGGAAAACCGGGTTCCGGTTTTCCGCATTGGGCCATTCGGCAAGCGTAGTGGGAGCCATCGTGATGGCTCTCACGATAACGTCCAGCAGCACTCCGGCGGCTGGACGATGACGGGCAAGGTGCCCGTCGCGCGGGTCATTCCCGCGACCATCGGAAGGATGGACGCCATTTTGAATGCAAGAGCCAGGATTCTGGAAGATTCGGCAGGATCGCCGGACGCTGATTTCGCTGATGGAGCGGACAGCGTCTCGCCGTCTTGCACGAGACTTCCGGATTTCTGGCTTTTGCGTTTCGGGCGCCGCGTCGTTTCGTGAACCCATGAAAGAAAAACACGATGTTTAATATTCATACCGTCGAAATCGATTGGGGCGGCCGTCCGCTCAAGCTCGAGACCGGCAAGATCGCCCGTCAGGCCGACGGCGCTGTGATCGCCACCTATGGCGAGACCGTCGTCATCGCCACCGTGGTCGCCGCCAAGACCGCCAAGGACGGCATCGACTTCCTGCCGCTGACCGTCGACTATATCGAGAAGACCTACGCCGCCGGCCGCATCCCGGGCGGTTACTTCAAGCGCGAGGGACGTCCGACCGAGAAGGAGACCCTGGTCTCCCGCCTGATCGACCGTCCGATCCGTCCGCTGTTCGTCGATGGTTGGCGCAACGAGACCCAGGTCGTCGTCACCGTGCTGTCGCACGACATGGAGAACGATCCGGACATTCTGGCGCTGATCGCCACCTCGGCCGCGCTGACGATTTCCGGCGCCCCGTTCCAGGGCCCGATCGGCGCAGCGCGCGTCGGCTTCATCAACGATGAGTTCGTGCTCAACCCGACCCTCGACGAAATGGCCGACACCCAGCTCGACCTGGTCGTCGCCGGCACCGGCGACGCCGTGCTGATGGTGGAATCCGAAGCCAAGGAGCTGAACGAAGACATCATGCTCGGCGCCGTGATGTTCGGTCATCGCCACTTCCAGCCGGTGATCAAGGCGATCATCGAGCTTGCCGAGAAGGCCGCCAAGGAGCCGCGCGAAGTCAAGACCATCGACGACAGTGCGCTCGAAAAGGAAATGCTGGGCATGGTGGAGACCGAGCTGCGCTCGGCCTACGCAATCGCCATCAAGCAGGACCGCTACGCTGCCGTCGGCGCCGTCAAGCAGAAGGTGATGGCGCATTACTTCCCGGAAGGCCAGGAGCCGAAATACGACAAGCTCCGCATCGCCGCCGTGTTCAAGGAACTGGAATCGAAGATCGTTCGCTGGAACATCCTCGACACCAAGAAGCGCATCGACGGCCGCGACCTGACCACGGTCCGTCCGATCGTCTGTGAAGTCGGCGTGCTGCCGCGTGCCCACGGTTCGGCGCTGTTCACCCGCGGTGAGACCCAGGCGCTGGTCGTGACCACGCTCGGCACCGGCGAAGACGAGCAGTACATCGACTCGCTGTCGGGCACGTACAAAGAGACGTTCCTGCTGCACTACAACTTTCCTCCCTACTCGGTCGGCGAAACCGGCCGCATGGGCGGCACCAAGCGTCGCGAAATCGGCCACGGCAAGCTCGCCTGGCGCGCGATCCATCCGATCCTGCCGGGCCATCACGAATTCCCGTACACGGTGCGCGTGGTCTCCGAGATCACCGAATCCAACGGTTCGTCGTCGATGGCTTCGGTCTGCGGCGCCTCTCTCGCGCTGATGGATGCGGGCGTCCCCCTGAAGCGGCCGACGGCGGGTATCGCCATGGGCCTCATTCTCGAGGGCGAGCGCTTTGCGGTTCTGTCGGACATCCTGGGCGATGAAGATCACCTCGGCGACATGGACTTCAAGGTCGCCGGCACCGACACCGGCATCACCTCGCTGCAGATGGACATCAAGATCGCCGGTATCACCGAAGAGATCATGAAGGTCGCTCTGGGTCAGGCCAAGGAAGGCCGCATTCACATTCTCGGTGAGATGTCGAAGGCGCTCAACAATGCCCGTGCCGAGCTCGGCGAATACGCGCCGCGCATCGAGACGTTCAAGATCCCGACCGACAAGATCCGTGAAGTGATCGGCACCGGCGGCAAGGTGATCCGCGAGATCGTGGAAAAGACCGGCGCCAAGGTGAACATCGACGACGACGGCACCGTCAAGGTGGCGTCCAGCGATGGCGAATCGATCAAGGCCGCGATCAAGTGGATCAAGTCGATCGCCTCTGACCCGGAACTCAACGCGATCTATGACGGCACCGTCGTCAAGGTCATGGAGTTCGGTGCGTTCGTGAACTTCTTCGGCGCCAAGGACGGCCTGGTCCATATCAGCCAGCTCGCTTCCGGCCGCGTGCAGAAGACCTCCGACGTCGTCAAGGAAGGCGACAAGGTCAAGGTCAAGCTGCTCGGCTTCGACGATCGCGGCAAGACGCGTCTGTCGATGAAGGTGGTCGACCAGGAGACCGGCGAGGACCTCGAGGCCAAGCAGAAGGCCGCCGAAGGTACTGCCGCTGCAGAGTAATTTCTGCGCATCGCGAACAATGAAAAGGGCGGCCGAAAGGCCGCCCTTTTGTTTGACCCCGGCTGATGTGCCTGTGCCGCTGCGACACTATGACCGGCGGTGAAACTGTAGGAGACTGCGTCGCGTAGTTGCTCCAACGAACGCCATGATATTCCGCCAGCTATCGAGAGCATTCGCTCACCCCACGGAGAGACCCGATGTCCCTGATGTCCCGACGCCACCTGATGTTCGCTGCGACCGGCATTGTCGCAGTCGCCGCCGCCCCGCGTCTGGTGTTCGCGCAGGCCGCGGCGCCCGCGCCCGCCGGCCCGTTCGTGCTTGATCCGCTCGGCTACCCCACCAATGCCTTCGAGCCGCACATCGATGCCAGGACCATGGAAATCCATCACGACAAGCATCACGCCGCCTACGTCGCCAACATGAACAACGTCGCCAAGGCCAATCCGCAGCTGGCGACGACGCCGATTCCGGATGTGCTCGGCAACCTCAACGCATTGAACGACGACATCAAGTTCCTGGTGCGCAACAATCTCGGCGGCCACGCCAACCACACCATGTTCTGGCAGATCATGGGACCGAACGGCGGCAAGCCGGAAGGCGAGGTGCTGGCCGCGATCGATCGCGACCTCGGCGGCATGGAGAAATTCCAGACCGACTTCAATGCCGCCGGCGGCCGCCAGTTCGGCTCCGGCTGGGTGTTCGTGATCGTCGACAAGACCGGCAAGCTGTCGATCGAGACCCGTCCCAACCAGGACAGTCCGATCATGGACGGCAAGCGCGCGCTGATGGGCAATGACGTCTGGGAGCACGCCTATTACCTCAACTACCAGAACCGCCGCGCCGACTATCTGAAGGCGTGGTGGAATACGGTGAACTGGAAGGTGATCGGCGAACGCTATGCCGCGGCGAAGGCGGGGACGCTGGGGATTTAGTACTCCGTCTACGCAATGCGCTCCGTAGGTCCCCTCTCCCGCTTGCGGGGGAGGGCCAGGGAGGGGGCAGCCACAAGCGCCGACGTCTGCGGCTCCCCCACCCGTCCGCGCTTCGCGCGGCCACCCTCCCCCGCGAGCGGGAGAGGGAAGAAAGATCACACGCACCCCTTCACCACATCGCCCAGCGCCGCAAAGTCCGCCTTGCGTGGCGAGGTCTTGCGAAACACCAGGCCGATGCTGCGACCCGGCTGCGGATTCTCCAGCCGCAGGAATTTCACCCGATTGTCGCGTTTCTCGACATCGGCGGCGATCTGCGGGATCAGCGTGGTGCCGTAGCCGCTGGCGACCATCTGCATCACTGTCGAGAGGCTTGATGCCGCGAACGCCATGCCGGGGGCCCCTGACCCGTTCGACCGCGCGACCGTGCCGCAGAACGCCAGCGCCTGGTCGCGCAGGCAGTGGCCGTCTTCCAGCAGGATCAGCCGGCGCTGGTCGATCTCGGCGGCATTGATGCGGGTCGTCACCGGCCGCGGATCGTTCGCCGGGACCGCCAGCAGGAACAGGTCGTAGAACAGTTTCAGCGTGTCGATCTCGGGCTCGCCGAGCGGTAGCGCCAGCATCGCGGCATCCAGCGCGCCGCTCTTGACGTCGTCGACCAGTTGCCTGGTCTGGGTCTCGCGCAGTTCCAGTCGCAGCTCCGGAAACTGCTGCTGCAGCACCGGCAAAATTCGCGGCAGCAGATACGGCGCCAGGGACGGAATAACCCCGAGCGTCAGTCGCCCGGTCAGCACGCCGCCGCGGTGCCGCGCGAAATCCACCAGGTCGCGCGACGCCGCCAGCACGTCCTCGCCGCGCCGCGCAATCTCGCGTCCGACATCGGTGAGCATGACCTCGCCGGGGCGCCGCTCCACCACCTTGACCCCCAACGTGCGCTCCAGATCGCGGATCTGCATCGACAATGCAGGCTGGGTGACGGCGCAGGCGTCTGCGGCGCGGCCGAAATGGCCGTGTTTGGCGAGAGCGGCGAGATAGCGAAGCTGGCGAAGCGTGATCATGGATGATCAGATAAACTGATCGAAGGACGAAGACAATTCGACTGGACCTGATCTTGGATATCTTCCAAGGTAATGTCGCAAACTCCGGCTAGCATGACCATCAGGCTCGCACGGCGAGTTCGCGATTGAAAACACAGAGCTTTTGGAAATCCGGATGTTGTCTTGCGGCGATATGGCACCCGCCATGGCCCGACAGCGCCGCAGTTCCAGACGGCGGAGGAGAGAACCATGGACCAGAAGACAGACGATGCCGGCAAGTGCCCGGTGGCACACGACGCCAAGGGCAAGGGCCCGAAAAGCAAGGCCTATCGCAACAAGGACTGGTGGCCGGAGCATCTGGATATCGGCGTGCTGCACGCCATTCATCCGTCTGCCGACCCAATGGGCGAAGCGTTCAACTACGCCGAGGAATTCAAGACTCTTGACCTCGATGCCGTGGTCAAGGACCTGCATGCCCTGATGACCGACTCGCAGCCATGGTGGCCGGCGGATTTCGGCCATTACGGCGGGCTGTTCATTCGTCTGGCCTGGCACAGCGCCGGCACCTATCGCACCACCGATGGCCGTGGCGGCGCCGGTGGCGGTCAGCAGCGCTTCGCGCCGCTCAATTCCTGGCCTGACAACGTCAACCTCGACAAGGCCCGCCGCCTGCTGTGGCCCATCAAGCAGAAGTACGGCAAGAAGCTGTCGTGGGCCGACCTGTTCGTGCTGGTTGGCAACGTGTCGCTGGAATCCATGGGCTTCAAGACCTTCGGCTTCGCCGGCGGTCGCGCTGACACCTGGGAGCCGGAAGAGCTGTACTGGGGTCCCGAAGGCAGCTGGCTGGGCGACGAGCGCTACAGCGGCGAACGCGAGCTGGCCGAGCCGCTCGGCGCCGTGCAGATGGGCCTGATCTACGTCAATCCGGAAGGGCCCAACGGCAATCCCGATCCGCTCGCTTCGGCGAAGGACATCCGCGAGACCTTCGCCCGCATGGCGATGAACGATGAAGAGACCGTGGCGCTGATCGCCGGCGGCCACACCTTCGGCAAGACCCACGGCGCCGGTGATCCGTCATTCGTCGGCGTCGACCCGGAAGCCGGCGCGCTCGAGGACCAGGGCCTCGGCTGGAAGAGCAAGCATGGCACCGGCATGGGCGCCGACGCCATCGGCAGCGGCCTGGAAGTGACCTGGACGCAGACCCCGACGAAGTGGAGCAACCACTTCTTCGACAATCTGTTCAAGTTCGACTACGAACTGACCAAGAGCCCGGGCGGTGCGAAGCAGTGGGTGGCGAAAAATGCCCCGGCCGATATCCCGGATGCATTCGACCCGTCGAAGAAGCACCTGCCGACCATGCTGACGTCGGATCTCGCGCTAAAGATCGATCCTATCTACGAGAAGATCTCGCGCCGCTTCTACGAGAATCCGGACCAGTTCGCCGATGCCTTCGCGCGCGCATGGTTCAAGCTGACTCATCGCGACATGGGCCCGGTGGTGCGCTATCTGGGCCCGCTGGTGCCGAAGGAAACGCTGATCTGGCAGGATCCGATCCCCGCCGTCGATCATCCGCTGATCAACGACGCGGACATTGCCGAGCTGAAGGCGAAGATCCTCGCCTCCGGCCTCACCGTGTCGCAGCTGGTCTCCACCGCCTGGGCCTCGGCCTCGACGTTCCGCGGTTCCGACAAGCGCGGCGGCGCCAACGGCGCCCGCATTCGCCTCGCGCCGCAGAAGGACTGGGAGGTCAACCAGCCCGCCCAGCTCGCGACCGTGCTGGCCAAGCTGGAGGAGATCCAGAAAGGCTTCGGCAAGAAGGTGTCGCTCGCCGACCTGATCGTGCTCGGCGGTTGTGCGGCGATCGAGAAAGCGGCCAAGGATGCCGGCCAGAGCGTGACCGTGCCGTTCACGCCGGGCCGCATGGATGCCTCTGCGGAACAGACCGACGCGGCGTCGTTCGCGCCGCTCGAGCCGCGCGCCGATGCGTTCCGCAACTATGTCAGCAGCAGCAAGCAGCAGTTCATGAAGCCGGAAGAGGCGATGATCGACCGCGCGCAACTGCTGAAGCTGACGGCGCCGGAACTCACGGTGCTGATCGGCGGCCTGCGCGTGCTCGGCGCCAATGCGGCGGATTCCAAGCATGGCGTGTTCACCGCAAGGCCCGGCGTGCTGAGTAACGACTTCTTCGCCAACCTGCTCGGCATGGGCACCGTGTGGTCGCAGGTCAGCGGCCAGGACGGTGTCTATGAAGGCCGCGACCGCAACAGCAACGCGGTGAAGTGGACCGCGACGGCTGTCGACCTGATCTTCGGCGCCCACTCGCAGCTGCGGGCGCTGGCGGAAGTCTACGCCTGCAGCGATGCCGGTCCGAAATTCACCAAGGACTTCGTCAAGGCGTGGACCAAGGTGATGAATGCGGATCGTTTCGAGATCAAGGCCGAACCGATGCTGCAGGCGGCAGAGTAGTTTTCTCTGCTGTTTCAGATTGAATTGGAAAAGCCCCCGCGAGACATCGCGAGGGCTTTTGCTTTAGGTGGCTTTCTTCCTTCCTTCTCCCTTTGTGGGAGAAGGTGGCACGGCCGAAGGCCGTGACGGATGAGGGGGGTCTGGGTTCCGAGCTTGCGTCTACCCCTCACCCGGCCGCGCTGCGCGCGTCCACCCCCTCCCACAAGGGGAGAGGGAAGAAAGGTGCGCCTCGCATGCGCAGCATGGCCACCTTGCACCCTCCAGCGAATCTCCGCACAACTGCCGCCAGCCTTCAACGGAGCTTCGCCATTATGAAACTGTACTGGTCGCCACGGTCCCGGTCGTTCACTGCCCTGTGGCTGATGGAAGAGACCGGCGTGCCCTATGAGCGGGTGCTGACCGACATCACCACCGGCGCACAGCGATCGCTGGAATTCCTCACGGTCAATCCCATGGGCAAGGTGCCGGCGCTGCAGGATGGCGAGGCGACCATGGCGGAGGCTGCGGCGATCTGCGCCTATGTGGCGGAGCGCCACCCGGAGGCAGGGTTGGCCCCGCCGCTCGGCGACGTGCATCGCGCCAAGTATCTTTACTGGCTGTTCTTCGCGCCCAGCTGCATCGAGCCGGCAATCGCGCAGCTGGCCGCCAAATTCGAGATGAACTCGGTGGCCGCCGGCTGGGGCGACGCCAAGCGGGTGTTCGACGTGCTGGAAGCAGCGCTGGAAGACGGGCCGTGGATTCTCGGCGAGAAATTTTCTGCGGCCGACGTCGCCATCGGCTCGAGCCTCAACTTCGCGGTGCGGCAGTTCAAGATGATCTCGCCGCGGCCGGCGTTCGATCGCTATCTCGATCGCTGCCAGGCCCGACCCGCATTCCAGCGCGCGTTGGCCTTTGCCTCGGGCGAGAAGGTGTAGGCGGCGGGGCGCTGCAATTGACGTGGCGCAACGAGGCCATCGCAGCGCGGGCGATAGTTGTTCTGCAGGCCGGCTGCTGCCGGCGCCAGGCCGGACTTCACGGCATCGTCACGTCGACAGCAACATTTGGCACAGACCGACATGCCTGACCCTCACGCCCAGGAACTGCCGGCGCTGCGCCGCCGGCTCGGCCTGCCGCTACTGACACTGTACGGCATCGGCATCACCGTCGGTGCCGGCATCTATGTGTTGATCGGCGCGGTGGCCGGCCACGCCGGCGTCTACGCTCCGTGGTCATTCGTGCTGGCCGCAGTGGTGATGGCGTTCACCGTGGCCTCCTATGCGGAGCTGTCGACGCGCTTCCCGGTCAGCGCCGGCGAGGCTGCCTATGTGCGGGCGGCGTTCGGATCGCGCACGCTGTCCACCGCCACCGGTCTGCTGAGCATCGCCATCGGTGTGGTGTCGTCATCGACCGTGACTCTCGGCGCCGTCGGCTATCTCCAACAATTCGTCGATCTGCCGCAGTGGGTACTGGTGGTGGTGCTGGTGGCGCTGCTGGCCGCCGTCGCGGCCTGGGGAATCCTCGAATCGGTCGTGCTCGCGGGAATCTTCACGCTGATCGAGGTCGGCGGCCTCTTGATCGTCATTGTCGCCGCGCTTCGTGTCGACCTGCCCATCGGCGCCACGCTGGCGAAGCTGCCGCCGCTCGAGATTGGCGCGCTGTCGGGTATCGGCTTTGCCAGCCTGCTGGCCTTCTTCGCCTTCATCGGCTTCGAGGATCTCGCCAACGTGGTCGAGGAGGCCGAAAATCCGCGCCGCGACATTCCGCGCGCCATGGTGCTGACGCTGCTGGTGTCGACGGTGCTTTACGTGGTGGTCGCCGCGGTCGCGGTGACGGCGGTTTCGACAGAGCGGCTGGCGGCCTCGGCGGCGCCGCTCAGCCTGGTGTTCCGCGAGGTCGCCGGCGTCAGTCCAGCGACCATCAGCGTCATTGCCATCGTCGCCACCCTGAACACCATCCTCGCGCAGATGACCATGGCGGCCCGGGTGATCTATGGCATGGCGAGGCAGGGCGACCTGCCCGTATCGCTCGGCGCGGTGCATCAGGCGACGGGAACGCCACTTCTGGCCACCGCGCTGATCGCCGCGGCGGTCATCGCGCTGGCGTTGGGCGTTTCCTTCGTCCGGCTCGCCGAATGGACCTCGCTGGCGACGCTTGCGGTGTTCGCGCTGGTCAATCTGGCATTGCTTCGGCTGCGCTGGCGCGGCGTGGCATCGGCCCAGCCGCATGTCACGGTGCCGGTCTGGATCCCTGCCGCGGGACTTGTCAGCTGCCTTGTCATGATCGCAGCCGGGCTGCTCGGCTAACGGATCCGGTTCGCCCCGCTCCTGCGCTAGATCAATTCGGCGCGGCGGAAGGTGGCCTAAGCTTAAACAAACGCGAATTCAGCCCGCCCACGGAGAGAAATATGGCCATCAAGGACATCCTGCTGACATTGACGACCTATCCGGAGCCGACCCCGGCACAGGTGGTGGAGGACGCTGTTGCCATCGCCGCGACACTCAGCGCGCATATCGCGGCCATCGCCTGCGAGACCCATGTCGAGGTGCCCGGCAGCTTCCTTTCGAGTTCGCTGGTCAACGTCGCCGCCCTTGTCGCCGACGAAGCCCACAAGAGCCTCGCCAATGCCCGCAGTCTGCTGGCGACGTTCGAGACCACCGCGGCAAAACAGGGCGTGCTGTACGAGACGATCACGGAACGTTGCATGACCGACGAGGTGCCTGACGTCATGGTCGATTACGCCAAGCTGCGCGACCTGACCATCGTCTCGGTCCCGGAAGGCTCCGATGAATGGATCGCCGAAGCGATCATCTTCGGGTCCGGCAGGCCGACGCTGGTATTGCCGGATCGGCCGCGCACCCGGCCGCTCGAATTGAAGACCGTCCTGGTGGCCTGGGATTTCAGCCGCGCCGCGGCGCGGGCCGTCAGCGATGCCATGCCGATCCTTGAAAAGGCGGGTTCGGTGCGCATCGTCACGGTGGCCGGGGAGAAGGATTTCGACAGCGATCGCTCCGCCGAAGAACTGGCCAAGAATCTGGCGCGTCACGGCATCGAGGTGGTGCTGGAACAGGTCGACGCCGGCGACGACGACATTGGCGACGTGCTGGAGGCCCGCGCGCTGGCCTGCAGCGCCGACCTGCTGGTGATGGGCGCCTACGGCCATTCCCGGTTCCGCGAATTCATCCTCGGCGGCGCCACCAGCAGCATGCTGGCGGATGCCCCGCTGCCGATCCTGTTCTCGCACTGAGGCGTCGCAGCAACGCGCATGGTCCAAGGATGAGCGAGCAGACACTTCCCCTTCCGCGCAACCACGCCGGGACAGGCACGAAGGTGTGGGGCGCAATATGGTCCCATCGCTGGTTCGTGCTGGCTGTGCTTGTCGTGCTTGGTATCGGCGGCTGGCAGGGCCTGCGGTTGCTGCTCGGCCCTTCCGTCGTGGTCGATCAGATCAAGCGCGGCAATCTGATCGAAACCGTGGTGGCCAGCGGTCACGTCGAGACGCCGTTCCGGGTCGAGATCGGCAGCCAGATCACGGGCACCGTGGACGATGTGCTGGTCAAGGAAGGCGAGCACGTCACCAAGGGCCGGCCGTTGATCGCGCTGGAGGCGCGCGAACTGAAGGCGGCGGTGGTGCAGGCCACCGGTGCGGTCGCGCAGGCCGAAGCCCGGATGCGCCAGCTCGCCGAGCTGACACTGCCCTCGGCCCGGGAAGCGCTGACCCAGGCCAAGGCCAACCTGCTGAATGCGCAGCAGACATTCGACCGCACCTCGCAATTGACGCAGAACGGCTATGCCACGCGCGCCGCGCTGGACGACGCGCAGAAGGTGCTCGACGTGGCGCGAACCCAGGTGCGGACCGCGGAATTTCAGGTCTATACCGCCAGTCCCGAGGGCAGCGACTACGTCATGGCGCAGACCCAGCTCAACCAGGCGCGCGCCAATCTCGACACTGCGGAGTCGCGGCTCGGCTATGCCACCATCGTTGCACCGCGCGACGGCGTGCTGATCACACGCAATGTCGAACGCGGCACGGTGGTCCAGCCGGGCAAGGCCCTGCTGGTGCTGGCGCCGGCCGGCGAGCTGCAACTGGTGCTGCAGATCGACGAGCGCAATCTCGGCAAGCTGCAGCTTGGCCAGAAAGCCGTCGCCTCGGCGGACGCCTATGCGGATCGCCGCTTTGCGGCGATGGTATCGTACATCAATCCCGGCATCGACATTTCTCGCGCTTCGGTGGAGGTCAAGCTGACGGTTACGGATCCGCCGGACTATCTGCGCCAGGACATGACCGTGTCGGTGGATATCAACGTGGCGGAGCGTGAAAACACGCTGGTGCTCCCGGTCCGTTCTGTCCATGACGCATTATCCGGACAGCCCTGGGTGTTGGGGATCAAGGACGGCCGCGCCAGCAAGAAGCCGGTCCGGCTCGGCCTGCGCGGCAACAATCACATCGAGATCATCGATGGAATGACGGATGGGGAATTTGCGATTCCCGCCAATTCCGGTGTGCTGAATGGCCAGCGGGTGCGGGCGATCGTGCCATGAGCCGCTGGCTGCCGTTCGAATGGATCGCCGCGGTGCGGTTCCTGAAGGAAGGGCGGATGCAGACGCTGTTCATTCTCGGCGGCATCGCCATTGGCGTCGGCGTCATCGTCTTCATGTCGGCGATGCTGGCCGGGCTGCAGGCGAACTTCATCAAGCGGGTCCTGACCTCGCAGCCGCAGATCCAGTTGCTCACGCCCGACCAGGTGGCGCGCCCGCTGCGCAACGCCGCCGGTCAGTTCGAGGATGCCACCATCCAGCGCCCGAGCCAGCGCGTCATCTCGATCGACCAGTGGCCGAAGATCCGCGACCAGATGCTGGCGATGCCGGAGGTGACGGCGGTGTCGCCGACCATCCTGGGCTCGGGACTGGCGATCCGCGGCGACGCCAATCGTGCGATCTCGATCTCCGGCGTCGAGCCGGCGTCCTATTTCAAGATCGTGAGAATTCCCGACTACATCGTCGCGGGCGAGGCGCGGCTGACCAGCGAGGACATCCTGATCGGGACCGAACTGGCGAAGAATCTCGGCGCCACTGTCGGCGACAAGCTCAATGTCCAGGCGGCATCGGGCGCCAATCGCGTGCTGACCATCACCGGCCTGGTCGATTTCGGCAACAAGGGCGTCAACCAGCGCAATGCCTATGTCGCGCTACGCACGGCCCAGTCGCTGCTCGGCATGATCGGCGGCGTCACCACCATCGACATTACGGTCAGCGACATCTATGCCGCGGAAGACATCGCGCAGCGAATCCAGGCCTCGAACGCGGTGGAGGCTGACAGCTGGATCAAGACCAACGCCCAGTTCTTCACGGCGGTTCAGGCGCAGCAGACCTCGAACACCCTGATCAGGGTTTTTGTCGCCATGTCGGTGGCGTTCGGGATCGCCGCCGTGCTGATCGTCTCGGTCATCCAGCGCTCCAAGGACATTGGCATCCTGCGGGCGATGGGGACGTCGCGCGGCCAGGTCCTTCGGGTATTCCTGCTGCAGGGCGGCCTGCTCGGCTTCGTCGGTTCGCTCATCGGCGCTACGCTCGGCGCGCTGACCCTGATGTACTGGCACTCGGTCGCCCGGCAGGCCGATGGGTCGGAACTGTTTCCGCTGATCCTGGAGCGGCAACTATTTGTTATCACAGCGCTGCTGGCCACCGTCACCGGTCTGCTGGCGGCGACGGCTCCGGCACTGCGCGCTGCCAAACTCGATCCGGTGGTGGCAATCCGTGGCTGATGAAATCCTGCGCCTCGAGAAGGTCTGCAAGGCCTACAATGTCGGGCAACCCTCCGAGACCGAGGTGCTGCATGACATCGACCTGACGCTGGAGCGCGGCGAGTTTCTGGCGCTGATGGGACCCTCGGGGTCAGGCAAGAGCACCTTGCTCAATATCGTCGGACTGCTCGACCGGCCAACCTCAGGGCGGCTGTATATCAAAGGTCAGGACACCGGCCGCCTGAACGACACCGAACTCACCCATCTGCGCGGCCACACCATCGGCTTCGTATTCCAGTCCCACCTGCTGATTTCGGCCTTCACGGCACAGGAGAATGTGATGATGCCGATGCTGGTGGACCGCGGCTTTCCCGCAGCCGGCATGGAGGCGCGGTCGCTACAGCTTCTCGCTCAGGTCGGGCTCGAAAAGGTCGCCGGCAACCTCGCCACCAACATGTCCGGCGGCCAGCAGCAGCGGGTCGCCGTCGCGCGCGCGCTGGCGATGAGCCCCGACCTCGTTCTCGCCGATGAGCCCACCGGCAATCTGGACACCAAGTCGGCCGACAGCGTGTTCGAGCTGATGCGGCAGGTCAACCGCGACAGCGGCACCAGCTTCCTGCTGGTCACCCACAATCTCGATCTGGCGAGGCGCTGCGATCGCATCATCGACGTCGTCGACGGTCGCATTCAGCGCTGAGCGCGCGAGCGCATTGCAACATCCCGCCCGCCGGCGTGGTTGCGAATCCATCCGTTGCGTCGCCATGCCATCCTCGTACACTCCCGATAAAATCAGGGAGGGGATACATGGCTTGTTTCAGGCTGGGGTCTGCTTGTCTTGTGGTTGCGCTGGCGTTCGGGGCGGCGGCTGCTGCCGACGATTATCCCAGCCGTCCGATCACCCTGATCGTGCCGTTTGCCGCCGGCGGCAGCTCCGACGTGAATGCCCGGCTGATCGGCGAGCAGATGAGCCAGCATCTCGGCCAGCGCATCGTCATCGAGAACATCGGCGGCGCCGGAGGCGCCGTGGCTCTGGCCCGCGTCGCGCAGGCACCGCCCGACGGCTACACCATCGTGCAGGGCAACAGCGGCACCAACACCGCAGTCTATCTCTTTACCCCCGACGTGAAATTCACGCCGGAGGACTTCGCGCCGATCGGCATGTTCAACAAGAGTTCGGCGGTGGTTGCGGTGCGCAGGACCTTTCCGGCCCGCACGCTGGCCGAATTCATTGCCCACGCCAGGCAGAATCCCGGCACGCTGAACATCGGTCATTCCGGCGTCGGCTCGCAGAATTACCTGTTCTGCAAGGCCTTCATCCAGGCCGCCGCGATCGACGTGACGCTGGTCGGCTACCGCGGCGGCGGACCGGCGCTGAACGACCTGATCGGCGGTCAGATCGACGGGCTGTGTGATTCATCGGCCTCGGTGACCCCGGCGATCCAGGGCGGGCTGGTGCGCGGCATCGCGCTGGCCTCAAAGACCCGGCTGGCCCATCTGCCGGACGTCCCGACCGCCGCCGAGGCGGGGCTGCCGCAATTCGAGATCCAGGGCTGGTATGCGCTGTTTGCCCCGAAGGGCACGCCGCCGGCCGTCATAGCCAGGCTCAACGCGGCGATGCGTGCCGGCGTGGCGAGTCCGGATTACCAGAAGCGGCTCGACGATCTCGGCTCCTACCCCGCCGATGACAGCGAAATGAAGCCGGACTATCTCGCGCAACTCGTGCCGCGCGAAATCGACAAATTCCGGAAAATGCTCGGCGACGGCAAGTGATCCTGCGGTTTCCGTGCGTTGGCGTTCTGTGACATATAAGCCGAGATCGCTTTCTCATCCGCAGGAGACCAGCCTTGTCCTACGACCGATCCACCCTCGATGCGGTGATCCAGCATTATTTCGATGGCCTCTACGATGGCGATGCCGACAAGCTCGGCGCCATTTTCCATCCCACCGCAGATCTGCGCTGGGTCGAAGGCGGCGAGTTGAAGATCCTCACCGTGCGGGACTGGCTGGCACTGGTGCGCAAGCGGGGCTCGGCCAGGGCGGAGGGCAAGGCGCGCGACGATTTCATCGTCACCGTCGACCGTTCGGACGAGGCGACGGCCTTCGTCAAGGTCCGCTGCCAACTGCCTCCGCGCTATTTTACCGACTACCTCGTGGCGATGAAGCTTGCCGATGGCTGGCAGATCGTTTCCAAGGCTTACCGCTGCGATATGCGGGACTAGCCCGGCCAGGAACAGTTGACGGGTCGAGGGTGTCCTGATCGCCCGCACGCTTCGTTCGGTGAACTGACCGGCTGGCACGCCAGGCGGTGGTACTCTGAGGCCTGAAGTCGGCCGACGCGCCTGACAGGGGCTTTATGTTGCGCCCCGGACATTCAACAAGAACTTTCCACAATCGCGCCACGTTTTGATTTCGATCAAATCGGGGATCGCGCTGCTGTGATTGATAATACCAGCCTCGCACATAAAAGATTCAGCATGACACAGACATACAATGGGAAATCGATGACGGGCGGCGAAGCCGGCTTGGCGGGCGTGCTCGCAGTGGCCGTTTTCTTATGCGTCGTTGCCACCGCCAAGGCGGAAGATTCCGCCTTCGCATTCCACGCCGCGCTCAGCGCGGCGGCAAGTCTGGCTGGCGTCTTTGCCATCCTTAACCGCTACTATGATCGCAAGGAGCTGGCGCCGCAGGAAATCTTCGGCCGGCCGAACTACAATTACGGTCCGATCAAGTTTGCCAGCTTCATGGCGGTGTTCTGGGGCATCGCCGGCTTCACTGTCGGTCTGCTGATCGCCTGCCAGCTTGCCTGGCCGGTGCTCAATTTCGATTTGCCGTGGACCAGCTTCGGGCGGCTCCGCCCCCTGCACACGTCGGCGGTGATTTTTGCCTTCGGCGGCAACGTGCTGATCGCTACCTCGTTCTACGTGGTGCAGAAGACGTCGCGGGTTCGTCTCGCCGGCGACCTGTCGCCGTGGTTCGTGGTGCTTGGCTATAATTTCTTCATCCTGATTGCCGGCACCGGCTATCTGCTCGGCGTTACCCAGTCGAAGGAATATGCCGAGCCGGAATGGTATGCCGATGCGTGGCTGACCATCGTGTGGGTGACTTATCTGCTGGTGTTCCTGATGACGCTGGTGAAGCGCAAGGAACCCCACATCTACGTTGCCAACTGGTTCTATCTGGCCTTCATCGTGACCATCGCCGTGCTGCATCTCGGCAACAATCCGGCAATTCCCGTCTCGGTGTTCGGCTCGAAGTCCTACGTCGCCTGGGGCGGCGTGCAGGATGCCATGTTCCAGTGGTGGTATGGCCATAACGCGGTCGGCTTCTTCCTCACCGCCGGCTTTCTCGCCATCATGTACTACTTCATCCCGAAGCGGGCAGAGCGGCCGGTCTATTCCTATCGGCTCTCGATCATCCACTTCTGGGCGATCATCTTCCTCTACATCTGGGCCGGCCCGCATCATCTGCACTACACGGCGCTGCCGGATTGGGCGCAGACGCTCGGCATGACCTTCTCGATCATGTTGTGGATGCCGTCCTGGGGCGGAATGATCAACGGCCTGATGACGCTGTCCGGCGCGTGGGACAAGCTGCGCACCGATCCCGTGCTGCGCATGCTGGTGGTGTCGGTGGCATTCTACGGCATGTCGACCTTCGAGGGGCCGCTGATGTCCATCAAGGTGGTGAACTCCCTGAGCCACTACACTGACTGGACCATCGGTCACGTCCATTCCGGCGCACTCGGCTGGGTCGGCTTCGTCTCGTTCGGCGCGCTGTACTGCCTGGTGCCGTGGATCTGGGAACGCAAGGCGCTGTACAGCCTGAAGCTGGTGAGCTGGCACTTCTGGATCGCCACGATCGGTATCGTGCTCTACATCTCCGCGATGTGGGTGTCCGGTATCCTGCAGGGCCTGATGTGGCGCGCTTACACCTCGCTCGGTTTCCTCGAATATTCCTTCATCGAGACCGTCGAGGCGATGCACCCCTTCTACATCATTCGCGCCCTGGGCGGCGCGCTGTTCCTGATCGGCGCACTGATCATGGCTTACAATCTTTGGATGACGGTGCGGGTCGGCGAGGCGCTGGTTGAATCCGGTGCCACCCTGCAGCCGGCTGAATAGGGGCTATCAATGTCTTTCTGGACCCGACACCAAATCTTCGAGAAGAATTCGATCATCCTGGTCGTTGGTATTCTCCTGGTCATCGCCGTAGGCGGTCTCGTCGAGATCACGCCGCTGTTCTATCTCAAGAGCACGATCGAAGTTGTCGACGGCATTCGTCCCTACACGCCGCTCGAACTGACCGGCCGCAACATCTACGTGCGCGAGGGCTGCTATCTCTGTCACTCGCAGATGGTTCGGCCACTACGCGACGAGGTCGAGCGCTACGGCCACTATTCGCTGGCCGCGGAAAGCATGTATGACCATCCGTTCCAGTGGGGTTCCAAGCGCACCGGACCGGATCTCGCCCGGGTCGGCGCCAAGTATTCCGATGAGTGGCACGTCACCCATCTGACCAATCCCCGCGCCATCGTCCCGCAGTCGGTGATGCCTCCCTATTCGTTCCTTGCAGAAACCGAGATCAATCCGGACTCGATCGCCGATCACCTGCGCACCAGCCGCATGGTCGGAGTGCCCTACACGGACGACCAGATCGCCAATGCAAGCGCCGACCTGAAGGCCCAGGCCGATCCGGACAGCGCCGGCGCCGACGCGTTCAGCAAGCGCTACGCCAAGGCCGTGGTCCGCAACTTCGACGGCAAGCCCGGCAATCCGACCGAGATGGACGCGCTGGTCGCCTATCTGCAGATGCTCGGCACCCTCGTCGACTTCAAGCTTTACAACGAAAAAGCCAACCTCCGCTGAGAAACGAACATGAAAGCAATATTGACTGTTCAGAATTTCGCTTCGGATTTCGTCATGACGTTCTGGACGCCGATCTTCGTCGCGACGTTCATCGCAATCGTGGCCTACGCCTTGTGGCCGCGCAACAAGGAAACCTTCGACGCGGCAGCGCGACTGCCGTTGCGAGAGGAATAAAGCAATCATGAGCAAGCACGAGGATATCGACCAGGTCTCCGGAACCGCCACCACCGGCCACGAGTGGGACGGCATCAAGGAACTGAACACGCCGCTGCCGCGCTGGTGGATCATTACATTCTATCTGACCATCGTGTGGGCGGTCGGCTACTGGATCGTCTATCCGGCGTGGCCGATGATTTCTGGCTACACGACGGGCGTCATGCACTATTCCTCGCGTGCCGATGTTGCGGTGGAACTGGCGAATCTCGAAACCATCCGCGGCGCCAAGATGGTGGCGCTCGGCAATGCGCCGCTGGCCGACATCGAGAAGGATCCGGCATTGCTGGCGATGGCCCGCGCCCGCGGCAAGGCGGCCTTCGGCGACAATTGCGCACCGTGCCACGGCAGCGGTGCGGCCGGCGCCAAGGGTTACCCCAACCTCAACGACGACGACTGGGTCTGGGGCGGTTCGCTCGACCAGATCCAGCAGACCATCGAATTCGGCGCGCGCAGCGGCAATGCCAAGGGGCATGAGGGCGCGATGCTCGCCTTCGGCCGTGACGGTATCCTGAAGAAGCCGGAGATCGTCACCGTGGCCAATTATGTCAGGTCGCTGTCCGGCCTGCCCACGGCGCCGGGCTACGATGCCGCAGCCGGCAAGAAGCTGTTCGCCGAGAATTGCGTTGCCTGTCACGGCGACAACGCCAAGGGCAACATCGAGCTTGGCGCGCCCAATCTCACCGATGGTATCTGGCTCTACGGGGCGGATCAGGCGACGCTGGTTGAAACCATCACCAATGGCCGCGCTGGCGTGATGCCGGCCTGGGGCGGGCGTCTCGACCCCGCAACCATCAAGGCACTGACCGTATACGTTCATTCGCTCGGCGGGGGACAGTAAGACCCACGCCGGGGGAACCGGGCACGGCGACAGGGTATTTGAGGTGGATCAATTGCGCATTAGAGATTGGGCCTAGGTTCAATTCACGATGCGAGATAAGTCCTCCCAATGAACCAGCCTGTCCTGCCCAGCGAACTGCAAGTCGACGACTACGGGCCGCTTTATGCGGCCCGCAAGAAGGTCTACCCGCAGAGCGTTTCCGGTACCTTCCGCCGCATCAAGTGGGGGTTGATGGCATTTTGCCTCGGCGTCTACTATCTGCTGCCGTTTGTGCGATGGAATCGCGGCCTCGGCGCGCCGGACCAGGCGGTCTTGATCGACCTTCCCAACAGCCGCTTCTATTTCTTCTTCATCGAACTGTGGCCGCAGGAGGTGTATTATTTCACCGGGCTGCTGGTCGTTGCCGCGCTCACCCTGTTCCTGATGAATTCCATCGGCGGCCGGATCTGGTGCGGCTATCTGTGCCCGCAGACGGTATGGACAGATCTGTTCTACGCCGTCGAGCGGCTGATCGAGGGCGATCGCCGCGAGCGCATGAAAAAGGACGCCGCCGGCAGCATGAAGCTGCAGCGCTTCGCCGAAATCCTGCTCAAGCATTCGATCTGGCTGATGATCGCATGGTGGACCGGCGGCGCCTGGGTGCTGTATTTCAACGATGCGCCGACGCTGGTGAAGGAGCTGGTGACCTTCCAGGCGCCGATGATCGCCTACATCTGGATCGGCATTCTGACTGCCACGACCTACGTGCTGGCCGGCTTCATGCGCGAGCAGGTCTGCGTCTACATGTGCCCATGGCCGCGTATCCAGGCGGCGCTCACCGACGAATGGGCGCTCAACGTCACCTACAAATACGATCGCGGCGAATCCCGGACCTCGCTGAAGAAGGCGGCCGAGCTGCGCGCGCTCGGCCAGCCCGTCGGCGACTGCATCGATTGCTATCAATGCGTCGCGGTCTGCCCGACCGGCATCGATATCCGCGACGGTTCGCAGATGGATTGCATCCAGTGCGGGCTATGCATCGACGCCTGCGACACGGTGATGGCGAAGATCGGCCGCGAGCCCCGGTTGATCGGTTACGACAACGACATCAACATCCATCGCCGCCAGGCCGGCAAGGCGGATATCTTCCGCGTCGTTCGGCCGCGCACCATCGTCTATCTGGCACTGATCGCGACGGTCGGCGGCATAATGCTGTACGCACTGCTGAACCGGACCCTGCTCGACATCAACGTGCTGCATGACCGCAATCCGGTGGCGGTCCGGCTGTCCGATGGCCAGATCCGCAACGCCTATACGGTTCGTCTGCTCAACAAGCGCGGCTTCGATCGCGTGGTGGCCATCGACGTCGACGGCCCTGCCAATCCGACCATCCATGTCGTCGGCGCGGATTCCGTCAC
Source organism: Tardiphaga sp. (assembly GCA_036561845.1). Classification (GTDB taxonomy): domain Bacteria; phylum Pseudomonadota; class Alphaproteobacteria; order Rhizobiales; family Xanthobacteraceae; genus Tardiphaga. The sequence goes on along the minus strand of DATCUS010000126.1, from coordinate 40,230 downwards.
CCCGGACCGTCCCATGATCATCCTCGGGCGCGACCAGACCACCGAACTTCGCGTGCTGGTCAGCGCGACGCCGCTCAAGGACGGTGAGAAATCCGTTCCATTGAAGATCCGCGTCACCGACATCGGCCTCGGTGAAGTCACCTCCGCTACCGACAATTTTGTGATGCCATGACGTCATCAAGGAGCCATTCATGAGCAAGCCCGATGCAGCACCGCGGCCCCTCACCGGCCGGATGGTCCTGTTCATGCTGATCGCGTTCTTCGGCGTGGTATTTGGAGTCAATCTGACCCTGGCGAAGTTCGCCATAGACACGCTGCCCGGCACCGAAGTGGACAGCGCCTACAGCGCCAGTCTCGCCTACGAAGGCGAAATTGCCGCGGCCCGGAAGCAGAACGAGCGCGGCTGGAAGATCGACGCCCATGTCGAACGCGCTGCCGATGGCGTCGCCAACATCCTGGTCAATGCCCGCGACAGCCGGGGAAGTCCGCTGGCCGGGCTCGCCTTTTCCGGTCGGCTGGAGCGGCCCACCGATCGCCGCGGCGATCGCGAGGCGAGTCTCGCCGAGGCCGAGAGCGCAGTCTATCGCGGCAAGGTCGCCGATGTCGCGCCAGGACAATGGGATCTCGTGCTGGAAGGCGACGCCTCGGGCCGGCGTGTGTTCCTGTCGAAGAGCCGTATCATCCTGAAGTAGGGCCGCCGTCATGCTGGCAACGCGCGATTTTTCCCACTACGTGAAGAATGTCGGGGCGGGCCTGGCGCATATCGACCTTGCCGTCGAGGGCGTCAGCTGCGCCGGCTGCATGACCAAGATCGAGCGCGGCCTCTCGGCGATCCCCGACGTGACGCTGGCGCGGGTGAACCTGACCGACCGCCGCGTCGCGCTGGAATGGAAGACCGGCACGCTCGATCCCGCCCGCTTCATCGATCGCCTCGCCGAACTCGGCTACAAGGCCTATCCGTTCGAGACGGTGCGCGCCGAGGCAGTGGAGGTCGAGCAGTCCAGGTTCCTGATGCGCTGTCTTGGCGTCGCCGCCTTCGCCACCATGAATGTGATGATGCTGTCGATCCCGGTGTGGTCGGGCAGCGCGGGTGACATGATTCCCGAACAGCGCGATTTCTTCCATTGGCTGTCGGCGCTGATCGCGCTGCCCGCCGCCGCCTATGCCGGCCGTCCGTTCTTCCAGTCGGCCTGGCGCGCGCTGCGCACCGGCAACACCAACATGGACGTGCCGATCAGCATCGGCGTCACTTTGGCGCTGGCGATGTCGGTCGCCGAGACCATTGCCCACGCCGAACATACCTATTTCGACGCAGCCATCATGCTTCTCACCTTCCTGCTGGTCGGCCGCTATCTCGACCAGAGCATGCGCCGCCGCACCCGCGCGGTCGCCGGCAATCTCGCCGCGCTGAAGGCCGAGACCGCGACGAAATTCGTTGCCGACAATGAAATCAGCGAGGTGCCGGTGGCGGCGCTGCGTGCCGGCGACTTGGTGTTGCTGCGGCCGGGCGAGCGCTGCGCTGTCGACGGCACGGTGGTCGAGGGCCATTCCGAGATCGACCAGAGCCTGATCACCGGTGAAACCCTGTATGCACCGGCGGAGCGCGGTACCGCGGTCTATGCCGGCACCATGAATATCTCCGGCACCCTGCGGGTGCGCGTGTCCGCGGCGTCCGAAGGCACGCTGCTGGCGGAGATCACCCGGCTGCTGGAAAATGCACTGCAGGCTCGCTCGCGCTATGTGCAGCTGGCTGATCGCGCGTCGCGGCTCTATGCGCCGGTGGTGCATGCCACCGCCCTGCTGACCATGATCGGCTGGGTGCTGGCCGGCGCCAGCTGGCACGACGCCATCGTCACCGCGGTCGCCGTGCTCATCATCACCTGTCCCTGCGCCTTGGGCCTGGCGATTCCCACCGTGCAGACGGTCGCCTCCGGCGCCATGTTCCGCGCCGGCGTGCTGCTCAACGCCGGCGATTCCATCGAGCGCACCGCCGCGGTTACCCGTGTTATCTTCGACAAGACCGGTACCCTGACCCTGCCCGAACTCGACGTGATCAACAGCGGCAACGTGCCGGCCGATATTCTCGACTTGGCCGGGCGGCTGGCGCTGGCCAGCCATCATCCGGTGGCCGCCGCCGTGGCCCGTGCCGCCGGGGTGAAATCGCCGCTCGAGGGAATCGTCGAGCAGCCCGGGCAGGGCGTGCGCGGCGAACTTGACGGCGTCGAGCTGCGGCTCGGCAGGCCGTCGTTCTGCGGCGCCGAAGACATGGCGGAGCAGCTGCTGCGGCTCGATCCGGAAGTGTCCGTCGTCGCGTTCCGCAAGGGCGATGCGCGCTATGTGTTCGCGGTCCGGCAAAGCCTGCGCACCGATGCGCGGGAAATGATCGCCGGCCTCAAGGCCCGCGGCATCGCAGTGGAAATCCTGTCGGGGGATCGTGAGCTGGCGGTGCACGCCGCGGCCCAGGCGCTTGGCGTCGACGAATGGCGTGCCGCCGTCACGCCGGCCGAGAAGATCGCGCGCATCGAGGCGCTGAAAAATCAGGGTGTGAAAGTCATGATGGTCGGCGACGGCCTCAACGACGCGCCGGCGCTGGCCGCGGCGCATGTCTCCATGTCGCCGGTCAGTGCTGCGCATCTCAGCCAGGCCGCCGCGGACATGGTGTTTCTCGGCAAGAAGCTTTCGCCTGTGGTCGCCGCCATCGACTATTCCCGCAAGGCATTGCGGCTGATGCGGCAGAATCTCTGGCTTGCGGTCGGTTACAACATCATCGCGGTGCCGGTCGCCATCACCGGCGTGGTGACGCCGCTGATTGCCGCACTGGCGATGTCGGGTTCGTCACTGCTGGTGATGCTGAACGCGCTGCGTGCGCGCCGCGTCGCATCGGAAAGAACCTAATGGAAGTCCTCGTCTATCTCGTCCCGGCGGCGCTCGGCCTCGGTCTGGTCGGGCTGCTGGGATTCCTGTGGTCGCTGAAGAGCGGCCAGTACGACGACATGGAAGGCGCCGCGTGGCGGGCCATCGCGGATGACGAACCCGCCGCCAAGGCTCCCCCGGACGGCGCTGGCAAATAGGCTGTCTTGCCGCCGTCAGCCGCAGCAGCACAGGAACGCCGCGATCGGCGCTTCCCGCCGGTGGGTCGGCTTCACTGCGAGTTCCTGCAGCGCCTCGGCGTTGACCCAGCCCTCGCCGGTGTGAAGCACGGGCAGCGCAGTTCACGGACGCGGTCGTCGATGATGGCCAATCCGACGTCGTGAACCCCGTGAACCCGCGGCGCGGTTGAGATGTCTCCACATGGCTTCGGCTCTGCCAGCCGCCGCTGTTCCGCTTGGTTCAGATCAGCGCCGGGGTCTTTGGCTCAGTGTCCGTCTCAGGAAGCAGCGACAGCGTCACGTGATAGATGCTGTGATCCTCGCGGTCCGGCTTGATGGTGAACCCGAGATCCCGGCACATGTTGAGCATGACGGTATTATCGGCCAGCACCTGACCGGCAACGGTCTTCAGTCCCTCCGCCCTGGCATAGTCGATCATCAGTTGCATCAGCGCCCAGCCGAGTCCGCGTCCTTTCAGGTCCGAGCGCAGCAGGATGGCGTATTCGCCGCTGTCGTAGATCGAATCGGAATGCAGCCGCACCACGCCGATCATTTCGCCATTGGCCTCGTTGAAGGCGACGAAGGCGATGGCGCGGGCATAGTCCAGCTGGGTCAGCCGGGCGATGAATTCATGGGTGAATTCCTTCATCGGTGCGAAGAAGCGCAGCCTGAGGTCGCCGAGCGTGACGTAGCGCAGCATCTCGTGGATCTGCGGTTCGTCCTCCGGGCGGATCGGCCGGGCGAACACGTTCAACCCGTCCTTGAGCGCGAAATGGCGCTGCCACGTCGACGGATAGGGACGTACCGCGAAATTGCCGTTGCCGGGGCCGGCGAATTTCTTCTGCACCACCGGCCGCACGGCGACGCGCGCGTCCACCGCGATGACGCCGTTCTCGTCGGCCAGCAGCGGATTGATGTCGAGTTCGCTGACCTGCGGCAGGTCGGCCGCCAGCTGCGCCACCTTGACCAGGGTGCGCTCGACCTCGCCGGGCTTGACCGGGGGGACGTCGCGATAGCCGGCGAGGATGCGCGACACCCGCGTACGGGCGACCAGGTCGCGGGCCAGGTTGAGATCCAGCGGCGGCAGCGCCAGCGCCTTGTCGTTGATGACTTCGACCGCGGTGCCACCACGGCCGAACACCACGATGGATCCGAACGTCGGATCGTTGGCGATGCCGAGGATCAGTTCCCGCGCCTTGGCGCGCACCATCATCGGCTGCACGATGACGCCGTCGATATGGGCGTCCGGCCGCTTGGTCTTCGCGCGAGTGAACAGTTCGTTGACGGCGATGCGGACCGCATCCGCGCTGGTGAGATTGAGGATGACGCCGCCGACATCGGACTTGTGTGGAATGTCCTTCGACAGGATCTTGAGCACCACCGTCAGGCCCTTGGCAAAATGCACCGAAGCCTGCGCCGCCGCTTCATCGGCATTGGCTGCGGCGCCGGTGGCAACCATCGGGATCTGATACGCGTCGAACAGCTCCTTCACCTCGATGGGATCCAGCCAGTCCCGCCCTTCGGCGATGGCCCGGTCGACGATGGCGCGCGCCCGCTTTACGTCCGGCACGAAATCGCCGGGCAGGCTGGGCGGCACCTCGGCCAGCGCCGTGACGACCTCGCGGTGATGCACCAGATGCATGAAGCCGCGCACCGCGTCGTCCTCGGTGGCGTAGTTGGGAATGCCCGCGGCGCTGAGCGCCTGGATGATGCTCTGATCGGCGCCGACCCAGACCGCCAGTACCGGCTTCGGGATCACATCGCGCTTGCGGCGATGGGCATCGATGACCCCGGTGACGGCCGCCGCGATATCGCCGGCGGGCGCGATGGCGGTTTGAACGTTCATCACCAGCACCGCATCGTTGCTCTTGTCGGCCAGCAACAGCTCCAGCGTCGCGGCGTAGCGCGCGGCATCGGCATCCCCGACAATATCGATTGGATTCGAACCGGACCAGGTCGGTGGCAGGATGGCGTCGAGCTGCTGCCGGGTCTCGTCGCCGATCGCCGCGGGAATGCCGCCGAGTTCTACCAGCCGGTCGATCGCCAGCACGCCAATGCCGCCGCCATTGGTCAGGATCGCGAGCCGCTTGCCCGGCGGCGCCTTGACCCGGCTGAGGGTCTCGACGCAATCGAACAGTTCGCGCAGGTCCGAAACGCGCAGCATGCCGGCGCGGCGAAACGCCGCGTCGTAGACATCGTCGGCGCCGGCCAGTGCGCCGGTATGGGTCGCCGCCGCTTTGGCGCCTTGCGCCATGCGTCCGGCCTTGACCACGATCACCGGCTTGACGCGTGCCGCGGCGCGCGCCGCCGACATGAACTTGCGGGCGTCCTTGACAGCTTCAACATAGAGCAGGATCGCCTTGGTGCCCGAGTCCAGGGCGAAGTAATCGAGCAGGTCGGCAATATCGACATCGAGCTGGTCGCCGACAGATACGATTCCGGAGAATCCCACGCCGCGCTGTGAAGCCCAGTCCACCATGCCGGTGGCAATGGCGCCGGACTGCGAGATCAGCGCCAGATTGCCCGCAGCCGGCATGTGCGCCGCGAAACTGGCATTCAGACGCACGTTGGGCATCAGGATGCCGATGCAGTTGGGGCCGATCAGCCGCATGCCATGTTGGCGGGCCGCCTGCTCGATCGCCTCCGACAGCGAGCCCGCGCCGTGGCCGAGCCCGGCGCTGATGATGACGGCGCCAGCGACGCCGAGAGCGCCGGCCTCTGCGATGATGTCGGGGATCGCCGGTGCCGGCGCGGTGACAATGACAAGCTCCGGAACGAAGGGCAGCTTGGCGAGGCTGTCTACCGTCGTGGTCTCGCCGATCATGGCGTGCCGCGGGTTCACCACGCCAAGCTGCCCCTTGAAGCCTGCGCCGGCGATATTCTTCATCACTGCGTGCCCGACGGAACCCGGCCGCGGGCTTGCGCCGATCAACGCCACTGAGCGCGGCGCAAGCAGGTTGCTCAACCGATAGACGGACATCTGGTCATGACATTTCTATGAACGGAACTGGGGCGACCGACGGGTCATGCAGGAGCCCGCCCGTCATCGGTGGCGCAAACCTGCAGCGCGCGCATGACGTCCTCGCGAGAGATGATGCCCCTCAGCTGGTGATCGGCCGTCGACACGATAATGCTGCGAATGCGGTGCTCGACCATCAGCTGCAGCACCCTGACCAGCTTGCTTGATTCGTCGACCGCGATAAACTCCGGCGTCATCAGCTCGCCCACGGTCCGCTTCATGAGCTCGTCATAATTTGGCACAATGCTGCCCGGCTGCAGGGCAAAGCACTTCAGGAAATCGAATTTGGTGATGATGCCGACGATCTTCGAATCCTCAACCACCGGGTAGGTGTTGAAGTCGTCTTTCTCGACCAGAGCGTAAAGATCACGCATGGTCATGTCGCGTGTCACCGTAGCGACACCGCGGGTCATGAAATTACCGACGGTTTCTTCGAGGAATTTGTACACGCGCCATCCGCTGTTTGATTGTCAGATTGTATCATCCAGTTCGACGCATGAATAGTGGCGCGCCACGGCAGGCCGCAGCGCGCCACCGCGGCGGTCAGGCCGCGGTTTTGATGTCGATCTTCTTCGATTGCGCCGGCGCCGGCTTGGGAACGGTCACCTTGAGTACGCCATTGGCGATAGTCGCCTTGATGCTGTCGAGGTTGACGCCAGCCGGCAATTGCACTGTGCGCATGAACGAGCCATAGGTCCGTTCGACCAGATGATAATCCTTTTCCTTCTCTTCGCGCTGGTTCTTCTTCTCGCCGCGGATGGTCAGAAGATTGTCTGCGACGTTGAGCTGGATGTCCTTTTCCTCAAGGCCGGGCAGTTCTGCCGTGATCTCGATTTCCTTGTCGGTTTCCGCGACGTCCATGTTGGGAACCAGCGGATAGGATGACGGCGAAAACGAAGGCAGACCGCGGGCGAATCCGTCGAACAGCCGGTCAATTTCCTGCTGCAGGGCGGAAAACGGATTGGCGGCGGGACGGCCAAGGCTGCGGTTCTGGCCGACGGGAATGAGCGATTTCATGTTCATGATCTCCTCCATCTGGGGCCCCTTGCCCTCGCTGAATCAATACCGCGATCGTGGCATTCCTGTTTTGATCAAGGTCAAATTGGTACATATCGCGTTGCGCCATAGATGAAGCGGAGCACTTGCGACAGGCTGTTTGCGACTTCACATGACGTGGGTCGCGCAGCAATTCCGCCATCCGCGGTCATTCGTCAACAGGAAGCCGATCACCAGATGGCAGGCGCAATCGCTTCCGAAGCGGCCTCGCAGGACGAAGTGTTTTCCTTCCTGGCCGATCCTGCCACCCATGGCGGTCGTGCGGTCCAGCGCATCGATACCCATGCTGCCTCGGTGTTCCTCTCCGGCGATCACGCCTTCAAGGTCAAGCGCGCGGTGCGCTACCCCTATCTGGACTTTTCGACGCTGGCGAAGCGCAAGTCAGCTCTTGAGGTCGAGCTCGAGGTCAATCGTGCCTTCGCGCCGCAGATCTATGCCGGTGTCGTCCCGATCGTACGCCGGCCGGACGGCGGGCTGGCCATCGGCGGTGACGGCGCACCGGTGGAGTGGACACTCAGGATGCGGCGCTTCGACGAGACGCAGACCCTCGACCATCTTGCCGCGGCCGGTCTGCTCGATGCCGGCTTTGTCGCCGCGACTGCCGAAGCGATTGCGGTGGCGCACCAGGCGGCGGCGATCTGCCGCGATGCGGCGTGGCCGCAGACGATTCCTGCGCTGATTGCTGGCAATACCGCAGCCTTCGTTGCTGCAGGCCGCTTCACCGCAGGTCAGGTGCAGGCACTTGATCGCGACAGCCGTGCTGCCTTCGCGCGATTGAACGATTTGCTCACGGGACGTCGCGACGCCGGGTTCGTCCGGCGTTGTCACGGCGACCTGCATCTGGCCAACATCGTTCGGATCGACGGCAAGCCCGTGTTGTTCGACGCGCTCGAATTCGATGCCGCAATGGCCACCACCGACGTGCTCTACGATCTGGCCTTCGCGCTGATGGATCTGATCAGTTACGGGCGTGGCACCGCCGCCAACATCATGCTGAACCGCTATCTCGCAATCACATCGCCGGACAACGTCGACGCCCTGTCGACGCTGCCGCTGTTCCTGTCGATCCGCGCGGCGATCCGGGCCAATGTGCTGCTGGCGCGGCTCGATCGCAAGGGCAGCGACCGTTCGGACGTGATGGCGCGCGCCGAGACCTACTTCACGCTCGCGCGCCGGATGATCGCCCCGGCAAGGCTGCGACTGATCGCGGTCGGCGGACTGTCCGGCACGGGAAAATCCGTGCTGGCACGTGAGCTCGCGCCCGACATTGCGCCGCTGCCGGGCGCTGTCGTGCTGCGCTCCGATGTGCTGCGCAAGCATCAATTCGCGATGCCGGAGACCGGCCGCCTGCCGGCTGACGCCTATCGGCCCGAGGTCACCGCGGCGGTTTACGATACCCTTGCCGAACGCGCCGGTCGCGTTCTGGCGGCCGGCCATTCGGTCGTCGTCGACGCCGTATTCGCGCGGCCCGCCGAGCGCGCGGCGATCGCCGAAGTCGCCCGCAGCGCCGGCGTCGCGTTCACCGGTCTGTTCCTGCAGGCCGATACGACGATCCGCGCCGCGCGGGTCGCAGGTCGTCGCGACGATGCTTCCGACGCGACCGCGGAGATCGCGCGGCGACAGGACGCCTACGATCTCGGTGCGATGGACTGGATCTCGATTGATGCGTCCGGGACGCCGGAGCAGACGTTGGCACGTAGCAGGGCAAAACTGGTCGGCGACGACAGGGCGCCGTGACGGAACGCTAGTCGCCCTCGTCGTCGGCCCAGAATTTCTCGGTGCGGGCAAAGGCGCGATAGGCCTTGACCGAGGTCTTCAACAGCGCCTTGCTGTGTGATCGGCCTTCCCGCGACAATAGTTCTGTCACCAGCGATCTCGCCGGCGGCGCCCGCCGGGCGCGGCGGGCGTTTTCAGCAGCGGCGTCCAGCATCTCCTTCCAGCCGGCCTGATCGTTCAACTCGCCGAGCGCGGTCTGCAGGCGTTCCAGTGCGACAAGCGACCGGTCGATCAGCGGCGTGTTGCGCTTGCTGTCAAACAATCCGCGGGTCAGTTCGGTGGCATAGCGCATGCGCTTGGCGCGCAGGCGGAGCTTGTGTCGCTCCTCTGGATCCAGTTCTTCGAGATGCCGGCCGGTGCGCATCTTGCGCTTCTGCCGCGACAGTTCCTCCCCCACCACGGCTCTGGCCTTGCTATCGCGGTGCTCATCGTCGATGCACCTGCCGTCGGCCCATTCCACCGCACGCAGGGCAAAGGCGCGAAAGCGATCGGACGTCAGCGCTGCTTTCACGCGCCGATACGCCGACGCACGCTGCCGCGCGAATGTGCTGTGCAGTTCCGCGACGCTCTTGCGTCTCGGAACGGCTTTCATCAGCGGCCGCACCGCTTCGGCCAGGAACACGTCGAACTCCCGCGCCTTGCCGAGTTCGCCGCTGATCCATTTCAGCTCGCGTGCAACGATGCCGGTTTCATCGACGGAAAGCACTTGGGAAAACACCCGGATGGCTGCATCCAGCCGGCGCGCGGCGACGCGCATGGCATGCAATGCATCCGGATCGCCGGCACACACGCCGGCCCGATTGGCAAGCAGTTGGGAGAGGCAGGCGTCGAACACCGTCGTGACCGCCTCCGCCGCGCTCATGGATGGCGTCAAGGCAATGGCGGATGCCCTGACGGCTACGGTCTTGCCGCCGTTCAGCAATTGATAGCCGTCATACGCCGCGGATCTGACCGAGATGTCGGCCGGGACGATGGCCTGGATCTGTCTGGCGACATCGAACAAAGCGGCGTGACGGCCGCGCGTCAGTTCGAGGACCACGGCATGAAATTGCCCGGCCTTGCCGCCGGCCGCGATTCGGCCGCTGTCGAGTGAAATCCGGACGCCGCCGAGACGACAGCTCCGGCGCGTAGTCTCGATGCTGAAGACGGGTTGCAGCGCGGTCGGCAGGTGGTCGCCGCACAGCCGGGCAATCAGGTTGCCGGGAACCGCGAATTCATCGTCGGTGGTGATTGTTTGCTGCTCGCAGCGCTGCAGAATCCCGAGCCGCGGCACTTCGATGGTCTGCACCAGCCGACCGGCTTCGCCGCGTAGCCGGAACGAAAATCCGGCGCGACCGAAGGCGTGGTCCCTGGTGTCGAGATAAGTCGATTTCACGATGCGGACGCGCTCCGGCTGCGGCAGTCGAGCGCGCAGCAGCGGGTGACGCCTCAGGCGGGTCATATCCTCCGCGGTGACGTCGAATGAGAGTTCGGGCAGTCCTGCGATTGCCGGGCTGTCACCCGCCGATCCAGCCACGTCGCGATTCGGATGGTCCGGTGGAGACGGCGGCAATGCATGACCTTTCTCCATGGGGGCTAACCTGGCCAGCGATCCGCGAGGCAGGCGGCGGGGTGCCGAATGCCTGTCGGCGATTTGTAGCGCGAGAATACCTTCCACGTAACTCGCATTTTTTCATGACAATTCGATTGAGCCGGGTCAATTCGGGTCTATGATTGCCGCCCGTTCGGATCTGCCGGGTGTCCACGCCACAGCGCGCTCGGCGGGGTCCGTGGATTGATGCAAATCAATCCGGGACGATACCTGACTTACTAAAGAAGACGCTAAGGTTCTCGCAATTCCTTGAAAGGTCTGGCTGCAATGCTGCGAACGATTTTAGGTCAGACCGCGGTCGCGCTGATGCTCATTGGATCTGCGCAGGCGCAGGGGCCTTCGCCCGCCGTCCAGCGCGGCAAGGCCTTTGCGATCAACAATTGCAGCAAGTGCCATTCCGTCGACAAGGTGACGCAAAGCCCTCTCAAGGTCGCGCCGCCGTTCCGCACCCTGCATCTGCGCTATCCGGTCGATACCCTCGCCGAAGCCCTCGCCGAAGGCATCGTGACCGGGCATCCGTCGATGCCCGAGTTCAGGCTCGAACCCGACCAGATCAACGACTTTTTGTCTTATATGAAGACACTGGAGTAGGTTGCGCCGAGCGACCTCTACAGCACGTCCACGGTCCAGGCGATGATCTCCTTCGCAATTCGTCCGAACGCGGCATTGAACGCGGCGACAGCGCCCTTGGGATCGACGGTGTCGAGCTTCTGGGTCTGCTGAAACAGCTTTGAAGCGACGACCTTGCCGTCCTTGTCGAGAATGCGCGCCGACAGGGCGATGTCGGCGGTCGGCTCAGTGTCCGTGGCGATCTGGAAACGGCGGATATCGATGGCGATCTGGTCTTCCGCGGTCACGCCGTCCATCGAGCGCAGCGGCGCGTGCGCCACGTCGTAGTTCTCAAAACTCTCCAGCAGCTTGGCCTGCAGCAGTTTCGGAATGCTGTCGGCCCATTGCGCGTCGTCGAAGCCGGGAAAGTCCTTGGCCGGCGAGAACAGGAAGCGCTGCGTCTGCAGCATGACCACAGCGGTCGGTTCCGGAATGGAGAGCTGCCCCTTGAGGGTCTTGGTCGGCGCGGAGAAGCCCTGCGCCGCGAGCAGGTTGTACGTGGTCTTCTTGGCCGGGGCCGCGCCGCCGCCGGTCATGCGTTCCAGCCCGCTGACGATGCCGTCGAGTTTTCCGGTGTTGCGCGCCAGTCCCTCGGAGAACACCTGCAGATTGCCGATGGTTGCCTTCAGCGGTTCCGCATTGTCTGCGATCAATGTGTCGACGCGGCGCAGCGCGTCGCGAGCGGCTTGCGTCATGCTCTGGCCGGCACCGGGGTCGGCGATCAGGGTCGGCACAGGACCGGCGTTGCTGAGCATCTTGCCGCCTTCCAGTGCGATGACGGGAACCCCGGTCAGCCCCTGGAAATCCAGTCCGACTTTGGTGTCCGGCCGCACCGGCGTGGTGGTGGCCACCGAGACGGTGGCGTTGACGCGGCGCGGATTGTCGGGGGCCAGGCCGAGCTCAGTGACTTCGCCGACGCGGATGCCGTTGAACAGCACGCCGGCGCCCACCAGCAGGCCGGGTACCGAGCCCTCGAACTGCACGTGATAGATAGTGCGCGCGCCGAGGCCGCCGGTGTTGTGCAGCCAGTAGACGAAGCCGAACACGGCGACGATGGCTGCCAGCACGAAGGCACCGACGACGACGAAGGGGGCGCGGGTTTCCATGGTTCAGCTCGCTTTTGGTTGCAGCATCTGGGATCGCTTGCCGTGAAAATAGGCTCGCACCCAGGGATGTTCGGATTGCATCAGTTCGCGCATCGGACCAATGGCGACGATCTTGCCCTCGGCCAGTGCAGCGACGCGGTCGCACACGGTGTTCAGGCTGGCGAGATCGTGGGTGACCATGAACACCGTCAGCCCCAGCGTCTGTTGCAGCGTCTTGATCAGGGTGTCGAAGTCGCCGGCGGCGATGGGATCGAGGCCGGAGGTCGGCTCGTCGAGAAACACAATGGCAGGATCGAGCGCCAGCGCGCGGGCCAGCGCCACGCGCTTGGTCATGCCACCCGACAGCTCGGACGGAAATTTGTCGCCGTCTTCCGGCTTGAGCCCGACCATCTCCAGCTTGGCGTTGGCGATCTCGTCCATCAGCGCGTCGGACAGCGTCAGGTTTTCGCGCAGCGGGAACTGCACGTTCTGCCGCGCGGTGAGGGAGGAGAACAGGGCGCCCTGCTGGAACAGGATGCCCCAGCGACCGGCGCTCTTCTGCGTGACGCGGTCGTTGGCGTCGCCGATCGCCACGCCCATCACCTCGATCTCGCCGCTGCGACGCGGAATGAGGCCAATGACGGTCCGCAGCAGCACCGACTTGCCGCCGCCCGAGGCGCCGACGAGGCCGAGGATTTCGCCGCGACGGACATCGAGCGACAGATGGTCGATCACAATATGCTTGCCGAAACCAACCACGAGGTCACGGACGCGGATCGCGAAGGGATTGGCGGAGTCCGTCATCGTCACATTCCAATCGATGCGAAGAACACCGCGAACAGCCCATCGAGCACGATCACGAGGAAGATCGATTTCACCACGGACGTCGTCGTCTGCTTGCCCAGCGATTCCGCGCTGCCCTTGACGCGCAGGCCCTCGCTGCAGGCAACGATGCCGATCACCAGCGCCATGAACGGCGCCTTGATCATGCCGACCTCGAAATGGGTGACGGTCACCGCATCGTGCAGCCGCGCAACGAAGATCGTCGGGCTCATGCCGCCGTAGAACCATGCGGTCAGCCCGCCGCCGTACAGCGCGGCCATCGATCCCAGGAAGGTCAGGATCGGCAGCGCGCAGACCAGTGCCAGGATGCGCGGCAGGATCAGCACGTCGACGGGATCGAGGCCCATGGTCGACAGCGCATCGATTTCCTCGCGCATCTTCATCGAACCGAGCTCGGCGGTGTAGGCGCTGCCGGAGCGGCCGGCCACCATGATGGCGACGATCAGCACGCCCAGTTCGCGCAACACGAGGATCCCGACCATGTCGACCACGTAGGAATCGGCGCCGAACCGGCGGAAATGGAAGATGCCCTGCTGGGCAATGATGGCGCCGATCAGGAAAGTGATCAGCAGGACGATGGGGATCGCCTGCCAGCCGACCCGGTAGAGCTGATAGACGAAGGATGTGAAACGCAGCGAACGCGGCCTGGCGACGATTCGCAGCAGCGCCATGCAGAGCGATCCCAGCATCTGCAGGAAGATCGAAACGTTCTGGGTGGCGCCAAGAGCGGAGCGCCCGAGGTCGTCCAGCCTGGTGACGACAAGCCCGCGCGGCGCCGGCGGCTTGGCAAGGTGACGGTTGACCTGACGGACTTCCTCGATCAGCCCGGCATAATCGGGCGACACATTGACGACCTCGGCGCGATGGCCGGCGAGGGCGACGCGTCGCGACAGCTTCTCGAGCAGCCAGGCGCCGATGGTGTCGATCTCGCGGATGCCGGCCAGGTCCATGGTCACGCGCGGGGCCCGATCGAGTTGCGGTACCACTGCCGCCGCCAGCGTCTCCAGCGCTTCGGCATGAACCGCAGTCCAGGATCCGCTCGGACGCAGTTCGAGCGCAGTGTCCGTCGGCGTGGCGGTCAGCAGGGGGGCAGTGGTCACGACGACCGTCCTTTTACGATCCGGCCCCAAGGGGAAGCCGGGCTGTGCGAATGCTTCACTCTTGAGGAAGCGTGCGCCGCGCGCAAGCGAACCGTTTTGACACAAATCAATGGACACCTGAGCGGCCGGCGTAGGGTGGTTGCAATTCGGAGGCGGCTTGATGCTTCTGTCAGGAGGATCGGTCCTGTCAAGTTCTTGAGGCATTTCGTCAGGCAACGTGCGCCACAATTGGGGGCACGCTTATCGGTGGGGACCATACTCGCAAAGGGTATCAGACGCAGATGCAAAACGCGCAATCGAGGCCGATCCCGAGTTCGTCGCTTCCGCCGCATTTCCGACAGATCCGTCTGGAACTGGCCCGTGAGCGCGGCCATCCCGAAGGTGACCCCGGCATCGCCTATGTCATCGTCGCTCCGCTCGATGCCGAGGGCAAGATTGATCCGTTGCTGTGGAAGAAGCATCGCAGGGCCTGCCGCATTGCGCGTCTGCGTCCGGACAGCGATGACAGCCTGGGTCAACTGGTGCACCGGCTTGGCGGCGCCTGGGCATTTCACTATGACCGGTCGCCCTACGTGCCTGACGAGGTCGGCTATCACTTCGCGGACGAACGTTTCATGACGGGCGAATATGTTTCGATCAGGGAAGGCCGCGACACCCATACATATCGCGTGACGTCGGTGGGGCGTCTTTGACGCTGTCCGCATTCCGGTTACGTTGCATGCGGGTGATTGCCTGCGGGGGACATGATGCGAGCAATGGTGTTGCCGGGTCCGGGTGCGCAACTGCAGATGCAGGAGCGCGCCGATCCGGTGCCCGGAGCCGGGCAGATTCGTGTCAAGGTCAGCGCCTGCGGCGTTTGCCGCACCGATCTGCACGTTGTCGACGGCGAACTACCTGATATCAAGTATCCGATCGTGCCGGGTCACGAGATCGTCGGCCGGGTCGATTGCGTTGGCCCCGATGTCGCCACGCACCGCATCGGCGATCGCGTCGGCATCCCCTGGCTAGGCAGCACCTGCGGCGTGTGCCGATTCTGTCGCGAGGGCATGGAAAACCTCTGCGATAACCCGACCTTCACCGGCTATACCCGCGATGGTGGCTTCGCTACCCACACCATTGCCGATGCGCGCTTTGCGTTTGCCCTTGGCGAGCACGGCGATGACGTGGCGATGGCGCCGCTGTTGTGTGCCGGCCTGATCGGCTGGCGCTCGCTGGTGATGACCGGCGACGCACCGCGGCTGGGCATCTACGGCTTTGGCGCCGCCGGGCACATCATCGCCCAGGTGGCGATCTGGCAGGGCCGCTCGGTCCATGCCTTCACGCGGGCCGGCGACATTGCGGCGCAGGATTTCGCGCGCAGTCTTGGCGCAGCATGGGCCGGCGCTTCGGGCGAACTGCCCGATGCTCCGCTCGATGCCGCCATCATCTATGCGCCGGCCGGCGAACTGGTGCCGATGGCGCTGCGCGCGGTGCGCAAGGGCGGTCGCGTGGTCTGCGCCGGCATCCACATGAGCGACATTCCGACGTTTCCCTACGCCTTGCTGTGGGGCGAGCGGAAACTGCTGTCGGTCGCCAATCTGACGCGCCAGGACGGCATCGACTTCTTTGCCATTGCGGACAAGGCCGGCATCCGCACCCAGACGACCGCCTTTCCGCTCAGCGAGGCCAATCAGGTACTCGCCAAATTGCGCGGCGGCGAATTGCTGGGCGCGGCGGTGCTGCAGCCCTAGAGTGCCGTTGCTACGGCTGGCGCACATAGTCGCCGGGCGCGTCGGGCAGGGCGGCGCTGTCGGCCGTGCCGCTGCCCATGGGCGGAGGATCGCACAGATCGCCGGACCGTGCCGTCAGCCATGCCGTCCATTCCAGCCACCACGAGCCATCGTGCCGCGGCGCCGTTTTCAGCCATTCGTCGGGCCCGATATAGGGGGCATCCGATCGGTGCAGCCGAACCTGGTAGCTGTGACCGTGCTGGTCCGGCGGGGCCACGATGCCGGCATTGTGGCCGCCGCTGGTCAGCAGATAGGTGACGTCGGCATCCACCAGGAAATGGATCTTGTAGGTCGACTTCCAGGGCGCCACGTGGTCGCGCACCGTGCCGACCACGAACATCGGAGTTTGAATGTCGGACAGTGCGATCGGCCGGCCATCCACCATGTAGCGGCCTTCGGCGAGATCGTTGTGCAGGAACAGCCGGCGCAGATATTCGGAATGCATCCGGTAGGGCAGCCTTGTGGCGTCGGCATTCCAGGCCATCAGGTCGGAGGGCGGTGCGCGCTCGCCCATCAGATAGTCGCGCACGATTCGCGACCAGATCAGGTCGTTGGAGCGCAGGATCTGGAACGCGCCGGCCATCTGCGTGGTGTCCAGCACCCCGCTCTGCCACATCATGTCCTCGAGAAATGCCACCTGGCTCTCGTTGATGAACAGGGTCAGTTCCCCGGCTTCGGTAAAGTCGGTCTGCGCTGCCAGCAGGGTGATCGACTTCAGGCGGCGGTCACCGTCGCGGGCCATGGCCGCGGCGGCGATCGACAGCAGGGTGCCGCCGAGGCAATAGCCCAGCGCGTGGATCGCGCGATCCGGTACGATCTCGGCGATCGTGGCGACGGCGGCATTGACGCCGAGCCGGCGGTAATCCTCAAGGCTGATGTCGCGGTCCGCCGAGTCCGGATTGCGCCACGAGATCATGAACACCGTGAAGCCGGCATCGGTGAGGAATTTCACCAGCGAGTTGTGCGGCGACAGGTCGAGAATGTAGTATTTCATGATCCAGGCCGGCACGATCAGGATCGGCTCGGGACGCACCTTCGCGGTGGTCGGCCGGTACTGGATCAGTTCGATCAGCTGATTGCGGAACACCACCTTGCCGGGTGCGGTGGCGACGGTCTTGCCGACGACGAAGCCTTCATTCTCGCTGGTCTTTTCACCGGCCAGCGCGTGGCTCCAGTCGCTGCAGAAGTTCTGCCAGCCGCGAACGAAATTCTCACCGCCGCTTTGGAGGGTCTTCTGCAGCACATCGGGATTGGTGGCGGCAAAATTGGACGGTGCCAGCACGTCGAGCATTTGCCGCACCGAGAATTCGACGATGGCTTCGTTGGCCGGCGCCACGCCGCGCACGCCGGTGGTGGCGTTGTGCCACCACTGCTCATTGAGCAGGAACGCCTGGGCGAACAGGTTGAACGGCGGCAACTGCCAGCCCGGTCCGGCGAAGCGGCGATCCTGCGGCAGTGGCGTGATCAGCGGGGCAGGCTGCTCTTTCGACGATGACGTGGCCACGGCGTAGTTGGCGAGCCGCCTGGCGCGCTGCACGGCGTCCCGGGCGACATCCAGCCGCTTGGCAGGCGCCGAAGCCAGATGCGAGGCCCAGTCAAGCCAGGCCAGGGCCAGCGCCGTCGGCGAAATGCCGCCGGTGAGGTGCGCCAGCGCGGCATGGAAGGCGCGGTCGGCATCGTTAGATTCGGAGGGGTCGTGCCGGCTCTCGGCCGCCGCCGCCGGGTGCGCGGCTTCAGGCACTGTGGCGGGCGCGCTTGCGCCAGGCACTATGGCAGGTTCTGCCACGACCGGTAACTGACTGCCTGAACTCATACGCTGCGTCCCATCCGGCCCGTGCACCGCGTTCCGTCGTCTTGCTCAGCCCTGCTGCCGTTGGTCGGTCAACTGCGCCATCGCCTGGAGGATGCGCTCGCCATGGCGGAACAGGCGCTCGGCGTCGCGGCGCAGGAAGTCGATCTGGTGCTGGCTGCATTCGGTCCACATGGTCTTGATATCATTGGTGGAGTGCGCACCGGCCATTTTCGAGACGAGTTCGTTGAACAGGTGCGTTTCGGTGCGGGCGCGCTCGAACATCTCGTTGCCGGCGACCATCCATTCGTCGAGCAGTATCCGCTGCGTGCCGAGCAGAATGTCGAATGCACGCTTGCCGGCCACGGTTGAGCGAGTGACTGCGTCGGCCGCCGTTTGCTCGCTTGTTGCGATTTGCTCGGAAAGCTCCGCCATGACGATCTCCGTGATCCAGAGGTTCAGGAAAGCAATGCCAATGTTACGCGGCTTCTACGTTGAGCTGAATCAATTCAACGAGATGCCGACACTATAGCGCGTCGCCGTGACGGGATCTTGATTCAGGTCAACCAGGCCGGTGTCATTCCGGATCATTCAAGTTGCTCTAGGAATTGACGCAATTCTTTTCGGCGGCCGGAATCGTTCATGACATTTTTCGTAAAGCACAGCTTTCCCATGCGGCGCCAGCGACTTGCCGTCAACGTCGCGCCGGCCAACCGGTTCTGGCAGAAGCCCGCGGACACCCTGCTGACGGATCTGCAAAGCCGGCGCGAGGGGCTGACGGCGTCGGCTGCTGCTCACCGGCTCCGGGAGATGGGGCCGAATGCCTTCCACGAGCCGGTCAGGCAGCGCCTGCTGGCCAAGATCGCCAAGCGGGTGCTCAATCCGCTGATCGCCATCCTGCTGGTCGCCGCCGCCATCTCCAGCATCAGCGGCGATGTCGCCAGCTTTGTGATCATCGTGACGGTGATCGCGGGATCCATCGGGCTCGATATTGTCCAGGAGCACCATGCCGAAGTGGCGGTGGAGACGCTGCGGCGTTCCGTTGCGGTGAAGGCCGACACCCGCCGCGACGGCAAGGTGAGCGCGGTTGCCGTCGAGGATCTGGTGCCCGGCGACATCGTCGAGCTGCGTACCGGTGACCTGGTGCCGGCCGACGGCGTGGTGCTCGAAGCACACAATGCCCAGGTCAACGAATCGCTGATGACCGGCGAGGCATTCCCGACACCCAAGAATAGCCAGCCGTCGCACAGCGCGGCGCCGGGCGATGCCGGCAACGCGCTTTTCGCGGGTACGTCGGTGGTCGGCGGCAGCGCGTTGATGCTCATCGTCGCCACGGGCCCGAATACCCGCTTCGGCGCCATCGCTGCGGCGCTGTCGTCAAACGAGCCGCCCACCGCGCTGGAACGCGGTGTGCACAATCTCGGCCTGCTGATTCTGAAGCTGACCATCTTCCTGACGCTGTTCGTACTGTTCGCGCATCTGGTGGCGGGGCGCCCGCCGGTCGAATCATTCCTGTTCGCGGTGGCGCTGGCCGTCGGCCTGACGCCGGAACTGCTGCCGATGGTCATGACGGTGACGCTGGCGCGCGGCGCGCTGCGCATGGCGCGGAAGCAGGTGGTGGTGAAGCGGCTGTCGGCGATCCACGATCTTGGTGCCATGGACGTGCTGTGCGTCGACAAGACCGGCACCCTCACCCAGGCAAAGATCACGCTTGTCGACCACATCGGCACCGACGGCCGCGCCAGCGACCGTGTGCTGATGCTGGCGGCGCTCAACTGCAAGTTCTCAACCGGCGTGCGCAGCCCGCTCGATGATGCCGTGCTTTCACATGGCGACTTGCCGGCGGTCGCGGAATGGACCCGGCAGGGCGAGGTGCCGTTCGATTTCGAACGGCGTTGCGTGTCGGTGCTGGCGAGCCATCAGGACCGGTCGTTCCTGATCGTCAAGGGCGCACCGGAGGCGATCCTGTCGCGTGCCGCGTCGATGGAGGATGCGGCCGGGGCAACGCGGCCTCTCGATGCCGCGGCGCTCAAGGCGCTGCACGAGGTCGAGGCGCGGCAGATCGCGGCAGGCTATCGTCTGCTCGCCGTTGCCATCAAGCCAATGCCGGCCGCAACTGCCGACGCGCATCTTGCCGACGAGTGCGATCTGACCTTTGTCGGCTTCTGCGTGTTTTCCGACCCGCCGAAAGCTGATGCCAACGCCGCCATCGCGATGCTCCAGCAACTCGGCATCAGGCTCAAGATCATTTCCGGCGATCATGCCGCGGTGGTGCAGCATGTCGCCTGTGCGGTCGGGCTGACCTGCGAACGGGTGCTGACCGGCGACGAGATCGCGGAATTGACCGACACCGCACTCGCCGCGCAGGTCGACGGCGTCGACCTGTTCGCGCGCGTCGCCCCGGACCAGAAGACCCGCATCATCCGGGCGCTGCAGCGCCGCGGCCACGTGGTCGGCTTCCTCGGCGATGGCATCAACGACGCGTCGGCGATCCACGCCGCCCATGTCGGCCTGTCGGTGGAGGGGGCCACCGACATCGCGCGCGGCGCCGCCGACATGATCATGCTGGCACCGGATCTCGGCGTGCTGGCGGACGGCGTGCGCGAGGGCCGGCGGACCTTCGCCAATATCCTGAAGTATGTCCGCATGGGTACCAGCTCGAATTTCGGCAACATGCTGTCGATGGCGCTGGCTTCCATCGTGCTGCCGTTCCTGCCGCTGCTGCCGATGCAGATCCTGCTCAACAACCTGCTTTACGACCTGTCGGAAATAGGCATCCCGTTCGACAGCGTCGATGCCGAAGAAGTCGGCAACCCGCATAGCTGGGACATCAAGAACATCCTGCGCTTCACCATCGTGATGGGGGCGGTCTCCTCGCTGTTCGACGCCGCGACCTTCACCCTGCTGCTCAAACTGTTCCATGCCGATGCACCGACCTTCCAGACCGCATGGTTTCTGGAATCCATCGCCACCCAGATTCTGGTGATCTTCCTGATCCGCTCGCGCGGCGCGTTCTGGAAAAGCCGACCGCACTGGATCCTGGTGACCACGTCGCTCGGCGCGCTCGCGGGCACCATCCTGATGGTGGTCAGTCCGCTGCGCCATCTGTTCGGTTTCGTGGCGATCAGCGCCCAGCTCGGCTGGGCCATTGTGGCGATCGTGATCGCCTATCTGGCTTGCGCCGAGGGGCTGAAACGTTTTGCGATTCCGCGATCAGCGCGACAGCAGCGAGCAGCGCGTTGACGGATTGACGAGCTGCCGCGTTACGCCGCCGAGCACCCACTCGCGGAATCGCGAATGGCCGTAGGCGCCGGCGACGATCAGGCCGGCGCCGACATCGGCGGCGATGCTCTCAAGCTGCGTTGCGGTATCGCCGCGGTCGTTGCCGACCTGCGCGCGGGCGGTGACGCCATGTCGCGCCAGCCAGCCGATCACGTCGTCGAGCCGCGCCTGCGCCGCCGGGCGCCGTGTCTCGTCGTCGATCAACTCGGCGACCGTCACGTCCTTGGCCTTGCGCAGCAGCGGCAGCGCATCGACGATGGCGCGCCGTGCTTCGGCTGTGTCCTTCCAGGCCACCAATACGCTGCGCAGATCCAGCCACGTTCCGGCGTCGGGCACCACCAGCAGCGGCCGGCCGATCTGCATCACCAGATCGCTGGGACCGGCTCGCTCGGATAAGTCACCAAGCGCGCCGCCGCCATCGGGCCCGACAACAAGAATGTCCGCGGCGCGCGCCTGCTGGACGATATAGCGCGCCGGAAAATCCTCGGCGCTGCGCCATTCCAGTCGGGCGGAGCGCGACTGCAGCGCCTTGCGAAACTGCGCTTCCAGCGCGGCGACGCGGCTACTGATCTCGGCCCGACCTTGGTCGAGCAGTTCTTGCGCCTGATTGCCGTCGGTGAAGTAAAGCGGCGGGCTGAACTGTGCAGCAGCGATTCCGATGACATGGGCGTCGAAGCGCTCGGCTATCTCCCGGGCAGTTTCCAGGCGGGCGTCATTCGATCTGTCCAGCGCCAGGCCCACCATCACCGTTGCGTAAGTCATCTTTACTCCTTCACCGCGGCTGCCGCAGCCGCTCTCGGGCACCTTGCACCGTCAACGAGCGCAGGACGCTGTGGTGCAGTCATCCTTGATAGGGAGGAATCAGGCGGGCAGGATGAGCTAGATCAAAGTATCGCGGCCGACGACACGTCACAATCTAATCCAGGCTATGGAAATC
This sequence comes from Tardiphaga sp., assembly GCA_036561845.1. Lineage (GTDB taxonomy): Bacteria > Pseudomonadota > Alphaproteobacteria > Rhizobiales > Xanthobacteraceae > Tardiphaga. Next base: position 18,285 of record DATCUS010000126.1, on the reverse strand, counting down.
GTATACCCAATCCGGCGAGAAGGCGTAGCGCATGCTGAAGGATATCGTCGTCCATATACCGGTTGAGCGGCCCGCTGAGCCAGTGATCGACTGCGCCCTGTCGGTGGCGGCCATGTTCGGCGCCCATCTGGACGGCGTGGTCTGCGCTTACCAGAGCATCAATCCGGCCATGGCGGTCGGGCCGACGGCAGCCGCCTTTGCGCTGCCCACGGAGTACAATACGGATCCGCAACTGGCCAACAGCCGGCTCGACCGGTTTGCGGCGGCCGCTGCGCAGGCTGGCGTGCCTGCCGGCCGCGGCTGCGTGTCCGACACGCCATTCCAGGCCAATCGTACGCTCGCCGAAGCCTCGCGGCTGTACGATCTGGCCATCGTGGCTCAGGCCGACTCGGCGCGACCGACCCATGACGGGGCGCTGTCCGAGGCCGTGCTGTTCGGCTCCGGGCGTCCGATGCTGCTGGTCCCCTACATTCACAGGGGCCCTCTGAAGACCGGCCGCGCGTTGATCTGCTGGGACGGCAGCAGTCAGGCCGGTCGCGCCGTTCATGATGCGCTGCCGTTCCTCGAACGGGCCCAGGCCGTCGATGTGGTCAGCGTCAACGGCATCGATACCGCACCGCGCGAAAGTTCGGCGGCGACGCTGATCAGCCATCTGGCGCGGCGCGGCGTGTCTGCAAATCTGCAGCAAGCCACCGCCGAAGCGTCAAATGTTCACAATGTCCTGCTGTCGCTGGCGGCGGACCTCGGCAGCGATTTCCTGGTCATGGGCGGCTACGGTCATTCGCGGCTGCGCGAAATCATCCTCGGCGGCGTGACCCGTGGTATGCTGGAATCGCTCACCATTCCGGCCCTGATCTCTCACTGAATCCGGAGCGCGATGTGACCTACCGATCCCTTATGGTCTACCTCGACCCCGACCATTCCAACGAATCGGCGCTGCGGGTCACCGCCGAACTGGCCAACCGGTTCAAGGCGCAGGTGACCGGGGTCGCCGCCGGCGTGCCGGTAATGCCCGTTCACGCCGATGGCATGATCGCCTCCAGCGTTCTTGAAGTCGATTACACCCAGCTGGAAGAAGCGCTTCGTCGCTGCGAAAGCCGCTTCCATGCGGCGCTGATGCCGGTAAGCGATGCGCTGCAGTGGCGCGCCGCGATTGCCGCGCCGGCCGAATACCTTGCGAGCCAGGCGCGCGCCGCCGATCTGATCATTGTCGGCCGTTCTGCAGACGAAGCCGGACCATTGCTGAATCAGTCGCTCGATATCGGCGACATCGTGATGGGCGCGGGCCGGCCGGTGCTGGTCGTTCCGCCGGGCAGGACCAGCCTCGCGCCGGACCGGGTCCTGGTGGCGTGGAAGGACACCGCCGAAGCGCGCCGCACCATTGCCGCGTCACTGCCGCTGCTCAAGCAGGCCGCTGACGTGACCGTCGTCGAGATTGTTGCCGCGGACAGCGATATCGCCGACGCGACCGGTCGTCTCGCCGATGTCGCGGCCTGGCTGCAGCGCCACAAGGTGACCGCCGCCACGCGCGTCGAGCCGTCGGCCGGTGATGCCGGCAGTCATCTGGATCTGCTCGCCGAACAGAACGGCGTCGATATCCTGGTGGCCGGGGCTTACGGTCACAGCCGTCTGCAGGAGTGGATCTTCGGCGGCGTCACGCGCCATCTCCTGAAGAAGTCGTCGGTCTGCACGCTATTGATGCATTGACCGAATGTCCGCCGGCATTTGACCTGTGTCAAACGGCGGCGTGTGCTTTGGAATAGCATTTCGCCATCGATTTCACGTCCAACCTGGAGGTCGCGCATGCGCGCACATCAGATCATGACCCGGCAGGTCGTCACGGTTCGGCCCGAAGCCACCATCGTCGAGGCCGCCGGCACGATGCTGCAGAAGCACATCAGCGGGCTTCCGGTGGTCGATGCCGCCGGTAAACTGGTCGGCATCGTTTCGGAGGGGGACTTCATCCGCCGCTCCGAAATTGGAACGCAGCGCAAGCGCGGCGGCTTTCTCAAGTTTCTGCTTGGTCCCGGCACCTCCGCAGCGGAATTCGTGCAGGCGCAAGGCCGCAAGGTCGGCGACGTCATGACGCGCGAGCCCCTGACGGTGACCGAAGATACGCCGCTTGAGGAAATCGTCCAGCTGATGGAGAAGAACCACGTCAAGCGGCTGCCCGTGATGCGCGGCGTGGAAATCGTCGGCATCGTGTCGCGCGCCAACCTGCTGCAGGCGGTGGCCGATCTGGCGCGCGCGGTACCCGACCCCACTGCCGATGATGATCACATCCGCAACCGCATCTATGCCGCCCTGGAAAAGAACGACTGGATGCCGTTCGGTCTGACCATCACGGTGCGCGACGGCATCGTTCACATCAGCGGTGTGATTACCGAGGAACGCGCACGAAAGGCGACGATCGTCGCCGCCGAAAACGTTCCGGGAGTCAAGGAAGTGCATGATCATCTGTGCTGGATCGAGCCGATGTCGGGCATGTATCTGAATTCCGCGGAAGACGAAGCGATCGCAAAAGCCGGCTAGGCCGGCTGCGAATAACGACATTGAGGAGCAAATCATGCAGCCGCACTATCACGCCATCATCTGGATCGACCATCGCGAAGCCAAGGTGTTTCACGTTGGACTGTCCGGCGCCGATCAGATCGATCTGCATCCCCACCTTGAGACCCGGCACATTCACCACAAGGCCAGTACGATCGGCAGCGGTCATGTCCATGAAGACAAGGACATGATGAAGGCCGTCGCGGAAGCGGTGGCCGATGCCGGCGAGATCCTGATCATCGGTCCGGCGCAGGCCAAGACCGAATTGGCCAGCTTTCTGCGCGAGCACATGCCGAAGATCGGCGCAAAGATTGTCGGCGTTGAACCTGCCGATCATCCCAGCGACCGCGAAATCGTGGCCTATGCCAAGAAGCACTTCAAGATCGGCATCCTGCGCGCCGCCGCCTCTGCCGGCCAATAGTCGGCGCTTGCGGCGCTCCGGCGATGCCGGGCACGCTTGACATGCGGCGGTCGTAATCCGCGGCCTATAAATTGCAATGGCGGCGACGGTCCCGAGGGACCGTCGCCGCCATGCAATTTTATTGCACGTGCAATGCCACCATTGCAGGCCCGCGACGTTTAGTCTCCGCTGTCCACCGCGACGAAAGGTTCTCCGATGCAAGATGTCTCACGCGCCCCCGAATCGTCGCTGAGCCCCGGCGAACTGGACCTGATCGACCGTTACTGGCGCGCGGCGAACTATCTGTCGGTGGGGCAGATCTATCTGCTCGATAATGCGCTGCTGCGCGAGCCGTTGCGGCGCGAGCATGTCAAGCCGCGCCTGCTCGGCCACTGGGGAACCACCCCCGGACTGAATTTCATCTATGCCCACCTCAACCGCGCGATCCGCGCCCGCGATCTCGACGTCATCTACATCTGCGGTCCCGGTCACGGCGGCCCCGGCATGGTGGCGAATACTTATCTCGAAGGCAGCTACAGCGAGATCTATCCGGATATCGGCCGCGACGCCGGCGGCGTGCAAAAGCTGTTTCGGCAGTTTTCCTTTCCCGGCGGCATCCCGAGCCATGCCGCGCCGGAAACCCCGGGTTCGATCCACGAAGGCGGCGAGCTCGGTTATGCACTGGTGCATGCCTATGGCGCGGCGTTCGACAATCCCGACCTGATTGTGGCCTGTGTGGTCGGCGACGGCGAGGCCGAGACGGGACCGCTGGCGGCGTCGTGGCACTCCAACAAGTTCCTCAGCCCGAAGCACGACGGCGCGGTGCTGCCGATCCTGCATCTCAACGGCTACAAGATCGCCAACCCCACCGTGCTCGGCCGCATGAGCGACGACGAGATCCGCCACCTGTTTCTCGGCTTTGGCCACGAGCCGCTGTTTGTCGAGGGCAGCGATCCCGCCTTGATGCATCCGCAGATGGCCGACGCGCTGGACACCGCGTTGGACCGTATTCGCGCGATCCAGGCTGATGCGCGCGACGGCCGCACCGCCGTCGAGCGGCCGAAATGGCCGATGATCGTGCTGCGCAGCCCGAAGGGCTGGACCGGGCCGAAGGAAGTCGACGGCAAGAGGGTGGAGGGCTTCTGGCGCGCGCATCAGGTGCCGATCGCCGATCCGCGTGACAACCCGCAGCATCTGCAATTGCTCGAGCAGTGGATGCGCAGCTACCAGCCGGAGACGCTGTTCGACAAAAGCGGCAGGCTGATGCCCGAATTGCAGGCGCTGGCGCCGGACGGCCCACGCCGCATGGGCGCCAATCCGCACGCCAACGGCGGTCTGCTGAAGCGCGAGCTCAAGCTGCCGGACTTTCACGACCACGCCGTCGATGTTCCGCATCCGGGCGGCGTCGAGGCCGAGGCGACCCGCGTGATGGGGCAATTTCTCAAGGACGTGGTGACGCTCAACGCCGAGGCGCGCAACTTCCGCATCATGGGGCCGGACGAGACCGCCTCGAACCGCCTTGATGCGGTGTTCGACGTCACCGAGCGGGTCTGGATGGAGGGCATCGAGCCCTATGATGTCCATCTGGCCCAGGACGGCCGGGTCATGGAGGTGCTCAGCGAGCATCTCTGTCAGGGCTGGCTGGAAGGCTATCTGCTCACCGGCCGCCACGGCCTGTTCTCCTGTTACGAGGCGTTCATCCACGTCGTCGATTCGATGTTCAACCAGCATGCCAAATGGCTGAAGGTGTCGCGCGAGCTGCCGTGGCGGCGGCCGGTCGCCTCGCTGAACTATCTGCTCACCTCGCACGTCTGGCGCCAGGATCACAACGGCTTCAGCCATCAGGATCCCGGCTTCGTCGATCTTGTGGTCAACAAGAAGGCCGACGTGGTCCGCGTCTATTTTCCGCCGGATGCCAACACCCTGCTGTGGATCACCGACCACTGCCTGCGCACCTATGACCGCATCAACGTCATCGTCGCCGGCAAGCAGCCGGCGCCGCAGTGGCTGACCATGGCGCAGGCGATCACCCATTGCGACGCCGGCGCCGGCATCTGGTCATGGGCCGGCACCGAGGTCGAAGGCACCGAGCCGGACGTGGTGATGGCCTGCTGCGGCGACGTGCCGACGCTGGAGACGCTGGCCGCCGTCGACCTGCTGCGGCAGGCGCTGCCGGAGTTGAAGATCCGCGTCGTCAATGTCGTCGATCTGATGACGCTGCAGCCGAAGGAGCAGCATCCGCACGGATTCAGCGATCGCGATTTCGACAGCATGTTCACCTGCGACCGGCCGGTGATCTTCGCCTATCACGGCTATCCCCATCTGATCCATCGCTTGACCTACAGTCGCACCAACCATGACGGCATGCATGTGCGCGGCTTCGAGGAGGAGGGCACCACCACCACGCCGTTCGACATGGTGGTGCTGAACCGGCTCGACCGCTTCCATCTCGCCATCGAGGTGATCGAGCGCGTTCCCGGGCTGGCGATCTCCGCCGCCGCGATCAAGCAGGGCTTCCGCGACCGGCTGATCGAGCACAGCCGCTATATCCGCGAACACGGCGAGGACATGCCGGAGATCCGGAGCTGGGGATGGTCCTATGGCACGGCGGCCCGTGCGGGTGATTGAATCGCGGGCCTGATTCGCCCAAGACCTGTTTGTCCGTTCCGCTGCAATCGAGTGTTCGCTGATGTCCGACGCCATCCTGGTCCTCAACGCCGGCTCGTCGAGCATCAAGTTCGCGCTGTTTGAAGTCGCGCGCGATCGCGAACCGCAACTGCTCTGCAAGGGCATGCTCGACGAACACGACGCCGAGCCGCGACTGGTCATCGAGGACAATACCGGCGAGGTGCTCTACGAGAAGCATCGCCATGCCGCCGACAGCGACAGCGAGGCGCTGCTGCTGGATACGCTGAGCTGGGTGGACACCTATCTTGCTGCCGACGACCTGCTTGCGGTCGGGCATCGCGTTGTCCACGGCGGCCAGGAGTATTCGGCCCCGGTGCAGATCGACGAGCGGATTCTCGATGCGCTGAACGATCTGACGCCGCTTGCGCCGCTGCACCAGCCGCGCAGCCTGGTGCCGGTCCGTGCCATCATGAACCTGCGACCGGAAATGCCGCAGATCGCCTGTTTCGATACCGCCTTTCATCACAGCCTGCTGCCGGCGGCACGCCGCCTCGCCATCCCGCGCAGTCTGGATGAAAGCGGCATTCATCGTTACGGGTTCCACGGCCTGTCGTTCGAATATGTCGCACAGCGGCTCGGCGCCATATCACCGGCGCTGCCCGGCAAGCGCACGGTGGTGGCGCATCTCGGCAGCGGCGCCAGCCTGTGCGCGCTGCGCGACGGTATCAGCATCGACACCACCATGGGGCTGACGCCGCTCGACGGCCTGATGATGGGCACGCGCTGCGGAGCGCTCGATCCCGGCGTGGTGCTCTATCTGCAGCGGGTGCGCGGTATGTCGGTCGGTGCGATCGAGCGCATGCTGTACGAGGAATCCGGCCTGCTCGGCGTCTCCGGCATTTCCGCCGACATGCGGGCGCTGCTCGCCAGTACGGATCCGCACGCCGCCGAGGCCGTCGATCTCTTCACCTTCCGGGTGGCGCGGGAAGTGGCGATGATGGCCAGCAGCCTGGCTGGCCTCGAATGCCTGGTGTTTACCGGCGGCATCGGCGAGCACTCCGCGGAGATCCGCCAGCAGGTCTGCGACCGGCTGCGCTGGCTCGGCGTTGCGATCGACGCCGCGGCGAACGCGCAGGCGATGCCGTGCATCAGTGCGGAGGACAGCAAGGTGATGGTGCTGATCGTCCCCACCAGCGAGGAAATGATGATCGCACGGCATTGCCAGACTGTTCTGAACGAGCGCTGAGGCCGCCGCTGCTACGATGCGTCGCGACTCTGCGCGGTCAGGCCTGGCGATGCCAATCGCCGCGGCTTTCGGCCGGACGGGTCTGAAAATCCCCCCAGATCAGCACCGCGGCAAATACCGCGAGAACCGAAACGACGGATGCGATGATGAGCATTGTTCCTACAGCCATGGCAACCTCCCGATGGTTGCCACTATCGCCTTACCTTGGACGCAATGATTTGACGTGCATCAAACATGCAGGCGGCGTCACTGGCAGGGAGGCCTCGGCCGCGTGGAAACGTCAGGCGTCGTGGCTGGCTTCGAGCACGATGCGGATGAGATCCGTCGAATTCTTGGCGCCGAGTTTTTTCATGATGTTGGCGCGGTGATCCTCGATGGTCCGCGGGCTGATGCCGAGCTGTCGGCCGGCGTCCTTGTTGGAAAGACCGGATGAAAACAGTTCGAGCACCTCGCGTTCGCGCCGCGTCAGCGGCTCGCGTCCGGGGAAATTGAGCGACAGCACCTTCGATGTGCTGGGCTGCATCCGGCGTCGCGTGAACGCGCCGATGGCGTCCTCGATGCGCTGCACGATCTCGTTGCCGCGGAACGGCTTCTCGATGAAATCGAGCGCGCCGGACTTGATCGCATCCACCGCCATGGCAATGTCGCCCGACCCGGAAATGATGAAGATCGGCGCCGGATAGTCCTGGGCACGCAACTCTTTCAGGATATCAAGTCCGGATTTGCCGGGGATGTGAACGTCGAGCAGCATGCACAACGGACTCCGACTTCGCGCGGTCGCCAGCAACGCGGCGCCATCGGCAAAGCAGATCACCTTGTAGCCGGCCGCCGACAGTACGATCGATAGTGTTTCTCGTACGGCCGGATCGTCGTCGACCACATAGATTTCACCAATGGAACTATCCAAAATATCCGGGCTCCGTCATCGGGCCGACAATGCAAGCACTGCAATCGGCCTTCCCGTAGTCGTACGGGGAAACAGGTTAACGCTCAAGTAGCATCGAGCTCACTATATCTTCAATGCGAGGAGAACGACGATGCAGCAGGCAATGGTTGACCATAGCAGGGGCGCGGCAGCTCGAATTGACGGACATCAAGATGTGATCAATTTCGATCTTGCCGAAGGTCACGATCATAGCGCGACGATGCGGGGCGAACACTGTCCGCAGACCGTCGCCGCCAGCGCAGAAGGTAACGTCGTAATCCTCGACGACACCCCTCAAAGGTACTCAGGTACACGAGATCCGAACGCCGATTCGCACGCCTATCTTGAAGGGTGCCTCCGCGTCCTGCAATCCATCGTCGGCCGGGGGCGACGAAGGGAGATCTGACAGGTGTCTTGACCGGCGAGGACATTTACCGCGCCAGGCTACCGGGAACCGCGAGCCTGGCGGTGCGGATGCGCGCATCTCGGCTGAGCGGTTCGAAACGGAGCAGGGCCTTTCACATGCAGGACAAACAGAAGATGGCGGCGGCTGCCGTCGGCGGCGCTGCGGCGAAGCAGGCGTTGCACCTGCTGGTCATCGACGATGACGCTACCCAGCGCAAGCTCGTGAGCCTTGCCGCGGCCAAGGCCGGACACGCCGTGACCTTCGCGATATCCTGCGCCGACGCCATTGCAAAGCTCCGCGAGCGGCAATTCGACTGCGTCACGCTCGATCTCGCGCTCGGCGACGGCGATGGCCTCGAGGTGCTGAAGGCCATGAATGCGACGGGCCAAACCGTTCCGGTCATCGTGATCAGCGGAATGGACCGGGTCCGGCGCGAGGAATCCCGATTCATGGCACGCGCGCTGGGTATCGAGATGAAGAGCCTGCCGAAGCCGGTGGATCTTGCCGCGCTTCGCGTTCTGTTGGCCAATCTGCGCTATCAGTCGCTCGGGCTGCCGATGATCCACATGTGGGGCGGCGTGGCGGTCAGCAATCTGGCCGACGATCACCGCAACTAGGCCCCGCTTCGCCGGTTGCGCGCGTCGCGGCTGTGCGATTGCGGCGGATGGCCCTGCCAGCGCGCCGCCCAGTCGAAAAAGTCCTGTTCGGTCAATCCGGCGCTGATGGCGAAGCCCTGGCCGAGATCACACCCGACGGCGGCGAGCGCGCGCCAGGTGTCCTCGTCCTCGATGCCCTCGGCGACAACCTTCATATTGAATTCGTGACCGATGGCGACGCAGCCGCGCACGATCTTCCAAAGGTCGGGGTCGGTCTGGCAATGCCGGACGAAGGACCTGTCGATCTTCAGCTCGCTGAACGGCATCCGCGCCAGCGCGGACAGTGACGAATAGCCGGTGCCGAAATCGTCGATCGAGACGCCGATCCCCTTCAGCCGCAGCCGAAGGATGATGTCGATGGCGCGCGAGACGTCGGACATCGCCGTGCTCTCGGTGACCTCGAGCATCAGCGAACTCGGCGGCAGGCCCATGTCGGCGAGAAGGCCTCTGACATATTTGGGGATCGACAAATCGGTCAACAAGGTTGCCGAAAGGTTGACCGCGACAACGAAATCCGGGATCAGCCCTGTAAAGGTGCAGGCCGCGGCGATTGAACGGGCCAGCACGAGTTGCGTCAGCGGCTGGATGTGGCCGGAGCGTTCGGCCAGAGGGATGAACAGTTCGGGCGAGATCGTACCGAATTCGGGACTGCGCCAGCGCGCGAGGGCTTCGCAGCCCACCACCTTGCCGGTGGCGAGATCGATCTTCGGCTGGAATACCGGGAAGAACTCGTGGTTGGCCAACCCGCGTGCGATATGTCGCTCGTCGATGGCTATCACCGGTCCGTGGTCGGGGACAGGCGCAGGCCGTCGGGACTGGACAACAGCGAGCGTGGTGCGCAGCAGCCCGAAATCGACCGGCTTGGGCACCGATCGCACATCGATAATGCCCGCCGCATGCGCCATGCGCACCGTCGCATTGAGGATGCGGGCATCGCAGCCGCTGATGACCACCACATGCGGGGTCGGGCGCAGCTCGCCGATCAGGCGCAGCAACTCGATGCCGTCGCGTTCGCCAAGTGAAAGATCGACGGTGATGCAATCGAACGACCGATCGGCGATCAGTCCCGCCGCTTCGTCAAATGATACCGCCATCGTTGTTTCGTAACCGAGCCGCTGCGCGATCCTGCTGATGACGCTGCGCTGGGTGGCGTCGTCATCGACGATGAGGAGCGTTGACGCCCCCGGTTGCTCAGAATGAGTCGACATGCGGCACCCGATTTCGTGCTTCCCAGATGGATGGTCGGCGGCAATGGTAGCCGTCAGAAGCAGCCAACTCGTAAACATTGGCGCATAAACCTGAACGCTGGAGTGCATTCGGAGGAATATCCGTCGGAGATTGCGTCTGGCGGGTAGCTTGAAGCGTTACGGACATGGCATTGCCGCCCTCAGGCTGCCTGGCGAAACGCTTCGTCGAATTGCACGACGCCGCTGGCGAATGCCGACTCCAGATCCGGCACGATCGCCTGGAAGCTTGGGTCCTCGATGGTCAGTGCGGCGTTCTCCAGCCGGGCCGCGAGCGCCGCCAGCTGGGTGAAGCCGAACAGGGCGGCAGTCGATTTCAGCGAGTGCGCTTCGATCTGTACCAGCTTGCGATTGGCCGCCAGTTCGATGGTTGCAAGCGTGAGGAGGCGCCTCTGCGTGTCCGTCTGGAACACCGCGAAGGTCTGCATCGCGCCTTCGACGTCGATTTCCTCGGCGAGGCGTTCGAAGGCGGCGCGGTCAAGCGTCTCGGAAAGCGCCGTGCCGGGCGGGGCTGCGATGTCCGGGGCCTGCGCCTCCGCCTTGCTCGTCTCATCCCGGATCGCGGAGCCTGCGCCGCGGGCCTGGTTCAGCGCATTGAGCGTCGCCTGGATCAACAGGTTCTTGCGCACCGGCTTGGCGACGAACTCGGTCATGCCGGCGCGTGCGCAGGCATGACGATCGTCGGCGAAGGCGTTGGCGGTGAACGCCACGATCGGCAGCGACTCGAACCGGCCGCCGGAAGCGCGGATTGCCGCCGTGGCGGTCAAGCCGTCCATTTCCGGCATTTGCATATCCATGAACACCACGTCGAACTCGCGGTCGTGCACTGCGGCGATCGCTTCGAAGCCGTCGGCCGCCTCGGTGATCACGGAGTCGAACTCGCGGAACATACGGACCGCGACCAGCCGGTTGGTCGGGTTGTCATCGACGATCAGGATGCGCAGCGGTGACCCCATCAGCCGAATGCGTTCCTTGAGCAGGGCCGTCGAAGCCTCCTTGTCCTGCTGATCGAGTGCCGAAGCGTCGGCGATGGTGAAGGGAAGTTCGCACTCGAAGGTCGACCCCTTGCCCAGCTCGGAGGTGACGCGGATCTCGCCGCCCATCTGTTCGACGATCCGCCTGCAGATCGCCAGCCCCAGTCCTGAGCCGCCGAACTGGCGATTGACCGAGCTGTCGACCTGGACGAAATCGTTGAACAGCGCGTCGATGCGGTCGGCGGGAATGCCGATCCCGGTATCGGTGACCGCCCATCGCATCTGGACGGCTTGCGAGCTGACCGTGGTGCAGTCAACGCGCACGCGGATCTCGCCGCTGCGCGTGAACTTGACCGCGTTCGACACGAGGTTGAGAAGGATTTGCCTGACGCGGCCGGGGTCTCCGAGGATGATCCGCGGGAGGTTGCTTGCCGTATCCACCCTGATGGTCAATCCCTTGGCTGCGGCGGTCGGCTCGACGATGGCCAGCGTGCCTTCGACAACGGTCTCGGGCGCGAATGCGACCTGCTCCAGCGACAGGTTGCCGGCCTCCAGCTTCGAGAAGTCGAGAATGTCGTTGAGTATCTCGAGCAGGTTGTCGCCGGCGCTGTGGATGGTCCGGATCGCGTCGCGCTGCTCGTCATCGAGCCTGGTCTCCAGCAAGGTGCTGGTCAGGCCGAGCACGGCGTTCATCGGCGTACGGATCTCATGGCTCATCACCGCGAGAAACCCCGACTTGGCTCGATTGGCGGCTTCGGCAGTGCGCTCCTGCTGGCGCAGCAATTCGGTTTCGGCGAGCGCCTGCGCCTTTTCCGCATAGGCCTTTTCCGCCTGGAGCCGTGCCAGTAACTCGTGCTGCTTCCATTTGCGCGCGATCACCGTCGCAGCCAGCAGCAGCGTCAGGATCATGCCGCCGGTAAAGCCGGCGAGCAGCTGAACCGTCTTGCGCCACGGCGCCAGGATGCTGCTCTCCGCCTGGGTGGTCAGCACCAGCAGCGGCAGGCTCGAGAGGCGATGCGCGGCCTTGATCCGCCTGATGTGATCGACGGGGCTCACTTCGCGGAGGGCGCGACCGCCATCCTTCAACACCAGACGGTTGCCGGAGTTGAATACCTGGCCAATTTCTTTGGTGCGTGGATAGCGCGCCAGCAGCGTGCCGTCCTCGCGCAACAGAGCTTCGGCGCTGCCCTCGCCGAGCGAGACGGATTGGTAGAAGTCTTCGAAATACTGCAGAGACATCGCTGCCAGAACGAGGCCGGCGAACTCTCCCCTGAGCCCGTTGACCCGGCGGGCGATGTAGATGTTCCAGGTGCCGGTACCGCGGTTCTGCACCGGCTGTCCGATGAATGTGAGCTCGTTCGTTTTCGAGTCGCGTAGCGCGCTGTAGTAGTCGCGGTCGGACACGTTGACGGCGGGGATCGGCCAGTAGCGCGAGAAATTGAGCAGCTTGCCATCGGCATTGATCATGGTGATGGCTTCGATCTGCGGCAGTCCGGCGAGCTTTTCCTTGAGTAACTTGTGCGCATCCGCTCCGCTCATGGCGGCTTCGTAGCTGGCGCTGTCGAACACGCCCTGGTTCGTCAGGTGGTCGGTGATGCTTGACAGGATGAGGTCGACCGACTGGAACGAACGGTCGGCCTGGCCCGCCAGCGTCAGGCTGTGGCGGCTGAGATTGATTTCGGCATTGCGCAGCGTGTCCTCGCGCAGATTGCCGGCGATGATCAGGCTCATCGCCGCCAGGGCAATGACCAGCACGGCGGTCGCCAGAATCAGGGTCCGGAATGGCCGGTTGCTGGCAGGCACGAGTTGAGTGTGCATGGTGTCCATCATGTAGGGGCGGCGCAGCCCTCGGGCTGCTGCCTGAAAGCCACCAATCTCCGCTCCGGTTCGCGCAGGTGGTCTCCCAGCATCACAACACTCCGGTTCAGCCGCCATTCACGTGAGTGCAGGCAGGTCGACATACCAGCTGACTGTTGAATGTCGCGTTAAACGACGCTGTGCAATCCGGAGTCCCGTAAGACTACGGTGTACACCAGAGATGTGTAGCGCGCGCAGCCAAATACCACGTACTAATACGGTGCGTCGGCGTAATGCGCGGTTAGCGACCATCCGGCGATGATCGATTCGAACGTCCAACTCGGGTGGAGCGAATCAGTCCTCGCCATCGGAGCGAAACCGTCATCAGGCAGGCCATAACAAGGGGTGAGACAATGCGCGAGAATGTGAATCGCAAGCGGTCGATTGTCGTTTCCGGAAAACGGACCAGCGTCAGTCTGGAAGATAGTTTCTGGTCCGGGCTCAAGGCGATTGCCCGCATGGAAAACATGACCATCGAGAAGTATATCGAGCAGATAAACCTGCATCGCAAGACGCCGAATCTGTCGTCGAATCTCAGGATCGCTATCCTTGAGTACTTCCTGAAGAACGGCCGCAGCGAATGGCAGCAGCTCGTCGTCGGCAGCAGCCCGACGCCAGCCGCCTATCTGGGCGTTCACGAAGAGCGGACCTGAAGCCGCGTCGCTGAAATTACTCTGCTGGCACTGATCGCTGCGTTTCGACGCAGGGGTTCGGCAGGCCAGCAGTCGCGTTCGGCATTCCGTGCCGAAGGCCGTGATCGAACTCTGATGCGATCGCACGATTGACTGACGCAGATGCGTCGTCCGGTGCCGGCCCAATGCGCAGGCGCCGCAATGCTCCGCATGCACATTTCCCGTTGAAGAATCCTGCAGGCAACGGCGGCGCATTGCAGTGCAGTCGCGAGAGCGGGTCGCGCGCGCGCCATTCGATCCCCATGCCAACACGATGACCCCGGTGAAGCGGATCGCCGCCGGGATGCGGCTTTGCGGTCGCGCGCGGGGCTCGAGATATCCGCCGCCTGTTGAAGTTGCGTCGCCGCAGCAGGCAATCTGTACGATCCCCGCGCGTCAAACTGTGTTCCATCGTGACAGTCACGGCACACTTCACGGTGTGCTGTGCGTTGATGGTCGGCGCGAGCCAGGTGGTGCCTGAGTAACGTTGCGGCGATTAAACGCCCGTGCTGCCCGCCGTGTCGACGATGGTGCGGTCGAATCAATCGAGAGTACGTATTTATACCAACGTATTTGTACTCGAGTATTTCTGCTCGGCCACAATTTAACACCGGACTAGGATGCATTCTCCAGACTACGTATATCGCGCAGTGAGCGCGCTGGATGCGATGACGTTGTTGATCGTCGGTGCACGGAAACCGGGTGCGATTCGACGCCCCAGCCTGCAATGTCCCGCTGGAACCATTCGGTGCTCACGCTAGTTGGTCTTAGTTACCTTCATGATCGGGCTGCCTGAATGTCGCTGATAAGTTCGAAAATCGAGGCGGCACGACTCGCTCAGGCCGGCGACAGGCAGGCGCATGCCATGATTGATGCTGTTGCCCTGTCGAGCGCCCGGCGCTGGGCGGTCAACGAGGTCGGTGCAGCGATCGCGCAGCAGCTCGTTGAACCGCTGACCGCGCTGATGGTCTACATGCAGGAGATCAAGAGCTCGAACGCCGGGCGGCATGGTGCCGCGCCAAATCCGATGCAGGAACTGGTCGACGGTGCCATGCGCGAGACCGAGCGTGTTTGCGCCATCATGGAGCGGATCGGCAACAGGAGCGACAGCAGTGGCAGTTCCGAATTTGCGATCGGCGGCGGAAATGACGCCATCACCTGGTGGTCGCGCCCTGGGGCCGCTGCCGGTTCGGCAGAGCCTGTAGCCGACGCCGCTCCGGCCGGCCATCACGGGCTGACGCAGCGCGAGCAAGAGGTGCTGAATCTGGTGAGCGGAGGCGTCACCAACAAGGAAGGTGCGTTGCTGCTCAAGATCAGTCCGCGGACCTTCGAGGCGCATCGCGCCCAGATCATGCGCAAGCTGGGCGCACGCAACGTCGCCGACTTGCTCCGCAAGGTGCTGGGTTAGGCCGGCTGTTGTCTTCCGTGTTAAAGCGCTTCCAGATCGTCGTGTCGGAGACGCGGCTTCATGGCACCGGAGCAGACGCGCACTGACGGGGCAATCCCGATGCAGTCGCGCGCGGCTTGACGCCGCCGGCCATCAGTCCCGAATGGATTCGACCTCGTCGACTTCCGAGATCCTCGTCCACAGCACGTGAGCGCAATCTGTGCCGCGAAGCCGCGCGGCCTCTACGGTCGCGCGAATCGCTGTGGCGGTCGCTCGCCTTGGGCGGCGCGCTTTATCCCGATGCGGCAGGAAATAGCCGGGCCGTCAGACGTCGACGTTGGCGCTGAGCGAGTTTTCCTGGATGAAGTCGCGGCGCGGTTCGACCACGTCGCCCATCAGCTTGGTGAAGATGTCGTCGGCCTCGTCGACTTCCTTGATCTTCACCTGCAGCAGCGAACGCTCGTTGGTGTCGAGCGTGGTCTCCCACAACTGGCCGGGGTTCATCTCGCCGAGGCCTTTGTAGCGCTGCAGGGCGACGCCCTTGCGGCCGGCATCGGTCACCGCCTCGAACAGCGTCACCGGACCGTGGATCGGGCTTTCGACGTCCTTGCGGCGCAGCACGCCCGGCTTCGGATAGGCCTCCTGCAGGCTGGCCGCGTATTCGTCGAGTTTTCGTGCATCGACGGAGCCGAGCAACGCGTCGTCGATGATGGCGACTTCCTTGACGCCGCGAATCGTCCGCTCAAACGTGAAGCCTGCGCCCTCGGTGAATTTGCCGACCCAGCCGCGCTCGACCTCGTCGGCCAGCGCGTCGAGGCGCCGCGCGATATAAGCGGCGGCCTCGTTGGCGGTGGCGAGGTCGGAGGTCACCTGCGGGTTGAGCACGCCGGCAATCGCCGCCTGCTCCACCACCTTGCGGTTATAACGGGTGTGCAGGTTGTGCAGCGTGCCGCGGATGATGCGAGCGTCTTCCACCAGTGCCAGCAAATCGCGGCCGCCGCGGTCCTCGCCGGAGGCCAGCTTGAACACGCAGTCGTCGAGTCCGGTGGCGATCAGGTAGTCTTCCAGCGCGCGCTCGTCTTTCAGGTACTGCTCGGACTTGCCGCGCGTCACCTTGTAGAGCGGCGGCTGCGCGATATAGAGGAAACCGCCCTCGATCAGCGTCGGCATCTGTCGGAAGAAGAAGGTCAGCAGCAGCGTGCGGATATGCGCGCCGTCGACGTCGGCGTCGGTCATCACGATGATCTTGTGATAGCGCAGCTTCGACAGGTCGAAGTCGTCGCGGCCGATGCCGGTGCCGAGCGCCGTGATCAGCGTGCCGATCTGCTCGGAGCCCAGCATCTTGTCGAAACGCGCGCGCTCGACATTGAGGATCTTGCCGCGCAACGGCAGAACGGCCTGGAATTCGCGGTTGCGGCCCTGTTTGGCGGAGCCGCCCGCGGAGTCGCCCTCGACGATGAACAGTTCGGACTTGGCGGGATCGCGTTCCTGGCAGTCGGCCAGTTTGCCGGGCAGCGAGGCGATATCCAGCGCGCCCTTGCGCCGGGTCAGTTCGCGCGCCTTGCGGGCAGCTTCGCGCGCGGCGCCCGCCTCGATCACCTTGCTGACGATGATCTTGGCTTCCGCGGGATGTTCCTCGAACCAGGCGGCCAGCGCCTCGTTGAGCACGTTCTCAACGACCGGGCGCACCTCCGAGGACACCAGCTTGTCCTTGGTCTGCGACGAGAATTTCGGATCCGGCACTTTCACCGACAGGACGGCGGTGAGGCCTTCGCGGCAATCGTCGCCGGTCAGCGCGATCTTTTCCTTCTTCGCCACCACTTCGGCATAACCGTTGACCTGCCGGGTCAGCGCGCCGCGAAAACCCGCCAGATGCGTACCGCCGTCGCGCTGCGGGATGTTGTTGGTGAAGCACAGCACATTCTCATGGTAGCTGTCGTTCCACCACAAAGCAGCCTCGACATTGATGCCGTTGAGATCCGCGGAAACGAAGATCGGCGCCGGCACCACGGGCTTCTTGTTGCGGTCGAGATACTTGACGAACTCGACGACGCCGCCCTCGTACATCATCGCTTCCCGCTTCTCGACGGGATGGCGCATGTCGGACAGCACGATGTTGACACCGGAATTCAGGAAGGCGAGTTCGCGCAGCCGGTGCTCCAGCGTGGCGAAATCGTACTCCAGGGTCGTGAAAGTCTCTGAGGAGGCATAGAACGTCACCTCGGTGCCGCGCTTGCCGTTGGCGTCACCGACCTCGATCAGCGGCGCCACCGCGTCGCCATGGGCGAACTCGATGAAGTGTTCCTTGCCGTTGCGCCAGACGCGCAGGATCAGCTTGCTGGACAGCGCGTTGACCACGGAGACGCCGACGCCGTGCAGTCCGCCGGACACCTTGTAGGAATTCTGGTCGAATTTCCCGCCGGCGTGCAGCTGGGTCATGATGACTTCGGCCGCGGAGATGCCTTCGCCCTTGTGGATGTCGACGGGAATGCCGCGGCCGTCGTCGCGCACCGTCACCGAGCCGTCGGCGTTGAGCACGACTTCCACGGCGGTGGCGTGACCCGCCAGCGCCTCGTCGATGGCGTTGTCGACCACCTCGTAGACCATGTGGTGCAGGCCGGAGCCGTCGTCGGTATCGCCGATATACATGCCCGGCCGTTTTCGCACGGCATCCAGGCCCTTCAGCACCCGGATCGATTCCGCGCCATATTCGATCGGGGCGACGATCTCGGGATTGTCGGCCGGGAGCCGGGCAGGTTCAGTCATGAGAGGCCTTCGAGGATGTGTCGAATCAGCGCGGAAAACCGGCTGCTGAATAGGTTATTTGTGCCATGAAAGCAGCCATGCGCCTAGCGCAAAGTCGCCCCATACAAGCTGTTGATTAAATGGGCATTTTCGGCGGTTTTTCAAGGCGGGAAAAGCCCGTTTCGGGCACCGCGGCAAAGCCCGCCTGCAAGCTCGCGCGCGCAGCTTTCAGGGCGCCTCGTCGAGCGCCTCGCTGGCCCTGCGCAGCGCCTGTTCGAGCCGCTCGAGCAGCGGCCGGAGGGCGTCGGGCGCGATGCCGGGCGCCTGTTGCTCGATCGCGCGTGCGATCTGGGCAATTTCCGTCAGGCCGAAGGTCGAGGCGGCGCCCTTCAGCGAATGGGCCTCCATCTCCAGCAGTTCGGGATCGGGGTCATCGATCAGGCAGCGGAACAGCGCGATCCGACGCTCGGCATCGCGGAAGAAGATCGCCAGCGTCTCCATCAGGCCGTGCTCGCCGATCTCCTCGCCGATCTCTGCCAGCAGGGTGCGATCGACGGCCGGGCCGTCGGGGATGGCCGGCGGCGTCGCGCGCGCCA
>DATCUS010000125.1:0-1965 GCA_036561845.1 Tardiphaga sp. | reverse complement strand
CAGCGCGGTGGGCGCGCCGAAGCGCTCGTGAAACAGCCGCAGCCCGACGCGCAGCCGGTCGGCGGTGGCGTCCATCACCGCGGCCTGGAAGCCGGCGCAGAGGTCGGCGATGTCCTGCGGTTCGATCCGGTCGAGCCGGCTGGCCTCGTTGCGCACCGCGGTCTTCAGGCCCGACAGCGAGAAATTGGCGTCGGGCCGGCCCAGCATCGGCCGCGGAAAGGCGAAGCGCGCGGGATCGCCGGACGCGGCGGCGCGTTCGACCTGCGGCCCGCCGGGATAGGGCAGGCCGAGCATTTTTGCCACCTTGTCGAAGGCTTCGCCCATGGCGTCGTCGACGGTGGTGCCGAGCCGCACATAGTCGCCGACGCCGAGCACGGCGACGATCTGGGTATGGCCGCCGGAGGCCAGGAACAGGCAGTAGGGGAATGGCAGGTTGTCGGTCAGCCGCGGCGTCAGCGCGTGGGCCTCGAGATGATTGACCGCGATCAGCGGCGTGTCGTGCACCATGGCGATGGCCTTGGCGGTGGTCAGGCCGACGATGACGCCGCCGATCAGGCCGGGACCGGCGGCAGCCGCGACGGCGTCGAGCTGGGCAAAGCCGATGCCGGCCTCGGACATGGCGCGGCCGATGATGCCGTCGAGCAGGTCGACATGGGCGCGGGCGGCGATCTCCGGCACCACGCCGCCATACGGCGCGTGGTCGGCGATCTGCGAATGCACGATGTTGGACAGGATCGTGCCGCTGCCGTCGCTGTGCCGTTCGATGACGGCGGCGGCGGTCTCGTCGCAGGTCGTCTCGATCCCCAGCACCAGCATCGGTCGGTCGGTTGTCAATCTCGGTCCTTGCGTTTGCGGCCCAGCCGGGCTTTTGCTTCCCCGGCGTAGCATTCCGGGGTCGCGCCATGCAATCGCCAGCCGGTCCCTGCGGTCCCGAAACAACAGGCGCCCTGTCGACATGACCATTCTCGTCACCCGCCCGCAGCCGGACAACGACTCGACCGCCGCAGCCCTGCGCGCGCGCGGCCTCGACGTGCTGCCGGCGCCGATGCTGCGCTTTGAGCCGGTCGCCTTCGCGGGCGATGCCGACGGCAGCTACGGCGCCGTCATCGTCACCTCGGCCAATGCGCTGCGCGCCATCGCCGATCAGCCGGTGATGGCAACGCTCCGCAAGCTGCCGCTGTTTGCGGTGGGCGAACGCACCGCGGAAGCGGCGCGCGACGTCGGCTTCGAAAACGTCATGTCCGCCAACGGCGACGCCAATGCGCTGCGCGATCTGGTGGCGGACAGCGTGCGGACCAAGCGGCTGAACAAGGCCCAGACGCTGCTGTATCTCGCCGGCGCCGATCTGGCGCGCGATCTGGCCGGGGAACTCGGCGCCCGCGGCTTCAACGTGACGGTGCAGACCACCTACCGCATGGTGCCGGTGACGAGCTTTCCCGCCGCCGTCGGCGACGCCTTCGCGGCCGGCGGCATCGAGGCGGTGCTGCATTATTCCCGGCGCAGCGCCCGCGCTTTCGTCGATGCCGCGCGCGCCGCCGGGGTCGAGATTTCCGCGCTGGCGATTCCGCAATGCTGCCTGTCCGACCAGGTGGCGTCGATCGTGCGCGACGCCGGCGCCACCCGCGTGCTGGTGGCGGAGCGGCCCGACGAGGCCGGCCTTTTTGCTGCGCTCGACCGTGCCTTGGCCCCGTTATCGCGCTAAGAGAGGCGGCGAATCTGCTAGGTTTGACGCCCGTGAGAAGGAACCCCGGCCATGGTCGATGACAGGCGCGAAGACAGTGGACCGCCGGATCTGGGCCGGCCCGATCTTGGCAGACCCAGGCGGGCGCCGCCGACCATCGACCTCGCCGCCACCGAGGTGACCAGCATGACCGCCGGTGCCGGAGCCGACACCGCGGAAGCCCCGGCTGAAACCCCGGTCGACCCCCAGCCGGAGCCCACGTCGGAATCCCCCGCCGACGCCCC
>DATCUS010000124.1:0-2260 GCA_036561845.1 Tardiphaga sp. | reverse complement strand
GGCCACGCCCAGCCACTCCGCGGCCGGCGAGGCGCGCACGCCAGCGGCCCAGATCAGGGTCTTGGCCGCCAGCCGCTTGCCGCCGAACACCACCCCCTCCGACGTGCATTCCGACACCGGCTGGCCCAGTTCGACCTCGACGCCGAGCTTCTCCAGCGAGCGCTGTGCATAGGCCGAGAGGTCTTCGGCAAAGCCTGCCAGCACCCGCGGGCCGGCCTCGACCAGCACCACGCGCGCCTGCCGCGTGTCGATGTTGCGAAAGTCCGGCGGCAGCGTCACCCGCGCCAGTTCGGCGATAGTGCCGGCGAGCTCGACGCCGGTGGGTCCGGCACCGATCACCACGAAGGTCAGTCGCGCCGCGCGGCGCTGCGGGTCGGTCTCGCGCTCGGCGCGCTCGAAAGCCATCAGGATATGGCGGCGGATGGTGGTGGCGTCTTCCAGCGTCTTCAGGCCCGGCGCGAATTGCTCCCATTCGTCGTGACCGAAATAGGCGTGGCGTGCGCCGGTGGCCAGGATCAGCGTGTCGTAGGGCAGCGTCTGGCCGTCCTCGAGCAGCACGCGGCGGCCGTCTGGATCAACGCCGGTCACTGTCGCCAGCAGGGTGGTGACGTCGCGGCGGCCGCGCAGCAGGTAGCGGATCGGCCAGGCGATCTCCGAGGTGGCCAATGAAGCGGTGGCGACCTGGTAGAGCAGCGGCTGAAACAGATGGTGATTGCGGCGATCGACCAGCGTGATGCTGACCCGCGCGCCGGCCAGACGGTAAACGGCCTCAAGCCCGCCAAAGCCGGCGCCGACCACCACCACGCGATGGAGTTCCTGCCCCTCGGTTGACTGCACATTTGTCATGCCGGTCTCCTTCCCGCCGCAAGCGGGCTGCCTGCCGGCAGATATTACCATGCCCCGTCGTGCGCCACGGCGACGGCTGACGGGTGCGATTGTCTGTCATGCGGCCGCCGGCCCTGTTATCCTTGATCCATGACGTCCCGCGATTCCGCATCGTCCGAGATCACCCCCGAAGTGCTGCTGCGCGCCTACGCCTGCGGCATCTTCCCGATGGCCGAAAGCGTCGACGACCCCACGCTGTTCTGGGTCGAGCCGGAGCAGCGCGGCCTGATCCCGCTCGACGGATTTCGCATCAGTTCGCGGCTCGCCCGCACCGTGCGCTCCGACGCCTTCACGGTCACCGTCAATACCGCCTTCGCCCGGGTCATCGACGGCTGCGCCGCGCCCTCGCCGGGCCGCGACGACACCTGGATCAACAAGCGGATCCGCGAACTGTACACAGGGCTGCACGCGATGGGCCACGCCCACAGCGTCGAGGTCTGGCAGGACGGCGATCTCGCCGGCGGCCTGTACGGCGTCAGTCTCGGCCGCGCCTTCTTCGGCGAGAGCATGTTCCACCGCGCGCGCGACGCGTCGAAGGTCGGGCTGGTGCATCTGGTGGCGCGGCTGATCGCCGGCAATTTCGCGCTGCTCGACACGCAATATGTCACCGAGCACCTGCGCAGCTTCGGCGCCGTCGAGGTGTCGCGGCGGCGCTACCGCGCCTTGCTCGACGCCGCGCTGGTCGCCGGCGCCGACTTCGCCGTGCTGCCGATGGATCATCCGGTCAGCGGCGCCAAGGCGCTGGAGATCATCGCCGCGCGCGAGACCGGAAAGACGCCAGCCTGAGACAGCCTATTGCCGGAAACCCGGGAACGGGTTGGGCTGGATCGGCTGCACCTGCTGCGCGGCCGAAGGGGCACGCGGTTGCTGCTTTGGCGCTGCGCGCTTCTGCGGCGCAGGCGACTTCGGCGCGTCCGGTTGCACCGTGGCGACGGTGGCTTCCGGGCCTTTGCAGTCGGTCAGCCAGATGTCGTAGATCGGATGCTCGACGCCGTGCAGGCCGGGGCTGGCGGCAAACATCCAGCCGGAGAAGATCCGCTTCACCTCGCCCTGCAAAGTGATCTCGTCGACCTCGACGAAGGCGTCGGTGTTGGCGGCCTCGGTGGCCGGCCGGGTGTAGCAGGCGTCGGTCTTCACCCGCAGCGCGCCGAACTGCACGGTCTCGCCGATATCGGCGTCGAAATTGATGATGCGGCCGGTGATCTTGTCGAGGCCGGAGAAGCTCGCCTTCTTGTTGACGATCTTCTGCGCCGGCGGCTCCGCGACCACCTCGTCGCCGGGTTGCAGGGTGGCCGGCGTCGGCGGCGCCACCTTCGGCGGCTGACGCTGACCCGGGGGCGCCGGAGCCGGCGGCGCAACCGCAATGCTCGGCGGC
>DATCUS010000123.1:0-14922 GCA_036561845.1 Tardiphaga sp. | reverse complement strand
AAATGGCAGAAGCCGCGGAGTAATGATGCCGGCGGACATGATCCAGGCGACAACACAACCGGACGCGGCAAATGTCGCGGCCGCGCTTTACTTCGGCGAGGTCATGCATGCACGCCTGAAACCGATGGGCCATCGCTTCAGCTATCGCGTCATGAGCCTCTTGATCGATCTCGACCAGCTCGAGGCGGCCAACCGTGCATCGCGCCTGTTCGGCGTCAACCGCGCTGCGCTCTACAGCTTCCATGAGGCCGATCACGGCGATCGCGACGGCTCATCGCTGCGTGCCTATGCGGAGCGCTGCGCAGCAGGGCACGGCATCGATCTGACCGGAGGCCGGGTCACGCTGCTGTGCTACCCGCGCCTGCTCGGCTACACCTTCAATCCGCTGTCGACGTATTTCTGCTACCAGTCCGACGGGACCCTGGCGCTGATCATCTATGAGGTGCGCAACACCTTCGGCGACATCCACGCCTACGCATTGCCGGTGCAACCGGGCGAGCGCAGCGCGGCCGGCATTCGGCAGCAGCAGGACAAGCTGTTCTACGTCTCGCCGTTCCTCGATATGGCCATGCGCTATCATTTTCGTGTGTCGCCGCCCGGACCGAGCGTGAAGCTGCGCATCCTGGAAACCGACGCGGAGGGCCCGATTCTCGCCGCCACTTTCACCGGGAAACGGCGCCCACTAACGACGGCGGCGCTGCTCCGGTCTTCCGTCTCACTGCCGTTCGTGACCCTGAAGATCATGGCGGCCATTCATTGGCAGGCGCTGCGGCTGTGGATCAAGGGCGCCCGGCTGGTACCTCGACCGGCGCCTCCAAAGACGACCTTGGCTGCAGCACCGCGCAGTGATTATAGTCAGGAGCAAATGTCGTCGCGGAGTGCGAATTCCGCGGCGCACAAGGGGGCTCTTGTTTAATCAAGCGGCTGCGGCCACGCACAGTCGTCGCGCACTCGGGAACAGAGCCACGCTATCGATGGATCTGACATGTCTGAACTGATTGCCCTAACACCCGAGAATGTGGAGACCCAACTCGCCGATCTGCCGCGCATTGTGCGGCTGGCCTTTGGCTTCGGGTCGCGACTGCGACGCGGGACGCTGGACGTCACCCTGCCCGATGGCCGCCGCGTGCGGCTCGGCGGCATGGAGCCGGGGCCAACGGCTGCCATGACGATCTACGGCTACGGCTTTGCGACCCGGCTGCTCAACGGTGGCGATATCGGCATCGCCGAGGCCTATCTGCATGGCGAGTGGGATACGCCGGACCTGACCCAGTTCCTGTATCTGTTCTGCGTCAATCACGACCTGATCCAGGCCATGCTCGGCGACAATCCGCTGATGCGTTTCGTGCAGATCGTGCGGCACTGGTTCAACCGCAACACCCGGCGTCAGGCGCGCAGGAACATCTACGCGCATTATGATATCGGCAACGCATTCTACTCGGCCTGGCTCGATCCGAGCATGACCTATTCGTCCGCGATCTATGAAGATCACACCCATGATCTGACCGCCGCCCAGAACAACAAATATCGCCGCCTCGCGGAAGCCATCGACCTGCAGCCTGGCCACCGGGTGCTGGAAATCGGCTGCGGCTGGGGCGGCTTCGCGGAATACGCTGCCAAGAACTATAGTGCGCATGTGGTCGGGCTGACCATCAGCAGGGAGCAGCGCGACTTCGCGCAGCAGCGCATCCAAGCAGCCGGTCTCGGCGACCGTGTCGAGATCCGGTTCCAGGATTATCGCGACGAACGCGGCCAGTACGACCGCATCGCCTCCATCGAAATGATCGAGGCGGTGGGCGAACAGTTCTGGCCGCAGTATTTCGCACAACTGCGCGACCGCCTGCTGCCCGGCGGGCTGGTCGGAATCCAGGCCATCACCATCCAGGACAGATTTTTCCAGACCTACCGGCGCGAGGTCGACTTCATCCAGCGCTATGTGTTCCCCGGCGGCATGCTGCCGTCGCCCGAGATCCTGAAGACACTGGGGGCGCGGTTCGGTGTGCCTGTCATCCGCGAGCGCATTTTCGGGCAAGATTATGCCAAGACGCTGGCCACCTGGAGAGACAATTTCCGCGCCGCATGGCCGAGCCTAACGCCGCTCGGCTTTGACGATCGCTTCCGCCGGCTTTGGGAATATTATTTGGCCTATTGCGAGGCCGGATTCCTGTCGGGAAATATCGACGTCCGGCAGGTGGTGTTTGCCAAGACGAAGTAACCGGCCGGCAGCAATGCGCTGCGCCGCCTTCCCTTGTGCAGCCGTCGGCCGTCCACTAGGGTCGTCGCCACATTGGCATCCCCGCTGGCAGAATTTCGCATCATGAACATTGACAACGACGTCGTCGAAGCGATCGGCAACACGCCGCTGATCAAGCTGAAACGTGCCTCCGAACTGACCGGTTGCACCATTCTCGGCAAGGCCGAATTCATGAATCCCGGCCAGTCGGTCAAGGATCGCGCAGCCTTGGGCATCATCCGCGATGCCATCGCGCGCGGCGCGCTGCGGCCGGGCGGCGCTGTGGTTGAAGGCACCGCGGGCAATACCGGTATCGGCCTGGCGCTGGTCGCCAATGCCCTCGGCTTCCGCACGGTGATCGTGATCCCGGACACGCAGAGCCAGGAAAAGAAGGACATGCTGCGGCTGTGCGGCGCCGAACTGATCGAAGTGCCGGCGGTGCCCTATTCCAATCCGAACAACTACGTGAAGCTGTCGGGCCGCCTTGCCGCGCAACTCGCCAAGAGCGACCCGAATGGCGCGATCTGGGCGAACCAGTTCGACAACGTCGCCAACCGGCAGGCCCACATCGAGACAACGGCGCCGGAAATCTGGCAACAGACCGACGGCAAGGTCGACGGTTTTGTGTGTTCGGTCGGCTCCGGCGGTACGCTGGCCGGCGTCTCGCTCGGCCTCAAGAAGCTCAATGACAAGATCCGGATCGTGCTGGCCGACCCCATGGGGTCGGCCCTTTACGAATACTACAAGCACGGCGTGCTGAAATCCGAGGGCTCCTCGATCACCGAAGGCATCGGCCAGGGTCGCGTCACCGCCAACCTCGAAGGCGCGGTGGTCGACGACGCCTACCAGATCCATGACGACGAAGCGGTGCAGATCGTATTCGACCTGCTCGAGCACGAGGGCATCTGTCTCGGCGGCTCCAGCGGCATCAACATCGCCGGCGCGATCCGGCTCGCCAGGGACATGGGCCCCGGCCACACCATCGTGACCATCCTGTGCGACAATGGCAGCCGCTATCAGTCGAAGCTGTTCAATCCGGCCTTCATGCGTTCGAAGAACCTGCCGGTGCCGGAATGGCTGGAGCAGAAGAGCAGCATCAGCGTGCCGTTCGAGACGGTGTAAACGCGCTCCTTCTGACCAACACAGTCCTCATCCTGAGGAGCGGTCGTCTTCGACCGCGTCTCGAAGGATGGGCACCCCACTCCTCATGGTTCGAGACGCGCGCAAGAGCGCGCTCCTCACCATGAGGGACGTCACCGCAAGATTTGCCCGAGAAACAGCTTGGTCCTCGCGTGCTGCGGATGGGCGAAGAACTCCGCCGGCGTATTGGCCTCGATGATCTGGCCGGCATCCATGAAGATGATGCGGTTGGCGACTTCCCTGGCGAAGCCCATCTCGTGGGTGACCACCAGCATGGTCATGCCCTCGTTGGCGAGGTCGACCATGGTATCGAGCACCTCCTTGACCATCTCCGGGTCGAGCGCCGAGGTCGGCTCGTCGAACAGCATCACCTTCGGATTCATGGTCAGCGCGCGCGCGATCGCCACGCGCTGCTGCTGGCCTCCGGAAATCTGTCCGGGATACTTGTCGGCCTTGTCGGGAATCCGGACACGTTCCAGGTATTTCATCGCCGCCGCCTCGGCGTCCTTCCTCGGCATGTTGCGCACCCAGATCGGCGCCAGCGTGCAGTTCTCAAGCACGGTCAGGTGCGGGAACAGGTTGAAACTCTGGAACACCATGCCGACCTCGCGGCGGACGTCGTCGACCCGGCGCAGGTTCGGCCCCAGTTCGATGCCGTCGACGTTGATGCGGCCTTCCTGGAACTCCTCAAGCGCATTGATGCAGCGGATCAGCGTGGACTTGCCGGAGCCCGACGGGCCGCAGATCACAATGCGCTCGCCGCGCCCGACATCCGTCGAGATGTCGCGCAGCACATGAAAATCCCCGTACCACTTGTTGAGGCCCGCGATGGTGACGATCGGTTGCGTTGTCATGGTCGTTGATCTCAGCTGCGCCGGTGAGCATTGAGGCGATGCTCGACGAACAGGGAATAGCGCGACATTGCAAAGCAGAACACGAAGTACAGGATGCCGGCAAAGGCGAAGCCGGTGAACAGTGTCGAAGGCGTCGACCAGACCGGATCGGCGAACGACGCACGCAGCGAGCCGAGCAGGTCGAACAGTGCCACGATGGAGACCAGCGAGGTGTCCTTGAACATGGCGATGAAGCTGTTGACCAACCCGGGAATGACGTGACGCAGCGCCTGCGGCATCACCACCAGCGCCGTCGTCTTCCCCCAGGACAGGCCGAGCGCGCCGGCAGCCTCGACCTGCCCGCGCGGAACCGCCTGCAGGCCGCCACGAATGACTTCGGCATTATAGGCGCCGGCGAACAAAGCGACGCCGATCAGCACCCGCACCAACCCGTCCACGGTGAAATTGCCGGGCAGGAACAGCGGCAGCATATAGGTGGCGAAGAACAGCACGGTGATCAGCGGCACGCCGCGCCAGAATTCGATGAAGGCGATGCAGAAAATCCGGATCAGCGGGATCGTCGAGCGCCGTCCCAGCGCCAGCGCGATGCCGACCGGCATCGAGGCGACGATACCGGTGACCGACACCACCAGGGTGATCAGAAGTCCGCCCCACAGCCGCGTGTCGACGACCGGCAGCCCGCCGCGATCCAGTCGCATCGCCGCGATGACGAGGCCGATCCCGGCGAAACTGGCCAGGCTGACGATCAGCGCGCGCCAGCCGGTGCGCAGACCGCCGCCGACCTGAAACGAAATGGCGGATACGATCAGCGCCGTGGCGGCAAGATCCGTCCACACCGGCTGGCCGGACGCCTGCATCTGATTCCTGAGGAAGGTCAGCGGCCACAGCACGATGGCCAGAGCGTAGCCGAGCAGGCCGATCAGCGCGCCCAGGCCCCGGAGGACCGGCGCCAGCAGCGGAACCGACGTTGCGTCCGCCAGCCTGCGTCCGCCGTCGACCAGGCCGTTGGCGAGGCTGGCCAGCGCGTCCTCGGTCCAGTTGACGCCGAAGCCGCGCAGCCCGCCGCCGTGCAGCAGAAAGAATGCGACCACGGGAAACGCAACGAAGAACAGGACCGAGTTGAGGCCTTTGGCCGGCAGGCGTGGAATCAGCAGCGGCAGCAGCAACAGCGTCGCCAGCGCGAAAGTCAGGTTGGCCCGCCAGCGTTCGGCCTGCGGATAGAAGCCGTAGATGAACTGCGTGAATTTGGCCTGCACGAACGGCCAGCAAGCACCGACCGGATGACCGGCGTTTTCGGCCAGGCAGGCGTTGCGGTCTGTCCCCTGCCACACCGCGTCGACGATCAGGAATTTGACGGCCGGAATGACCGTGAACCACAGCAACAGCAGGCTGGCTGCGGTCAGCAGGATGTTGGTCGGTGAATTCATCAGCCGCGTCCGGACGAAACCGACGAAGCCTGTCGTCCTGATCGGTGCGGCGCGCTCCGGAATGAGTTGCCGTGACACAAAGGCCGGTTGGCGGGGCTCGCTCATGCGCCCATGCTCCGCCCGATGCGCCAGCCGTAGAGGCTCATGATCGCCGATGTGATGAGCGAGATCAGCAGATAGACGCCCATGGTGATGGCGATGACCTCGATCGCCTGTCCGGTCTGGCTCAGCGTCGTGCCGGCGAACACCGAGAACAGGTCGGGATAGCCGATCGCCACGGCCAGCGACGAGTTTTTCGTCAGATTTAGATACTGGTTGGTCAGCGGCGGCAGGATGACGCGCAAGGCCTGTGGCACCACGATCAGCCGCAAGGTATTGCCACGGCTCAGCCCCAGCGACGCCCCCGCCTCCATCTGTCCCTTGTGCACCGACTGCACGCCGGCACGGACGATTTCGGCGATGAACGCCGCGGTATAGGTCGACAGCGCCAGAACGAGCGCGACGAATTCCGGAATCACGCGGGAACCGCCGGAGAAATTGAAACCCTTGAGTTCGGGAATTTCAAAGATGACGGGCTTGCCGAAAATGAGCACCGCGATGACAGGCAGTCCGATCAGCAGGCCGATAACGTAGGGCCAAATCCGGATCAGCCGGCCGGTCTCGAACAGCAGCCTGCGCGCAACATGGCGCAGCAGCAGCGCGCCGGTGATCGCCACAACGATCGCAATGGCAAAGGCGTCGAAGCCGGCGGCGCCGACCGGCTTCGAAATCACGAAGCCGCGGTTGCTGAGGAAGAAACTGCCGAACAGCGAGATGCTTTGGCGCGGATTGGGCAGCGTCCCCAGCACCGCGAGATACCAGAACAGGATCTGGAACAGCAGCGGCAGGTTGCGCACGAGTTCGACATAGCCGCCGGCAATGCGCGACAGCAGCCAGTTCGGCGACAGCCGGCCGAGGCCGACGACAAAGCCGATGATGGTGGCAAAGAAGATGCCGATGATCGACACCAGCAAAGTATTGGCCAGGCCGACGAAAAACACCCGGGTGTAGGTGTCCGCTTCAGTGTAGGGGATCAGCGCCTGGCTGACACCGAAGCCCGCCGTGTTGACCAGGAAGCCGAAGCCCGAGGCGATGCGCTGGGTCTGCAGATTGCTGCGTGCGTTGTCGACAATCTCGTAGCCGATCCAGGCCAGCATGGCGACGAACACGATCTGAAGGGCGAACCCGCTCCACCCCGCCTGACCACCGAGGGCCCGCCGCAGCCTGGCGAGCAATTGCGATGGCGGTTCCCGGGGTTCGATCGCCATCGGCGCGATCGGTTGCGTGATCAGGTCAGCGGATCGGCGGGGCGTACTGGATGCCGCCCTTGTTCCAGAGCGCGTTCAGGCCGCGGGCGATGCCCAGCTTGGAGCCGGCGCCGACGTTGCGATCGAAGGATTCGCCGTAATTGCCGGTCGCCTTGACGATCCGGTAGACCCAATCCTTGGTGAGGCCGAGCTGTTCGCCGAGATTGCCGTCGGTGCCGAACACCCGCTTCAGCTCCGGCTTGTCGGATTTGGCCATCTCATCGACGTTCTTCTGGGTAATCCCGAGTTCCTCGGCGTTGATCATCGCGAACAGCGTCCACTTGACGATGTCGAACCACTGGTCGTCGCCATGGCGCACCAGCGGGCCAAGCGGCTCCTTGGAGATCACCTCGGGCAGCACGCCGTGATCGGCGGGTACGGCGAGCTTGAGGCGTTCGGCATAGAGTCCGGAGACGTCCGAGGTGAACACATCGCAACGGCCGGCTTCATAGGCTTTCACGGTTTCGTCGGCGGTGCCGAATGCGATCACCTCGTACTTCATGTTGTTGCCCTTGAAGTAGTCGGCAAGGTTCTGCTCGGTGGTGGTGCCGGTCTGCACGCAGACCGACGCGCTGTTCAGTTCGAGCGCGGAATTTACCTTCAGCGACTTGCGCACAAGGAACCCCTGGCCATCATAATAGGTGACGCCGGTGAAGTTCACGCCCAGCGAGGTGTCGCGCGAGACGGTCCAGGTCGTATTGCGCGACAGCACGTCGATTTCGCCGGACTGCAATGCGGTGAAGCGATCCTTGGCGGACAGCGGCACGAACTTGACCTTGGTCGGATCGTTGAACACCGCAGCGGCAATCGCGCGGCACACGTCGACATCCAGCCCAGCCCAGTTGCCCTTGTCGTCCGGCGCGGAGAAGCCCGGCAGCCCGGAACTCACCCCGCACGACAGCACACCGCGATCCTTGACGGTCTTGAGGGTTTGCGCGTCTGCCTGCCCTGAAAGACCGGCGGCAATCGCGAGCGCGAAGACGAGGGATACGCGTTTCATGGCAAAGCCTTTCAAGAACTTGCGGGGCGCCTGTCTCATCGCTCCGTCGGCCAACCTAGCTATCCGCCCCGGTTTCGCAAAGCCCCTGCCCGATATCGAAACGGGCAATGGCGGCCTTATGAACAGGCAATGGATCGAAATGCGCGGCACGCCGTTCAGCATGTGGTGACGAGGCCGTTGATTTCTATCACAGAACGGCGGGCAAGTACGGTCAAGGGGTTGACGACGATCTTCCCGGTCCTGTTATTAGGAAACCCAGCCTCCCCGCCATCCGGCGGGCCTTCCCCAGCGCGCACCGGCTGCGGCAAAATGACTCTGGATCCGTGGCGAACGCATGACTTCTTCAGACGACAGGCGAAACTC
Source organism: Tardiphaga sp. (assembly GCA_036561845.1). Lineage (GTDB taxonomy): Bacteria > Pseudomonadota > Alphaproteobacteria > Rhizobiales > Xanthobacteraceae > Tardiphaga. The sequence continues at coordinate 6,559 of DATCUS010000123.1, read as the reverse complement.
GACCGTCCTCGGCGCAGAGACCCTGCTGGTCACCGCCGGCCGCGATACCGAAGCCCAGAAGGGTTTCGTCAATCCGCCGGTGGTGCGCGGCTCGACCGTGCTCTACCCGACCGCAGAAGACCTGCACGCCCATCGCGGCGAGTACCAGTACGGCCGCCACGGCACGCCCACCACCAAGGCGCTGCAGGAAGCGCTGATGGCGCTGGAGGGACCGGCCTGCGCCGGCGTTGGCCTCGCGCCCTCCGGCCTGGCGGCGATCTCGACGGCCCTGCTCGCCGTCCTGAAAGCCGGCGATCATCTGCTGGTGTGCGACAACGCCTATCGACCTACGCGCAACTTCTGCAACGGCATGCTGGCGCGCTACGGCGTCGAGACCACCTATTTCGATCCGCTGATCGGCGGCGGCATCGAAGCTCTGATCAAGCCCAACACCCGCGCCGTCTTGGTCGAGGCGCCTGGCTCGCAGTCGTTCGAAATGCCTGACGTGCCCGCTATCGCCGCCGTCGCTCACGCGCACCGCGCGCTGGTGATTGACGACAACACCTGGGCGACGCCGCTTTATCACCGCTCGCTCGACCAGGGCGTCGACATCAGCATCCAGGCCGCGACAAAGTATATCGGCGGCCATTCCGACATCATGTTCGGCACCATCTCGGCGAACGCCGACACGTGGCCACTGATCAGCGACGGCATCAAGCTGCTTGGCGTCTGCGCCGGGCCGGACGACGTGTTCCTGGCCCTGCGCGGCCTGCGCACCCTGTCGGTACGACTCGCGCACCACCACAAGTCGGGACTGGAGATGGCGCACTGGCTGGCGGCGCGGCCGGAAGTGACCCAGGTTCTGCACCCCGGACTGGAAAGCCATCCCGGCCATGCGATCTGGAAGCGCGACTTCACCGGCGCGTCCGGTCTGTTCAGCATCGTGCTGCGCGATGCCCCGCAGAAGGCGGTCGATGCCCTGCTCGACACCGTCCAGCTGTTCGGCATGGGCTATTCCTGGGGCGGTTTCGAAAGCCTCGTGATTCCGTTCGATTGCGCCACCTATCGCACCGCCACCAGATGGGCGCCGGGCGGCCCCACCCTGCGGCTGCATATCGGCCTGGAAAACGTCGACGATTTGAAGGCCGATCTGGCGCGCGGCTTCGACGCCTTCAACGCGGCGCGCTAGCAGTCTATAGCCGCATGAGCGGCCGCGACATGCGGGAGTGGTCGTAACAGCAGGACCCGGATGTCGCTGCATTCATCCGGCCCACGCGTGCTGCTCTATCTTGAGGCTTTACGTCCTTCGCGGTCCAACTCCACGGCAACCTCCGAGGCCCAGGCTCCGGGGGCTTCCAACGCAAACGATTGGTGGTCGACTTTGGTTTGAATCGTCACGAACGCTGCAACTGTATTACCTTCCAGTCTTGCTTCAATGAGCCCTTTCGAACTCGTGCCGTAAATCTTGCCGGCTTGACGGTACTCACTTTCGAACCAGTTGCCTGAAATTACCGTGCCATCCTGCTCGATCTCCGCAGAGAAGCGCATCTTGTAAGCCTCGCTCGCGCATTTGAGTTCGAAATCCAGGGATTTCTCCGGCTTCTTGATGACATAGCTTGCCTTGCAGCGAATGCGTTCCCTGGGGCCATCGGAAGGCTTCATCCAGCCTGTCCCAACCCATGCCCCGGCCAGCCCGTCAAACGTCGCCCCTGCATTTGATGAGGCAAGGACCAGACAGCCTGCTACGGCCAGTCCCAAGTGCCGCTTCTTGAGTGCAATCCATACAGACACGTCATCTCTCCCCTGCCACGATGGCGGCACTTCGTTCGGCCCTACTAGCTTGGAGCCCGAGGCGAAAGAATGTTCAAACATTGCGAACCTTGGCAGCCAACTGGATGGCAATGTTGCGCAACAAAAAAGGCTCCTGCGCGAGGCTTCGTGGCCGGTACAGGAACGCCTCAAGCATCAAAACCAACACCGGTGACGGCGGCCGGGAGCGGAATGCCTGCATTGGACCGGGCACCGCCTTCAATGCGGCGTAGCGGTCGCCCCGCGCGTGCAGGCCTGTTCCACGCCCGCAGCGCAATAAAATCATTGATCCCTGTTCGATTGGGCATAGTTTTGTCCGTTCGAGTCAATGACATGGCGAGCGATCATGGGAAGCGTGGTTCTCCTCGACCTGATGGGCGGCATCGCCTTGTTGCTGTGGGGCCTGCACATGGTCCACAGCGGCATCCTGCGCGCCTTCGGTTCCGACCTGCGACTGCTGCTGGCGCGCGCCCTGAAAAACCGCTTCGCCGCCTTTGCTGCCGGCCTTGGGCTGACCGCGCTCCTGCAGAGCAGCACCGCGACGGCGCTGATCACCAGTTCGTTCGCCGCCGAGGGCCTGGTCAGCCTGGTGCCGGCACTGGCGATCATGCTGGGCGCCAACCTCGGCACCACGCTGATCGTACAGGTGTTGTCATACAACATCGCAGCAGCTGCCCCGGTCCTGTTCATCATCGGCCTGCTGGCGTTCCGCACTGGCGCGCGTTCGCGCATCAAGGATCTCGGCCGCGTCTCGATCGGGCTCGGCCTGATGCTGCTGGCGCTGCACATCCTGCTCGACACGCTGGCGCCGGCAGAAAACGCGCCGGGCATGCGCGTGTTCATGAACGCCATCACCGGCGATCCCGTACTGTGTGTCCTGCTCGGTGCGCTGGTGACCTGGCTGGTGCATTCCAGCGTCGCCACCGTGTTGCTGATCATGTCGCTGGCCTACGCGCAGTTCATCACGCCCTACGCCGCGCTGGCGCTGGTGCTTGGCGCCAATCTTGGCAGCGCGATCAATCCGCTGCTGGAAGGCGCGCGGCGCGACAATCCTGCCAGTTACCGGCTGCCGCTCGGCAACCTGCTCAACCGTGCTATCGGCCTTCTTATCGTGATGCCTTTGCTGCGGCCGATCTCCGAAGCCATGGTGGCGTGGCAGCCGGATCTCGCCAAGATGACGGCGGCGTTCCATATCGCCTTCAATGCCGGTACCGCTATCCTGTTCATCGGCCTTCTCGACAACCTTGCGCGACTTCTGAAAAAGCTGCTGCCCGACCGCGTTGCCGATGCCGATCCGTTGCGGCCACGTTATCTTGACGAGAGCGCCCTGGAGACGCCGTCGTTGGCGTTGGCCGACGCCGCGCGCGAGACCCTGCACATGGGCGATCTGGTGGAAGTGATGCTGCGCAAGGTGATGGCGGCACTGATGACCAACGACCGGACGCTGGTGGACCAGGTCTCGCGTATGGACAACACCGTCGACAGTCTCGACGAGGCGATCAAGCTTTATGTGACCAAGCTGACACGGGGGAGCCTCGACGAGCGCGAAGGTCACCGTGCCATGGAGATCATCTCCTTTGCGATCAATCTCGAGCACATCGGCGATATCATCGACAAGAACCTAAGCGAACTCGCCACCAAGAAGATCAAGCGCCGGTTCCAGTTTTCACCGGAAGGGGCGGAGGAACTTTCGGCGTTTCACAAGCGCACGATGGATTCGCTGCGCATCGCGTTCGGGGTCTTCATGTCGGGCGATGTCCGCGAAGCGCGGAAACTGCTCGCGGAAAAAGCCTCTCTGCGCAATGCCGAACTCGCCGCCACCGAGCGTCATCTCGACCGGTTGCGCGAGGGACGACCGGAGAGCATCGAGACCACATCGCTGCATCTCGACGTGCTGCGCGACCTCAGGCGCATTCATTCGCACATCTGTTCGGTGGCCTATCCGGTGCTCGACGCGGCTGGCGAACTGCCGGCGAAGGTGCTGGCGGGCGAGCCGCTGGCGCTGTCGAATCCGACCGCGCATCCGTCGCCGAGATGATTCAGCTGTCGAGCGTCTTCGATCCGCTGGCGTGGTTCTTGATGATCAGCATGATGTTGCGAACGTAGATCACCGTGGCGAAGGCCTGGCCGAGAATGATCACCGGCTCGCGCTTGGCGATGCCGTAGACCAGGGTCATCAGTCCGCCGGCCATCGAGAAGAACCAGAACGCCATCGGCACGACGCTTTGTCCGGCGCGCTCGCTGGAAATCCACTGCACCAGGAAGCGCGCGGTGAACAGCAGCTGCGCCACCAGGCCGAAGGCGAGCCAGAAATCAAACTTGGCGACGAAGACGTCGTAGAGATAGTCGCCCAGCGTCTGGCCATAATGAATCAGCATTATTTGAACTCGGTTGCGACCGGCGTCGCACGTTTGCGGCGGATCAGCCACCAGACGCCGGCGAGATCCATGATGCCGATCCACAGCCGGTCGAAGAAGCCGTAGTTGGATACGCCGGAATGGCGCGGCCGGTCGATCACGTCGACATAGGCGATGTCAAAACCCTCGCGGCGCACCAGCGCCGGCAGGAAGCGGTGCAGGCCGTCGAAATATGGCATCGACAGGAACACGTCGCGGCGAAAGCACTTCAGGCCGCAGCCGGTGTCGCGCGTGCCATCCTTCAGGATCGCATTGCGCACGGCATTGGCGATACGCGACTGCATCTTCTTGAAGCCGGTATCCTTGCGGCCGACGCGCTGTCCGGCCGCGAGGCCGACGCGGCCGTTGCCGTTCATCACGGCGGCGATCAGGTCGGGCAGGAACGCCGGATTGTTCTGGCCGTCGCCGTCCAGGGTCGCCACGATGGCGCCGCGCGCGGCACGCACACCGCTCCGTACTGCCGCCGACTGGCCGGAGGACTTGGCATGATCGAGGCGACGAAGGTTGGAACGCTGCTTCATCAGGTCAGCGAGGCGCTGCGGGGTCGCATCGGTGGAACCGTCATTGACGTAGATGATCTCGTAGGGCCAGCGACCGTCGAGCGCCGCCGCGATCTCGGCGATGACGGGCGCGACATTGTCCGCCTCGTTGCGCACCGGCACAACGATCGAAACGTCAACGGTGGAAGTCTCGGGAAACGACAAAGCAAGGCTCGAGGTTGGAGGTGGTTCCCACGGGAACCCGGCCTGCGGACCTGGCCCGCAGAGCCCGCTTCTATGGGGCGAATGCTCCGCGGGCAACCCTTTTGAGGTGCGACAGCGAGGGGCCGGCGAGCGGATCGATGGTGCCGTCGGGGCGGATTGTGAAGGCCAGATGGCGGGCGGCGAACCAGTAGCGCACGAACATGGCACCGACCACCCCGACCAGAGCGCCCGCGACCACATCGCTGGGATGGTGCGCCAGCAGCACGAGACGGCTGAGGCAGATGGCAATGACGTAGATGATCATCACCAGCCGCGCCCGCGGCCACACCGCCGATACCGCAAATGCCAGCGCCGCACTCGCCACGGCATGGCCGGACGGAAAGCTGGCATAGGTCTCGCTCCAGGCAAACAGCGAGTAATTGAAGGGATTCGCGACGCCGCCGACGAACGGCCGGCCGCGGCCGACGACCCCCTTGATAACTTCGCCGGCCAGGACCGGCAGCAGCACCGCGAGAAACACGAATGCGAGACGGGTCTCGCACGCGATCAGCACCGCCCGCCCATGCCCGCGAACCCGCGGCGAGAGCATCGCCACCACGACAAGCAGTGCCGCTATCGTCCACAGAAGATAGGTCGACTTGCCGAAGTCGGTCAGAATGCGGACCGGCCACAGGCTTGCGGTGCCGCGCGGTGGCATCAGCCCGATCTCGATGGCGTCCAGTGCGACCATCAGCACGACAACGGCTACAGCGACCACGGCTGTCAGTGCCAGCGAGCGTCGCGCCCAGCGGCGGCCGGCCTCGGCACGCCGCGAATGCGATGGCGACCGCACCAGTTGCGCGAGCGACAGCGATACGAAGGCGAATAACCGTGCGAAATAGCCGTTCGCCGGCCCGGAGGCTGAGCCGCTCGACATCCTATTCGGTGCCTTCGGACCGGAAGATGGCAATCGAGATCGCCCTGCCCTGCGAGAAGTTGTAGCCCTCGATCCGGGTGGCCACATTATAGCGCAGCCCGATCGCCTCGGCACGTTGCGCGAAGCCCCGTTCCGAACGCGCCTCCACCAGCGCGAAACGACAGCTGCCCTGGCCGAGGAAGTCCGCCGCTCCGGAGCCGTCGGTGAGGACTGTCGACGTACCTGTCATGAACACCAGGCTGGGCTCGTGATAGCCGGCGGCAGCGGCTCGCGGCCCGACGCAGACCACGTTGCGCAGCGCACGGGCGATTTCCTGGCTGGGAAACAGCGGCTTCAGAGCCGGAACCACGATGCCGTAGAATGCCGCGCTCATGAACAGCGCGCAGACCACTGCGTTGAGCAACGAGCGTTCGGCGTGGTTGTCGTCGTACATCCACCATGCCAGCAGGCCGAAACACAGCGCTGCGCCCGCGAACGGCCAAGCCAGGAATACAGGGTGCCGCACCACCATGATGGCGCCGATCACCGTGATCACCGCGGTGATCGCCGGAATCGCGAACCACCATGCCGCGCCGCGTCGCAGCCACGACCGCGACAGCACGCGCCGTTCCAGCGCGCCGACGACGAGGATGGCGATGGCCGGATACAGCGGCAGCACGTAATGGGGCAGCTTGGTCATCACCAGTTCGAACACGATCCACGACGGCAGCAGCCAGGCCAGCAGATACTGCGCG
>DATCUS010000122.1:0-1978 GCA_036561845.1 Tardiphaga sp. | reverse complement strand
CGATGATGCGCACGAGGTCGCGCGCCGCCAGGCGTCCGGTGCCAAAGCGTTCTGCCAGCGCCACCAGGTCGTCGGCGCCGAACGCCGCCTCGAGCTCCGCCAGCGCACCCAGCGTCAGCACCAGCGTGCGGCTGCGGCCGCCGATCTCCGCGGCAATCTCGCCGCGATGGATGTTGGGCATGATGTATCCCTTTCTTCACCCTCCCCTTTTGAGGGGGAGGGTCGATGGACAGCGCGCGAAGCGCGATGGTCATCGGGGTGGGGTGACAGCGGCAGAGTTGGGAGATGAGCAAACACCCCACCCCGCTCATCACGACGCTACGCGTCGCAATGAGCGACCCTCCCCCTCCAGGGGAGGGTAAGAGTCACAGCGCCGCAAAGCTCAGCGCGCCCGCGGATTCCAGTGCGAGGTCGAAGGCGACCTCGCCATTGTGCTCACCGGAAAATTCCAGACTGGCGATCTGGAACGGGCCCTCGATGGTGCCGAAATCCGGCACGATGACCTGGCACGGATTGACCGCGCCATCGAAGAACATCTGCCGCACCATGGCGTCCGAGGCGGAGTCCTTGAACAGGCCGCGGCCGGAAATCGCGGCGCGGCGCACGCCGGCGCCGGCCAGCAGCTCGCGCCAGCGGTCGACGGATTCTGCGTGCGTAATGTCGACGATTTCGGCGTTGAAGGCGATGCGCCGGCTGCGCAGCCCGGCGACGGTGACGAAGCCCGCCCCCGTATTGATCTTCAGCAGCAGGTCCTTGCCCTTTTGCGCGCCCATGGCGTTCTCCTCAGTGGGGTTCGGTGACGGCACGAAACCGCACCACGGCGTGATAGGTGCGGCCGTCGGCCTCGCGGCGGATGTCGGCCACGGCGAAACGCAGATTGACCAGGCGATGGCCGCTCGGCGAAAGCGGCGCATCGTCGAGCGCCTGCAGCAGCGCGCCGGCGATCACATGCGCCTCCTTGTGGCCGCCCTGCCGCGACCACGCATGCAGCGTCAGCAGATGCTCCTGCGTCGCGCCGTCGTCGACCGAAGCGTCGGTGATGCGCGCCTCGCCCAGCGTGACATAGGGAAACGCCGCATCGCGCGGCGGCGCATCGTGAATATGCGCGCCGCCAAGCGCGGCGATGACCCCGGCATCGGCGAGCAGCCAATCGTGAATCGCGGCGCGCAACGCGACGTGAGATGAGGGCATGTGGATCTCCATTACGCGGTCTCGTTCCCCGGACGCGGTGCAGCGCCATCGCTGCGCGACGGCGGTGCACCGCAGATCCGGGGTCCCGATGTGCGGAAAGAAAGCGGGATCCCGGATCTGCGGAGCGGCACTTCGGCGACGCTACGCATCGCCTGCGCGCCGCACCGCGTCCGGGAAACGGACTTCGCTATTCCACCCGGTACTCCCCTTCGATATCGACGAAGCGGCGGTCATCGACTTCGCGCAACGACACGATGCGATAGATGCGCGGGCCATCGACGAAGCGATGCTGCAGCGTCAGCGCCAGGCCGCTGCGCAGGATGATGCGGACGCCGACACTGGCGCCGTCGGCATCGGCGGAGACCTCGCGGCGCGCCGACGACGGCAGCAGCGCCACCCACACCACGCCCTGGGTGACGTAGTCGCGGACCACGCCGCCCTGGCCGTCCGGCGTCTCGACCGGCGCCTGCAGCGTCAGCCGCGTCTTCAGCCGCCCCGCGTCGATCATAGCGACACCAGCCGATGCGCCGCGACCAGCGCGGCGACCCCGGCCGGCAGCAGCATGACGCTGCCGCCGATCGCCATCACGCCGCGGTTGTCGTACCAGTGCGCCACCAGCAGGCGCATCGCCTGACGCAGCGGCTCCGGCACGTCGGAGGCGACGGCGCCGAAGCCGACCTCGATATCGATTTCGATGCCGGCCACGTCGCGGCCGGGCGGCGGCAGCGACCAGCACGGTGCCGCGATCGCGTCCCGCGCGGCGTCGATGACGAAGCGCTGCACATCG
>DATCUS010000121.1:0-5082 GCA_036561845.1 Tardiphaga sp. | reverse complement strand
GCAAGACCCACGAGTTGCATTCGGCCATCGCCGTGGCGTGCGACGGCGCGACACTGTTCAGCAGCGTCTCCGTCGCGCACATGACCATGCGTCAGCTGGACGATGCCGCCATCGATGCCTATCTCGATGCGGCAGGCGATGCCGTCACGACCAGCGTCGGCGCCTACCAGCTCGAAGGCCTCGGCGTGCACCTGTTCGAACTGATCGAAGGCGATCACTTCACCATCCTTGGCCTGCCGCTGCTGCCGCTGCTGAAGTTCTTGCGCGGTGAGGAGATGATTGCGATCTGAGCGGCCGGTCCAATGAGTGCCGTTTCCCGGACGCGCTGCGGCATACCTATGCCGCTGCGCAGATCCGGGATCCCGGTTTCTTTCGTAAGCAACCGGGCCCCGGATCTGCGAAGCAATACTTCGTATTGCATCGCGTCCGGGGAACGCGACCGAGCTCGTGGAAGCGGTACAAATGGATTTGGACGGATGACAACGCGATGATTGTACTCGGACTGACCGGCTCCATCGGGATGGGCAAATCCACCACCGCGAAGCTGTTCGCCGAGGCCGGCGTGCCGGTCTATGATGCCGACGCCACCGTGCATCAGATCTACGAAGGCGAAGCCGCCCCGGCCATCGAGGCGGCGTTTCCCGGCACCACGGTGGACGGCAAGGTCGATCGCGCCAAACTGTCGGCGCAGGTGGTGCACGATCCGGCAGCAATGAAACGCCTGGAGCAGATCGTTCATCCCATGCTCGGCGCCTATCACAAGAAGTTTCTCGATGACGCCGAGCGCGCCGGCGCGCCGGTGGCGGTGGTCGATGTGCCGCTGCTGTTCGAGACCGGTGGCGAGAAGCGCGTCGACGCCGTCGTGGTGGTCACCACCGACGCCGAACAGCAGCGGCGCCGCATTCTCGCCCGTGGCACCATGTCGGAGCAGGCGCTCGACGCCATCCTGGCGCGGCAGCTGCCCGACGCCGAAAAGCGCAAGCGTGCCGATTTCGTGGTGGATACCTCGCACGGGCTGGAGCCGGTGCGGCTGCGAATCCGTGAAATTCTCGATCAGGCTGCTAGGATGCCGCGACGGCGACCCTGATTCGATAACCGGCCAGAACCATGCGTGAAATCGTTCTCGATACCGAAACCACCGGCCTCGACCCGCTGCGCGGCGACCGGCTGGTCGAGATCGGCTGTGTCGAGATCTTCAACCGCATGCCGACCGGCCAGACCTTTCACCGCCATATCAATCCGCAGCGCGACATGCCGCTGGAAGCCTTCAACGTACACGGCCTGTCCGCCGAGTTCCTCGCCGACAAACCGCTGTTTCATGAGGTGGTGGACGATTTTCTGGAATTCATCGGCGATGCGCCGCTGGTGATCCACAACGCTTCGTTCGACATCGGCTTCATCAATGCCGAACTCGACCGCATCAAGCGGCCGGCGATCGCGCGCGATCGCCTGGTCGATACCCTGATGCTGGCGCGGCGCAAGCATCCCGGTGTGTCGAACCGGCTCGACGATCTGTGCTCGCGCTACGCCATCGACAATTCGCGCCGCACCAAGCACGGCGCGCTGCTCGATTCGGAACTGCTGGCGGAAGTCTACATCGATCTGATTGGTGCCCGGCAGTCGAGCCTGATCCTGGCGGACGACGTGCCGATGCAGCGCACCGGCGGCATCAACGACGCGCCGCGCCGTCAGCGTCCCGCGCCGCTCGCCCCCCGCGTCACCGCGGACGACATCGAAGCTCACCGCGCTTTCGTCGCGACCTTGGGCGACAAGGCAATCTGGGCTGAGTTTCTGGGCTGAGTTGTCATTCCGGGGCGCGAGCGCATCAGCCGCCTGCTTCCCTCGCCCCGCAAGCGGGGCGAGGTTTAGGAAGAAGAACGCTCAGCTCTGCTTGGGCTGCTGGGCCTGGCGTTCCATGTTCTGGCGGTACAGGCCGACGAAATCGACGGGGTCGAGCATCAGCGGGGGGAAGCCGCCGTCGCGCACCGCGGTGGCGATGATCTCGCGGGCGAACGGGAACAGCAGCCGCGGGCATTCGATCATCACCAGCGGATGCAGGTTTTCCTGCGGGACGTTGAGGATGCGGAACACGCCGGCATAGGCCAGCTCGAAGCTGAACATCACGGTGCCGGCATTGTCCGCCTTGCCCTCGACCGAGAGCGTCACCTCGAATTCGTTCTCGGAAAGGTTGTTGGCGCCGACATTGATCTGGATGTTGATGTTGGGCTGCTGGGCCTGCGGCGCCAGCGAGGCCGGTGCGTTCGGGTTCTCGAACGACAGGTCCTTGGTGTACTGGGCCAGCACGTTGAGCTGGGGAGGAAGACCCGCCTCGGGAGGGGTGCCGTTGCCGTTGGTCATGGAGTTCTCCTGAAGCGTTTCGGAAATGGTGCGGCGGCGGATGTCGCCGGATGGGAAGCGATCGGGCGAGTGGCTATCATAGGCCCGCGGTGCTGGACAAGGACGGCACGCCCGGCTGCAACATTCGTGGCAGTCGCCGAATCCGTCGCCGCCGGGCGGGATCAGGCAAAGACCGCTGCTTTTGCGGCCAAAATGGCCTAAATGGTTGAGAGCACGGGCGTTCCGGTCGCAATCCGGTTTCCACTCCCGGCTAAAACGCGCTAGAATCTGTCGAAACCGACGACCCGGAGAGGTCGCGAGTCCGGCTGCTATGCCGCAGACTGAGTCAAACAGCGCCATTGGCTGGGCTCAATTTCGTGCCTACATGAGGCGGGTCCACCCTTGATGTGACTGCTGCCGTTTCCCGGACCGTATCCGGCAGGACATTTCCCCGCCGGGCCCGGCCCGGCGCCGATCAGAAAGCAATGCGACGTGGATATTTACACCATCATCTTCCTGGCGCTGGCCGTGTTCATCTTCCTGCGCCTGCGCAACGTCCTCGGCCAGCGCACCGGCACCGAACGGCCGCCGTTCGACCGCGCCGCGCGCGATGTGCTGCAGGGGTCGCAGGACAGCAACGTCGTGCCGCTGCCCGGCAGCGTCATCGACCAGCCGCCGATGGCGCCCACCGCCGAGGTGACTCCGCCCTCCGACCGCTGGAAGGGCATCGCCGAACCCGGCAGCCCGCTGGCGGCCGGGCTCGATTCGATCGTTGCCCAGGACGCGTCGTTCGATCCGCGCCATTTTCTCTCCGGCGCCAAGGGCGCCTATGAGATGATCGTGCTCGCCTTCGCCAACGGTGATCGCCGGGCCCTGAAGGACCTGCTGTCATCCGAGGTGTTCGACAGCTTCGACGCCGTCATCAAGGACCGCGAGAAGAATGAGCAGAAGACCGAGACCCGCTTCGTCTCGATCGACAAGGCCGAACTGGTCAACGCCGAGGTGCGCGACCGCAACGCCCAGCTGACGGTTCGCTTTGTCTCCCAGATGATCTCGGTCACCCGCGACAAATCAGGCGCGATCGTCGATGGAAATGCCGAAAAGGTCAGCGATATTACCGATGTCTGGACATTCGCCCGCGACATCGCCTCGCGCGATCCGAACTGGAAGCTGGTTGGCACCGGCAGCGTCAGCTAGGCCGCGCGGCGCTGCGGCGTCCGTTGCGGCGTCTGCGGCGATCGTCGCCGTGTTGTCGCTTGCGCCGCCGGCACCCGCCGCCGCGGCGCGGCTCCATCTGCACACGCAATGGCCGTTCGAGATCATGGGCAGCCAGTACGCGCCGGTGCCCTGGTCCGACATGGCCGGCTGGGCCGACGATGACCACCTGCAGGCCTTCCAGGCATTCCGCGCCAGCTGCAAGCCGATTTCGGCGCAGCGCATCCCGCCGGTCGATTCCAAGGCGCTGGGCGGCTCGCTGCGCGATCCCTGCCACGTGGCGAAAGCCGCCGATATCTCCGACGCCGCCAAGGCGAAGGCATTCTTCGAAGACAATTTCCTGCCGCTGCGCATCTCCCGGCTCGGCGAAGCCGATGGTTTTGTCACCGGCTACTACGAGCCGGTGATCGACGGTTCGCGCACGCAGACCGACGTCTACACCGTGCCGGTCTATCGCAAGCCGTCCAACCTGTTCGTGCGTGGCGTTCCGCAGAGTGCCGCCAGCATGCCGAACAAGGGCGAGGTGTTCCGCAAGATCGGCCGCCGCAAGCTGGTGCCGTATTACGATCGCGCCGAGATCGAGGACGGCAAGATCGCCGGCCGCGGCCTCGAGATCTGCTGGCTGAAGAGCCAGACCGATCTGCTGTTCACTCAGATCCAGGGCTCGGCCCGGGTCAGACTGGAGGACGGCGGCACCGTGCGCATCAATTACGAGGCCCATAACGGCTTTCCCTATACGCCGGTGGGCCGCGTGCTGATCGACCGCGGCATCGTGCCGAAAGAGCAGATGTCGATGCAGCGCATCCGGCAATACATGGAGGAGAACCCCGACGCCGCCAACGAATTGCGCCGGCAGAACCGCTCCTACGTGTTCTTCCGCGAGGTGCAATTGTCCGACAAGGACGAGGCGGTGGGCGCGCAGGGCGTGCCGCTGACCCCGGGCCGCTCCATCGCGGTGGACAAGGCGCTGCACGTCTACGGCACGCCGTTCTTCATCGAGGGCGACCTGCCGATCGATTCCGAGCAGTCGAAGACCCCGTTCCGCCGGCTGATGGTCGCGCAGGACACCGGCTCGGCCATTGTCGGCCCGGCCCGCGCCGATCTGTATTTCGGCGCCGGCGTCGAGGCCGGCCGTGTCGCCGGCCGCATGCGCCATCCCGCGCGCTTCGTCATGCTGGTGCCGAAGAGCCTCGATCCGGTGGCGCGGGGCAGGACCATGCCGCTGCCCGAGGCGCGGCCATCGGCGAAAATCGCAAAACTGTTTCCGCAGGCGCAGCCCGCCAAAGTCGAGCCGCCGAAGGAGCCGGCCAGGCCTGCTGACGTAAAGCCTGCCGATCTAAAGCCGGCGGATGCGAAGGCTCCCGACGGCAGGATTGCTGATATCAAGTCGCCCGAAAAGCCGGTTGAGAAAGCAGCGGAGATTCCGGCGGCCGTCGCGCCTGTCGTGAAGGATGCCGCTGTGCCTGCCGATGCCGCCAAGACGGCTGTACCATTGCCGGTGCCGTCGCCACTGGCCCAGGCGGCGCCGCA
>DATCUS010000120.1:0-22278 GCA_036561845.1 Tardiphaga sp. | reverse complement strand
CAGGGCGGCGGCCCGCTGCTGCGCCGGCCTTGCCCGCCCGCGGCCGAGCGGATATGCCATCGGGCAACATCAAGAGTTGAGCTGACGCTCAACGCCAACCTGCTCCCGGGCAAGGTGGCGTTCCCCCGCGGGGGAGATGTGGCCGATCCGGCAACCAACGGGATGCAGCCGCGCGTCAGTCTCTCCTGGTGGAGACCGATCGACCCCAGCGAGGCCGCCGTGACGACACCCCCTGCCCGACAGCAATTTGCCAGCGACAACTATGCCGGAATCTGCCCGGAGGCCTGGTCGGCCATGGCCGAGGCCAATCACGGCTCCGAGCCGGCCTATGGCAATGACAGCTGGACCGCGAAGGCCTCCGATGCCTTCCGCATGCTGTTCGAGACCGACTGCGAAGTGTTCTTCGCCTTCAACGGCACCGCGGCCAATTCCATGGCGCTGGCGGCGCTGTGCCAGTCCTATCACAGCGTGATCTGCTCCGACGCCGCCCATGTGGAGACCGACGAATGCGGCGCGCCGGAGTTCTTCTCCAACGGCTCCAAGCTGCTGGTGGCACCCTGCCCCGATGGCAAGCTGACGCCGCAGGCGATCCGCGCCATCGCCACCAACCGCAACGACATCCACTTCCCCAAGCCGCGCGTCGTCACCATCACCCAGCCGACCGAGACCGGACAGGTCTATGCGCTCGCCGAGATCGCGGCGATTTCCGCGACCTGCCGCGAACTCGGCCTCAGCCTGCACATGGACGGCGCGCGCTTCGCCAATGCCTGCGCCAGCCTCGGCTGCAGCCCGGCCGATACCGCCTGGCGCGCCGGCGTCGACGTCCTGTGTTTCGGCGGCACCAAGAACGGCATGGCCGTCGGCGAGGCGATCATCTTCTTCAACCGCAAGCTCGCGGAAGACTTCGACTATCGCTGCAAGCAGGCCGGCCAGTTGGCGTCGAAGATGCGTTTCCTGTCGGCGCCCTGGGTGCGCATGCTGGAGAGCGGCGCCTGGCTGCGCAACGCCGCCCATGGCAACGCCTGTGCGCGGCTGCTGGCCGACGAGGTCGCGAGCGTTCCCGGCGTCGAACTGATGTTTCCCGTGCAGTCCAATGCGGTGTTCCTGACGATGCCCGCAGCGACAATGGATGCGCTGCGGCAGCGCGGCTGGCAGTTCTATACGTTCATCGGCGGTGGTGCGCGTTTCATGTTCGCGTGGGATGCGCAGCCCGATCGTGTCCGCGAACTGGCGGCGGACCTGCGGGCGGCGGTATAGCCCGGATCTCCGTCGCTGGCCGGACGATGCAGGCGGTCGTCGTTGCGGGGCACGCACCGCAGCGGCCGGTCACCCGCCGCGACATTTTTTCCTAGCACACCCTTGACAGTCATCCTACTAAGATTATAATCCATCGCATCCCGCCCATCGAGAGGGGCGTATCGCGATCGTCAGGTTCGCGGGGCGGGGTGCGGTGGACGCGGCAGCGTTCGGCGCGGAATTCCGGCGCAGGGCGGGCACCCAAAAGGGTCCGTGAGCGCCGGAAGGACGTGCAGACGACGGCGCTGCGCGGACGGCGAAGGCGTGTGGTCCTGGTGCCCCGCGTGAGCACCAAGCCCGGTGGAGAGTCCGCGGCAACCGCTGCGGAAAACCCTCAACCGGAGGCGACGGCGACGAGAAACCGTGTCGGCCGCCGGGGAGAGCACGACATAAGCCGTTAACACCACTGCGCGCGGAACGCCGGGTTGTTTCCCGGCGCAACCGTGGCAAGCCTCGTGTGCTTTCTACCATTGCACACGAGCCCATGGGTGCATCGGGCACCCGGCGTTCCGCGCGCCCTCTCGTTCCTGAGGGCGGGAATGCAGCACACCCCGGACGCGAAAGCGTCGCGGCAATGCGATTGCTTGGCTGTTTGACAGTTGAATCCGAAATTCGAAACCGCGCGTCGCACGGATGCGCAGTGCATCTCTCGTGCTCCGGGCGCGCAGCAGTCTAGGCGATGCGCAACATTGTCATCACGCTGCTGCGCAGAACCGGGACCGTCCCCGGCGCCGGCGCCGGGGCACGAGCGAGTTACAGTCCGGTAAAGCCGGCCTTGACCGGATCGTTGCTGCCGTCGAGTTCACGCAGATAGGTCAGGCCATAGACCGTCAGCCGATGCGGATCCTTTTCGCCGCCCTCGAACAGGGTGGCGATGTAATCCCTCACCTTGGCGCGCGCCTCGTCGCTGGCAGCCTGGCTGCGGTTCACCATCAGGTCATAGGTCTTCATGATGCGGTCGATGGCGGTGTCCATATGGTCCTCTTGCGACATCAGATGACGATCTGGGCAGCTTCGAATTTGGCGATCGCCTTGTTGGCCAGCCGGATCTTGTTGCCGTCGCCGCGCTGAAACATCTCGACGATGATCTGCAGCAGCGCGTCATTGGTGACGTGATTGTCGGGTATGGCGCCGGTCTTGCGCAGATAGTTTGCGGCGATGGCGTAGGCATCGCCCACCGCCTCGACATTCCTTACCTGCAACCCGCGCTCGACCAACATGGCTTGATCCCTCTGGCTGGAACGACAAGCGCGCCGCAGCAAAATAGTTCCATCTGAGGAAACCGATTCCGCGAGACCGGGGCAGCGCGAACCGGCCGCGGGGGTCGCCGCGGCCCCAACATCGCGTCGGTGGCTAGTTCGCGGCGACCGGCTTTCCGGCCGTGCGCACCAGCCGGTCGGCTTTCAGGAGAACGGTGTCGTTGGCCGGCTGCGGGCGGGCGAAGTAGCTGACGAGGACGAACGCTGCGCAACACAGCAATCCCGCGATCATGACGCGGCGATGCGTGGCTTTGTCGGCACTGTGAAATGAAGCGGACATGAAATATCCCCAGCAATATTCCGAAGCGACGGATCATCCATATCCCAACCGGCCCGACGTGCAATCGAACCCGCATCTTAACCTAACCGATGAAGGTTACCGCACCGGCGAATTTTAGCGATCGCGGTTGCAAGTATTAATTGCGCAGCGATGCAACGGCGCAAAGAAAATCGGCCTCCCCTTGCGGGAAGGCCGATGGACCGGAGGGCAATCCGGTTTTTTCCGGAAGTCTGCTTGGAGGTTCTTGGCAGGCGATCAGGGCGACGCGTGACCGGCCTTGCTGGCCGGACATCTGGCGGAGGTGCATTCCCCGCCGACGCACCTTGGCGTCACCCTTCCGAAATTCTCAAAGGCGATACAGGATCTGGTCGGTCCAGAAACGCTCGAGGCGATGCAGCGACTTGTTCAGCGTGGCGAACTCCTCGTTGGAGATGCCGCCGACCTGCTCCACCGTCTTGACGTGCTTCTGATAGAGGGCGTCGACGATGTGGCGGATCTCCTGGCCCTGCGCGGTCAGGCGGATGCGTACCGAGCGGCGATCGACGCGCGAGCGCTGATGATCGAGGAAGCCGAGCTCGACGAGCTTCTTGAGATTGTAGGAGACGTTGGAGCCGAGATAGTAGCCGCGGGTGCGCAGCTCGCCGGCGGTCAGTTCCTTGTCGCCGATGTTGTACAGCAGCAGCGCCTGCACCGAGTTGATATCAGCGCGACCGCGACGGTCGAACTCGTCCTTGATGACGTCGAGCAGGCGGCGATGCAGCCGCTCAACCAGCGTCAGGGCTTCCAGGTAAAGCGGCTGCACCGGTGCTTGACCTGGTGCGCGCTCGACGGTTTCAACGGCCGATGCAACGGCTTTCATCATGACACAACCCCTGTTGTCGTTTTTATCGACTTATTTCGACGAAACTTGTGTCTCGTCTGATAGGCCCAACTTAAGAGGCGCGATTGAAGAACCGCTTAAATAAGACAATAAAGAGATCATGAATTTAAGACAGTGAACCGCACATTAAGCCCGCGAATAAAGGGCTTTTTGAACGTTTCGTTGACGATGCCGACGCGATGTTCACGCTTCGTCTGGCACACGTGTCGCATAAGGAAACAGCATCGTTCAAATTCGAAACGTTCGCGTAACACAGATGACCGCGGCGTTAGGGTGACTCAAAGGTTACCGTGGCGATGCGCAAAATAATTCCGAAAATTTAATGCAAACGCCACGCGATCGATCCGATGCGTGGCGTTGAAAAACGACGGGCGATGACGAGAGCGCGATGATGGCCGCAGCGAATGCGGACAGCCTCGCGGCATGAACCGGCCTATGGCGGCCGTTCGCGCGCGGCCATCCACGCCAGCGCCAGATAGGCGGCCAGCAACACGCCCTCGCCGCCGACCATGATCAGGCTGCCGCCATAAATACCGGGAAACATCAGCTCGATCACCGCCATCGACACCACGGCCGTGAGCCAGACCACCGCGCCCCACGGCGTGGCAAGCCACAGGCCGACGGCGGCGACCAGTTCGATGACGGCGAAATAGACCGTGGCGGTCTGCCAGGCCATCGCCTGATTCTCGAACGCCTCGTCCTCGGTGCCGACGAAACCGGTAACCTGGGCCCAGTGATAGAGCCCTTTGGCCATCGACAGCACGGCCATCACGCGCAGGAACAGCACCAGCCGCCGGGTCCAGACGCTGTCGTCGGACTTTTCCCGTTCCGACGAGATCGCGGCCACCGACATGGCGTTGTCCCGCGACGACTCACGCGGCCCTGTCTCAGACATGCGGGTCGGATCTCTTCGCGTGGAACTGGCGCCGGAGCTGATTCATGGGGGCTTTCTTGGGCCTTTAAGCCTGCAAAATCAATCGCCGAGACGGTTAGGTCCGCGGTGACGAAACAGTGCCGGGGTGCTAGACTTAGAAAGGGTCAAATCTGCTCAGGCTTCGGGAGAGACGGTAAATGGCAATCAAGTTCGGACGGCCCATCGAGATGCGCGACCCCTCCCCCCGTCCCGCCGCCGCCCCGCCGCTCGATCTGGTCACCCGCCCGCGCCGCAACCGCAAGTCGGAATGGGCGCGCCGGCTGGTGCGCGAGAACGTGGTCACCACTGACGACCTGATCTGGCCGCTGTTCGTGGTCGACGGCGACAACAAGCGTCTGCCGGTGGCCTCGATGCCCGGTGTCGAACGACTCAGCGTCGATCAGGCGGTGCGCGACGCTGAACGCGCCATGAAGCTGAACATCCCGTGCATCGCGCTGTTTCCCTATACCGAACCGTCGCTGCGCGACGAGATCGGCTCGGAAGCCTGCAATGCCGACAATCTGGTTTGCCAGTCGGTGCGCGCCATCAAGAGGGAGTTTCCCGATCTCGGCGTGCTCTGCGACGTGGCCCTCGATCCCTTCACCAGTCACGGCCATGACGGGCTGATCCGCGACGGCAAGATCCTCAACGACGAGACCGTGGCGGTGCTGGTGCGCCAGGCGCTGGTGCAGGCCGAGGCCGGCTGCGACATCATCGCGCCCTCCGACATGATGGACGGCCGCGTCAGTGCGATCCGCGAAGGGCTGGACGACGCCGGCCTGCTCGACGTTCAGATCATGGCCTATGCCGCCAAATATGCTTCCGCCTTCTATGGTCCGTTCCGCGACGCCATCGGCTCCGCCAAGACCCTGACCGGCGACAAGCGCACCTACCAGATGGATTCGGCCAATTCCGACGAGGCGATCCGCGAGGTCGAACTCGATCTCGCCGAAGGCGCCGACATGGTGATGGTCAAGCCGGGCATGCCCTATCTCGACATCATCCGCCGGGTGAAGGACACGTTTGCGGTGCCGACCTTCGCCTACCAGGTGTCCGGCGAATACGCGATGATCATGGCGGCCGCCAACAATGGCTGGATCGACGGCGAACGCGCCATGATGGAAAGCCTGCTCGGCTTCAAGCGCGCCGGCGCCGACGGCGTGCTGACCTATTTTGCGCCGGCCGCCGCGGAGAAGCTGCGCGAGCAGCGCTGAGGCAGCGCGCTTTCTTTCCTCCTTCTCCCCTTGTGGGAGAAGGTGGCGCGAACGAAGTTCGCGTCGGATGAGGGGTGACTAGGCTCGGAGCTTGTCGCTACCCCTCACCCGTCCGCGCTGGCGCGCGGCCACCCTCTCCCACCTGGCGAAGCTTCGCTTCGCGCGGGGGAGAGGGAAGAAGCGCCAGCCTCTGTCCAGTCTGTAACGATTCCGGAGTCTTGCACTGGCGTTCGGTGATATCCATGTGCTGCAACGGTGACGATGCCGTCGAGGGGATGTGCCATGTCTGACAACGGTTCGGGATACAGCGGTTCGACCTCGGGCGCGAACTGGCGCAGCGGCGGTCCGGCGCAGCCGCCGGCCTACGATCCGTGGCGGCAGCCCGAACTGTTTCGCGGCGTGCTGACGCGCCGGGTGTTCGCCTTCCTGATCGATCTGGTGGTGATCTCCATCCCGGTGGTTCTCGCCGTGATCTTCATCGCGGTGTTCGGTCTGGTCACCCTGGGCCTCGGCTGGGGCCTGTTCTGGCTGGTGTCGCCGGCCACGGTGGTCTGGCCGATCCTGTATTACGGCATGTCGCTGGGCGGGCCGCATTCGGCCACCGTGGGCATGCGGATGATGGACCTGCAGCTGCGGACCTTTTCTGGCACGCCCGGCTATTTCGTGCTCGGCTGCGCCCATGCCGTGCTGTTCTGGGCCTCGGTGTCGTTCCTGACGCCGCTGGTCCTGATCGTCGGCCTGCTCAACGGTCGCCGGCAACTGCTGCACGACCTGGTGCTCGGAACCGTGGTGATCAACCGCGCGGGCCAGCCCCAGATGGCGCAACCCGCCGGTCGGAGCTATTGACCGTGCGGACACGGATTGACGATCGGGCGCTGCAGCGCAATGCTGGCGTCAACTGCTTCGGAGACCGACGCAACCCGTGACCCAGCACTCGCGCGACACTCCGCAATTCTACCTGACGGCGCCGTCGCCCTGCCCCTACTTGCCGGGCCGGCACGAGCGCAAGGTGTTCACGCATCTGGTCGGCGAAAAGGCCGGCGACCTCAACGACCTGCTGACCCATGGCGGCTTCCGGCGCAGCCAGTCGATCGCCTACCGTCCGGCCTGCGACCAGTGCCGCGCCTGTGTCTCGGTGCGCGTCATCGCCAACGAATTCCGCCTGTCGCGCAACTTCAAGAAGGTGATGGCGCGCAACAGCGACATCATCGGCGAGCAGCGCAATGCGGTCCCGACCTCGGAACAGTATTCGGTGTTTCGTGCCTATCTCGACCAGCGCCACCGTCACGGCGGCATGGCCGACATGACCGTGCTGGACTATGCGATGATGGTCGAGGACAGCCATGTCGAGACCCGCATCATCGAATATCGCCGGCGCGGGCCCGACAGCGGCATCACCGGCCGCGGCGAGGAGCTGATCGCGGTGGCGCTGACCGACGTGCTCAGCGACGGACTGTCGATGGTCTATTCGTTCTTCGAACCCGCCGAAGAGAGCCGTTCGCTCGGCACCTTCATGATCCTCGACCACCTCGCCCGCGCCCGTCGCCTCGGCCTGCCCTATGTCTATCTCGGCTACTGGATCGAGGGCTCCAAGAAGATGGACTACAAGGGCCGCTATCTGCCGCAGCAGCGCCTCGCACCTTCCGGCTGGCTGCGCGTCGACGCCGGCGATGCGGTGACCGAGCCGCAGGACTGACAGGACTTCATCCTGAGGAGCCGCGCTCTTGGCGCGGCGTATCGAAGGATGAGCAACATACGCTCTATGGTTCGAGACGCGCGCAAGAGCGCGCTCCTCACCATGAGGGCTCTCTCACCCGCCGAAGAAATCCACCACCAGCTTGATATTCAGCGCGATGATGATCGCCGCCGTCAGCGCCGCCAGTGCGGTGATCCAGCGCGGCGCGACGAACGGGCCCATCTTGCTCTTGCTCGCGGTGAACAGCACCAGCGGCACCACCGCGAACGGCAGTTGCAGGCTCAGCACGACCTGACTCAATATCAGCAATTGCCCGGTGGCCTTTTCGCCGTACCACAGCGTGACGACCACCGCCGGCACGATGGCGATCATGCGGGTGATCATGCGGCGCAGCCACGGCGCGACGCGCAGATTGATAAAACCTTCCATCACGATCTGGCCGGCCAGCGTCGCCGTGATGGTCGAGTTCAACCCGCAGCACAGCAGCGCGATGGCGAACAGCGTCGGCGCCAGCGACGATCCGAGAAGCGGCGCCAGGAAGGCGTGGGCTTGGTCGAGTTCGGCAACGTCGTGCTGTCCAGTCTTGTGGAAGGTCGCCGCGGCGAGGATCAGGATCGAGGCGTTGATGGTCAAAGCCAGGCACAGCGCGATGGTGGAATCGATGGTCGAGAGTTTGATCGCCTCCTTCTTCTCTTCGACGCTGTCGCCATAGCCACGGGTCTGCACCAGGCCGGAATGCAGATAGAGATTGTGCGGCATCACCGTCGCGCCAAGGATGCCCAGCGCCAGATACAGCATCTCGCGGTTGGCGAGGATGTCGGTGGTCGGCGCGAAGCCGCGGATCACGGCGCCCCAGTCGGGATCGGCCATGGCGATCTGTACCGCAAAACACGCGGCGATCACGCCCAGCATGGCCACCACGAAGGCTTCGATCCAGCGAAAGCCGAACGCCTGCAACGCCAGGATCAGGAACACGTCGGCGGCGGTGATGATGACGCCGATCTCGAGCGGAATGCCGAATAAAAGGTTGAGCCCGATGGCGGTGCCGATGACTTCGGCGAGGTCGGTCGCGGTGATGGCGATCTCCGCCGACAGCCACAGCGCCCACGACACGGTGCGCGGAAAGGAATCGCGGCAGGCCTGCGCCAGATCGCGGCCGGCGCCGACGCCGAGCCGCGCGCACAGCGATTGAAGGACGATGGCCATCAGGTTGGACAACAGCGCTACCGTCAGCAGCGCGTAGCCGAACTTGGAACCGCCGGCCAGCGAGGTCGCCCAGTTGCCGGGATCCATGTAGCCGACCGCGACCAGGTAGCCCGGCCCGAGAAACGCCAGCAGCTTGCGCCAGAACGAGCCGTTCTTGACGGTGCGGATCGAGCCGAACATGCCGAGCAGCGAGGGATCGCCTCGCTCGCTGCGCCAGCCGCCTGGGCTGCCGACCACGGCTTCTGGCAGGACGCCGGGCAACGGATCAACAGCGGAAGTGGGTGATTTTGCATCCATCGTCAGAAGATGGCGGATAATTCGGCTTATTGCAACTCATTTGCAAGAGCATCTGGCCAGCGCCGGACGAATTGACGGCAGCCTGCCGTTTTCCCGGAGCTTCGAACGGTCCGCCTCGCTCGGGAAACGGGTGGCTCCACATCTTGTCTGCGACCAGGGTGACAAGCAACCTCCAAGGACTCCACCATGCCCGCGACCGACCACGACCACCTGCCGGCGAACGACCACGACCACCTGCCCGACACCTTCAACCGCCTTGCCTGGTCCAACCTTGCAGCGCAGTCGGCGGAGCAGATCGCGCTGGCCGCGGCGCCAATCGTGGCGGTGCTGCTGCTCGGTGTCGGCGAAGGCCAGACCGGGCTGCTGCAGACCGCGCTGACCCTGCCCTTCGTGTTGTTCGCGATTCCGGCCGGGCTGCTGGCCGATCGTTTTTCGCGGCGCGCTTTGATGGCCGGCGCAGAAGCGCTGCGCGCCGCGGCGCTGCTCGGCATCCTCTTGCTGATCTGGAGCGGCGGGCTGACGCTCGCATCGCTGGCATTGCTGTGCTTCATCGCGGTGTGCGGCACCGTGGTCTACAGCGTCGCGGCGCCCTCGCTGGTGCCATCGCTGGTGCCGCCAGCGCTGTTGTCCGCCGCCAACACGCGGATCGAACTGGCGCGCACCATCGCATTTGCCGGCGGACCGGCGCTCGGCGGCGTGCTGGTGGGGTGGCTCGGCGCGGCGCCGGCGTTCGGTTTTGCGGTGGCCTTGTCGACCATCGCCGTGGTCCTGCTGGCCGGCATTCATGAGCCCCTGCGCGCGCAACTCGCGCGACGGCATCCTGTGCATGATATCAAGCTCGGGCTGCAATTCGTGTTTCAGCATCCGCTGCTGAAGCCGGTCTTCGTCACGCAGCTGATCTTCGGCGCGGCGGCTTTCATGATCATCGCGGTGTTCGTGCCCTATGCCGTCAGGCATCTTCACCTCAGCGCAACGGGTGTGGGCGTGGTGCTGGCGATGTATGGCGGCGGCATGGTGGTCGGCGCGCTGCTGGCAACGCGGGTGATGCGCTGGCTGGCCTTCGGCACGGTGATCGCGCTCGGGCCGGTCACGGGCTTTGTTGCCTCGCTGGTGATGGCGCTGACGGTGTGGTGGCCGTGGCCGTGGCTCGCGGCGCTGAGCTTCTTCCTGCTCGGCGTCGGTCCGATCATCTGGGTGATATCAACGGTGACGCTGCGGCAGTCGGTGACGCCGCCGAGCCTGCTGGGCCGGGTCTCGGCGATCAATATTCTGAGCTATGGCGCGCGGCCGGTCGGCACCGCGATCGCCGCGGCGGTCGGCGGACTCTACGGCGCGGAGTTCTGTCTGTACCTGGCGGTGGCGATCTTCGGCTGGCAGGCGATGGTGATCCTGACCTCGCCCGCGGTGGCGCTGGAGCGGCAGCCGGACATGGTCGGCGAGCCCGCCGCGGCGTTGCGGAACTGATGAGGCAAACCGGCGGCGAAATCGAGGCGGCCCCAGCGCCTTACCGGACACCTGCCGCATCCCTTTGCACACGCACGCAAATCCGGATCGAACCGGTTTTGACGCCAGATCGCGATCAGCGCTGGACCGTCTTGCCGCCGATGTAGCGGTTGATCTGCCTGAGCCGGACGTCGGGGCACAGTTCGGCGCCGCCCATGGCGTCCCTGATGCGGATCAGGCCGATCAGGTTGCGGCTCATCCCCATCAGGGTGACCGAGGCCTCCGAACAGTCCTCGCCGCGATCGACCTGGCCGCGAATCTTGTCCTCCAGTTCCAGCATGTCAGCCCGGAGAACCCTGATTTTCCTGCGGATTTCGTTGAGCCTGTTGTCCATGGCGGGAGCCCCCTTGACGTGAAGGCCCATAAAGAACAAATAGAGAACAGAAATGCAAGTCACGAATTCAAATTTCGGAGGTTGCGATGTCCTACGATCGACTGCCCGACCGGATCTCGGCGCCCATGACCAGGGGCCAGGCCGCGACCCTGCGCACGCTGGCGCTGGAGGCCTATCAGCCGAAACTGTTCGAGGAGCAGTTGACCCGGCAGGAGGCGGCGCGGCGGATCGATGCGCTGAAGCGCGAGATCGAGCTGGCGAACTCGTTCTGACCGGCAAGCTGCTGGCGAAGCTTGCCGCTACGGCGCGGGATGCGATGTCAGGAATTGCTGGTAGCTCTCTGCCGCCGCCGCGTCCGTCGCGATGTCGGGGTCCAGCGTGTAGAGATGCTGGGCATGACCGATGCCGCGCAGCGCGAAGCGACCCGTGGAGACCAGATGGTTGCGGCCGGCGGCGTCGAGACCCTTCTGGAATGCTTCCGAAGCCAGCAGCGGACGGTCCACCGAACTGCACATCGAAGCGATGCGGCTGACCTCGTTCACCGCCGGCCCCACCACGGTGAAGTCGAGCCGCTCGTCGCTGCCGATATTGCCGTAGAACACCTCGCCGACATGCAGGCCGACATAGGCCGTGGTCACCGGCCGGCCCTCGGTCTCGCGCTTTTCATTGAGGGCAAACATGTTGCGGCGAAAGCGGTGCTCGGCGCGCAGGGCGCGGTGCCGCGCCGCGACGATATCCTCGCCGGTGAACATCGCGAGCACGCCGTCGCCCATCAGCTTCAGCACGTCGCCACCGGACTCGTGGATCGCCTCGATGGATGCCTCCGCATAGTCGTTGAGGAACGGGATGATCTCGTCGGGGCCGATCTTCTCGCTGATCCCGGTGGAGCCGCGCAGGTCGGAGAACCACAGCACCGCCTTGATGCGCTCGGTGACGCCGCGCGTGATGCGACCGCGCAACACCTGCTCGGCGGCGTCGCGGCCGAGATAGACCCGGCCAAGCGTGCGCGCGATCTCGACCTGCGCCGCCATCTTGATGGCCAGCCCCAGCGCCGGCACAAGGTCGCGCAGCGCCGCCAGTTCGTGCGGCTGAAAACCGTCGTCGCGGCGCGTCGCCCAGTAGGAGTACAGGCAGTCCATCTGCCCCATGGTGCCGGCCTCGCCGAAGCGATGCACCATCGCAAGGCAATGCCTGTGACCGGCCTTGGCGAGGTCGCCCATGATGGAAAAGCCACGCGCCTCGATGTCGGCGATGCGAATCTCGATTTCGTCGAGGCCGTTCTCCAGCATGTGGAAGAACGCCGAGCGCCGCCAGTTCGACGCCGCCTCGCCGTGGTCGGTGGGGCCGTATTCGAAGAAATCGCTTTCGTTGCTGGCGGTGTCGTTCCAGCGGAAGCCGCGACCCTCGAAGATCGGATGCAGCGTGTCGATGAAGACGAGGCCGCGCGACAGGTCGACCCCGCCGTCGCGGGCGCGCTCGCAAAAGCCGCGGATCAGGTCGTTTTCGGGAAGGCCCGTCAGCCCCTGCCCGACCAGCCAATTCATCAGTTCAAGGCGTTGTGTCGCTTCCATCCGGACAATCTAGCCGGTGCGATCGTCTCCGCCAACCGCCTGCACGATCTCGCCGTCCTCCTTCACGAACGACGCGACCGGCGCATCCAGCAACGGCAGCACCAGTTCCGACGGCCGGCACAGAAGCGTGCCCTTCGGCGTCTCGACGATCGGCCGGTTGATCAGGATCGGATGCGCCAGCATGGCGTCGAGCAGCGCCTCGTCGCTCAGCGCCGGATCGGCGAGGCCGAGCTCGGCGTAGGGCGTGCCCTTTTCGCGCAGCAGCCCACGCACCGGGATATTCATCGCTGCGATCAATTGCTTCAGCCGCGCGCGGTCCGGCGGATGCTTGAGATACTCGATCACCACCGGCTCCTCGCCGCTGGCGCGTATCATCGCCAGCGTGTTGCGCGAGGTGCCGCAGGCGGGATTGTGATAGATGGTGACGGTCACGCCTGGGCTTCCTTCTTGATGACGGCGGCAGCGGCCGTGCCGGCGCCGGCTTCATACCAGCCGCGCGACGCCTTGACGATCTTCACCACCGACAGCATCACCGGCACCTCGACCAATACGCCGACCACGGTGGCCAGCGCCGCGCCGGAGTTGAGCCCGAACAGGCTGATGGCCGCGGCCACTGCCAGCTCGAAGAAGTTGCTGGCGCCGATCAGCGCGGCCGGCGCGGCGACGCACCAGGCGACGCCGAAGTAGCGGCTCAGCAGATAGGCCAGCCCGGCATTGAAATAGACCTGGATCAGGATCGGCACCGCCAGGATCGCAATCACCATGGGCTGGGCGAGGATCTGCTCGCCCTGGAAGCCGAACAGCAGCACCAGGGTCGCCAGCAGCGCGGCCAGCGACGCCGGCGCCAGCCGCTGCATCGTCCGCTCGAAGGCGCCCGGCCCGGCCTGCAGCAGCGCGCGCCGCCACAGTTGCGCGATCACCACGGGCACCACGATGTACAGCACCACCGACAGCAGCAGCGTCGCCCATGGCACCGCGATGGAGGCGACGCCGAGCAGCAGCCCGACCAGAGGTGCGAACAGGAACACCATCAGCACGTCGTTGAGCGCCACCTGGCTGAGCGTATAGTGCGGCTCGCCCTCGACCAGGTTGGACCACACGAACACCATGGCCGTGCACGGCGCCGCGGCAAGCAGGATCAGCCCGGCGATATAGGACGACACCTGCCCCGCGGGCAGCATCGGCGCGAACACGTGGCCGATGAAGAAGGTGCCGAGCAGCGCCATGGAGAACGGCTTCACCGCCCAGTTGATGAACAAAGTGACGCCGACGCCGCGCCAGTGTTTTTTGACCTCGCCGAGCGCGCCGAAATCGATCTTCAGCAGCATCGGGATGATCATCAGCCAGATCAGGATCGCGACGGGCATGTTGACCTTCGCCACCTCGGCGCCGGCCACGACGGCAAACACGCCGGGCATCAGATGGCCGAGCGCGATGCCGACAACGATGCACAAAGCGACCCACAGCGTCAGGTAGCGTTCGAAGATGTTCATGGCTCAGGCGACCTCGGGACGCGAGTTGGTGGCGCCGTCGCTGCGGCCGATGTCGCGCAGCCTGGTGCCGAGTGACAGCTGGTCGATGGCCGCCAGCGGCAGCGCTGTGAACAGCGCGATGCGGTTCTTCATGTAGCGGAACGCGGCGACGAAGGCGGCTTCCTTCTGCAGATCGGTGCCGGTCGCGGCCGCGGGATCCTCGATGCCCCAATGCGCGGTCATCGGCTGGCCCGGCCATACCGGGCAGCTCTCGCCGGCGGCGTTGTCACAGACCGTGAACACGAAATCCATCACCGGCGCGTCGGGCTGGGCGAACTCCAGCCAGCTCTTGGAGCGCAGCCCCTCGGTCGGATAGCCGAAGCTGTCGAGCACCTTGACGGCGAAGGGATTGACCTTTCCGCCCGGCTGGCTGCCGGCGGAGAAGGCACGAAAACGACCACGGCCATCCTTGCGCAGGATCGACTCCGCGAGAATCGAACGGGCGCTGTTGCCGGTGCACAGGAACAGCACGTTGTAGATCTGGTCAGGCATCGGCCTTCTCCTTGGCACGCTTCTTCTTCGGGGGCGGACAGCACGGCGTCAGGCTGGCAATCAGCGGCGCGCAGATCTCGGCGCGACCGCCGCAGCAATCCTGCAGCAGGAACAGCGCCACCGCCTGGAAGGCCGCGAGATTGGCGCGATAGATGATGGAGCGGCTCTGCCGCTCGGCGGTGACCAGCCCGGCGCGCAACAGGATCGCCAGATGCGACGACATGGTGTTCTGCGGCACGGCGACGAGCCGCGCCAACTCGCCGGCGGCGATGCCGTCGGGCTCGTGCTGCACCAGCCGGCGAAATACGTCGAGCCGCGTGTCCTGCGCCAGCGCGCCCAAAGCAAGGATGGCCTGTCCTGATTCCATATATCGAGATTTATCGATATAACGCAATTTGTCAAGCGCCTGCCCCTCACTATTTCGATCATTCTGGAAATACGGTTGACGGCCGCGCGACTCCGTGAGAGCTTGCCTGCATGAAACTCGATGATGCCGCCGCCCAGCTCGAAGCCTTGGGCAATCCGACGCGATTGAAGATCTATCGTGCGCTGGTGCGCGCCGGGCATCCCGGGCTGGCGGTGGGACGGCTGCAGGAAAAGCTGAAGGTCGCCCCCTCCACCCTGTCGCACCACATCAAGGCGCTGGTGGTCGCAGGGCTGGTGGCGCAGAAGCGCGAATCCACCACGCTGGTGTGCCACGCCAACTACGACACGATGCACGGACTGGTGAATTTCCTGGTGTCCGAATGCTGCGCCGATGTCACCGAAGCAAGCCGCAAGGATTCGAAGAGCGCGGCGTGATCGTTCGTCACTTGTATTTCGATCATTCCAGTTGGATGGGAGGACGGCCATGAGCGAAGCCACCAAGACAGTCGCCATCATCGGCGCGGGACCGGTCGGCCTCGCCGCCGCCGCGCATGTGCTGGAGCGCGGCATGGTGCCGGTGGTGCTCGAGGCCGGCCCGGAGATCGGCCACGCCATCAGGCAATGGAGCCATGTCCAGCTGTTCTCGCCGTGGCAGTACAACATCGACACCGCCGCCGCCCGCCTGCTCGCGCCGACCGGCTGGAATTCGCCGGAGCCCTCGATCTATCCGACCGGCGGCGAACTGCTCGAACATTATCTCGAACCGCTCGCAACCCGAACGGTGCTGCAGGATCATATCCGCACCTCGAGCCGCGTCACCGGTATCAGCCGTGTTGGTTTCGACAAATTGAAGACCGGCGGCCGCGAGGCCGCGCCATTCGAGCTGCGCTATCAGAATGGCCAGGGACCAACCTCCGTGCTGGCCGACGCGGTGATCGATGCGTCCGGCACCTGGCAGTCACCCAATCCGGCAGGCGCCAACGGCCTTACGGCCATCGGAGAAAGCGAAGCCGCCGACCGCATCGCCTATGGGATGCCCGACGTGCTGGGGCAAGACCGCGCACGCTATGCCGGCAAGACGGTGGCGGTGCTGGGCGCCGGACACTCGGCTGTGGGCACGCTGACCGATCTCGCACGGCTGCGGCAGGATGCGCCGGGCACCGAACCGGTGTGGTTGCTGCGCGGCGCGGATCCGGCAAAAGCTTTTGGCGGCGGCGCCAATGACAAGCTTGCCGCCCGCGGCGAACTCGGCTCCGCCTTCGCTGCCCTCGTTGCCGCCGGCGCCATCGCCGTCGAAACCGAATTCCGGGTGGCGCAGATCGATCGCGACGGCAGTCGACTGCGCATCGCCGCGGGCGGACGTCATGTGATTGTCGACGAGCTGATCGTCGCCACCGGCTTCCGGCCGCAACTGGATTTCCTGCGCGAATTGCGCATCCGGCTCGATCCCGCCATCGAATGTCCGGTGGCACTGGCGCCGCTGATCGATCCCAACGAACACAGCTGCGGCACCGTGCGGCCGCATGGCGCAGCCGAGCTGCAACAGGACGACCCTGGTCTCTACATCGCCGGCATGAAATCTTACGGCCGAGCGCCGACCTTCCTGATGGTCACCGGCTACGAGCAGGTGCGCTCCATCGCCGCCGCCATCGCCGGCGATGACGAGGCCGCGGCTCGGGTCGAACTGGTACTGCCGGAGACCGGCGTGTGCAGCCGCGGCACGGCACCGGGTGCCGAGCCATGCTGTGGCACGACAGCAGCCGTCGCGGTTAGCGCTTGCTGTGGCCCTTCGACGGCGGCACAACAACCAAAAGAAGCCGGCTGCGGGTGCCCTTGACCATGATCTCTCCACGATGAGCCCACGCCAGCTTCCCCTCATCCTGGCGCTGGGCACGACCCAGACTCTGGCATGGGCCTCCAGCTACTATCTCCCCGCCATCCTCGCCGATCCCATCGCCCGCGATCTCGGCATTTCCAGCAACTGGATGTTCGCGGCGTTCTCGGCCTCCTTGGTGATCTCGGCCCTGCTCGGCCCGCGGGTCGGCCGGCAGATCGACCTGTTCGGCGGACGGCAGGTGCTGTCCGCATCGAACGTCATTCTCGCGGCGGGGCTCACTGTGCTCGGCCTCGCCGGATCGATCCCGGTGCTGGTCGTGGCGTGGCTGCTGCTCGGCGCCGGCATGGGACTCGGCCTGTACGACGCCGCCTTCGCGGCGCTGGGCCGGATCTATGGCGACCAGGCGCGGCGGTCGATCACCGGCATCACCCTGCTCGCCGGCTTTGCCAGCACGGTCGGCTGGCCGCTGACCGCATGGGGGCTCTCGACCATCGGCTGGCGCGAGACCTGCTTTGCCTGGGCGGCGGCGCATATCCTGATCGGGCTGCCGCTCAACCTGATCTTCCTGCCCTCGGTGAAAGGCGCGAAGGCCGCGGCGGTCGCCGCCGTCAAGCCGCAGTTGCCGATCGACCGCACCATGGTCCTGCTGGCCTTCACCTTCGCCGCGGCGTGGAGCGTCACCGGCGCCATGGCGGCACATCTGCCGCGCATCATGGAAGCCGCCGGCGCGACAAGCGTGCAGGCGATCACCGCCGGCGCGCTGATCGGCCCGGCGCAGGTGCTGGCGCGGATCTTCGAGGCCGGCTTTCTCAGCCGCTTCCATCCGCTGCTGTCGACGCGGCTGGCCTGCATGACCCATCCGGTCGGCGTCGGCATCCTGATGCTGGCCGGCGGCGGCGCGGCCAGCGTGTTCGCGGTATTTCACGGCGCCGGCAATGGCATCCTGACCATTGCGCGCGGCACGCTGCCGCTGGCGATCTTCGGGCCGGAGAATTACGGCTATCGCCTCGGCCTGCTCGGCGCCCCGGCACGGATGGCGCAGGCCGCCGCACCCCTGGCCTTCGGCCTGCTGATCGATGTGATCGGCAGCCGCGTGCTGCTGGTCTCGTCGGCGCTGAGCCTGTCAGCCCTGCTGGCGCTCAGCCTGCTGAAGGCAAAGCCGCGCGCGGCGTCGTAGGATGGGTTGAGCGCCCTCGCGAAACCCATCATGTTATTGCGACGATGGCGACGGGTTTCCCAACGTCGCGCTGCGCGCGGCGGCGCTCGACCCATCCTGCGCATTCCCAGCCTTGAACAGGAGCAGCGATGACAGTTCAACTCAAGCCGCCGCCGGTACCGGCGGCGTTCTTCGGGATCGTGCTGGGTCTCGCCGGTCTTGGCAATGCCTGGCGGCTGGCGCATCAGGTGTGGAAACTGCCGGCGGCAGTCGGCGAGATACTGAACCTGCTGGCTGCCGTGGTCTGGGCGCTGCTGCTGGTGCTGTTCCTCCTGAAATGGATTTTCGATCGTCCGCAGGCGCGCGGCGAGGCCGTTCATCCCGTGCAGTGTTGCTTCATCGGACTTGTCGGCGTCTCCACCATGCTGATTGCGCTGGGCGCCCAGCCCTATTCGCGGCTGGCGGCGCAGATGCTGTTCTTCAGCGGCGCGGCGTTCACGCTTGCCTTCGCGGTGTGGCGCACCGGCGCGCTGTGGCAGGGCGGCCGCGACGACAACGCCACCACGCCGGTGCTGTATTTGCCGACGGTGGGCGGCGGCTTCGTCACCGCCATCGCCGCGTCGAGCCTCGGTTATCCCGACTGGGCGCGAGTGGCATTCGGCGCAGCGCTGATGTCATGGCTGGCCATCGAGTCGGTGCTGCTGCATCGATACTACATGGCCGCCAGCATGCCGCCGCCGTTGCGGCCCAGCTTCGGCATTGCGCTGGCACCGCCCACGGTGGGCACCGTGGCCTGGCTCAGCCTCAACGGCGGCATGCCGGACATGGTCGCCTATGCCATGCTCGGCTACGGACTGTTGCTGGCGCTGATCCTGCTACGCATGCTGCCTTGGATCATGCAGCAGCCATTCTCCGCGTCCTATTGGGGGTTCACCTTCGGCATCACCGCGCTGGGCGGCGCGCCGCTGCGGATGATCCTCCATGGCGACACGGGGGCTATCGCGCAGCTCGCGCCGTATCTGTTCGTCGGCGCCAATATCGGTGTGGGCCTGATTGCGCTGGCAACGCTGCGGCTGATTGTGCAAGGCCGCCTGCTGCCGCCACCGCTTCCGGTAACGCAGTCGTAGGATAGGTTCGCGCCCTGGAGACGCCGCGCGGCGTGGGGTCGCTCAACCCGTCCTACGCAGGGCCGCCGTCAGATATGCGCGCCCTGCTCCTTGTCCTGGAGTTGCACCGAACCGGGGAACAGCCGCCGGATCAGAATGTAAAACACCGGCGTGAACACCAGGCCGAACAGGGTGACACCGATCATGCCGAAGAACACCGCGACGCCGACGGCCTGGCGCATCTCCGAACCGGAGCCGGACGAAATCACCAGCGGCAGCACGCCGAGGATGAAGGCGAACGAGGTCATCAGGATCGGCCGGATGCGCAGCCGGCAGGCCTCGATCACGGCTTCCAGTTGCGGCCTTCCCTCCTGCTCGATGTCGCGGGCGAATTCGACGATCAGGATGGCGTTCTTCGCCGCCAGGCCGACCAGCACGACGAAGCCGATCTGGGTCAGGATGTTGATGTCCTGGCCCATGATGCGCACGCCGACGGTTGCCGCCAGCAGGCACATGGGCACGATCAGGAGCACCGCAAACGGCAGCGTCCAGCTGCCATATTGCGCGGCCAGCACCAGGAACACGAACAGCACGCAGATCGGGAAGATATAAAGCCCGGCATTGCCGCCCGTGGCCTGCTGGTACGACAGGTCGGTCCACTCGAACGCGAAGCCGCTCGGCAGGGTTTCGTCGGCGAGCTTCTTCATGGTCGCCAGCGCGGTGGCCGAACTGGTGCCCGGCAGGGTGTCGCCGGAGATTTCGGCTGCCGGATACAGATTATAGCGCGCCACGCGATCGGGACCGGCGGCGTCGCTGAAGTTGACCACGCTGCCGAGCATCACCGTGTCGCCCGCCTTGTTGCGGGTGCGCAGCCGCGCCAGGTCGGAGGCTTCCTTGCGGAACGGATAGTCGGCCTGCGCCGTCACATGATAGGTGCGGCCGAGAATGTTGAAGTCGTTGACATAGGTCGAGCCGAAATAGGTCTCGATCGCCTCGGTGAGATTCTGGATGGGAACGCCGAGCATCTGCGCCTTCTGGCGGTCGATGTCGACGAACACCTGCGGCGTATTGGCGGAGAACGGCGAGAACACTGCCGTCAGCCCCGGCGCCCGGCGCGCGGCGTTGACCAGTTCGTCGGTGGCCGCGGCCAGCAATTGCGGGCCCCTGCCCTGGCGATCCTCGATGCGCATGGCGAAGCCGCCGCCGGTGCCGATGCCGGGCACCGCCGGCGGCGGCAGCACGATGATGAAGGCGCTTTCGATCACCGACAGCCGCTTGCGCAGTTCGGCGGTGATCGCCGCCGCGGTCAGGCCTTTCTTGATCCGCTCCTCGGGATTCTCGAACACCGGGAACATCGCCGCGGCATTGCCGGACTGCGTGAAGGTGGCGCCCGACAGGCCGGCCAGCGCCGGCATCCGCGCCACGCCCGGCGTGTCCAGCACGATGGCCTCGATCCTTTTCACGACCGCGGTGGTGCGTGCCAGCGATGACGCGCCGGGCAATTGCGCGACGACGATGACGTAGCCGCGGTCCTGCGCCGGGATGAAGCCCTGCGGCGTCGCATAGAGCAGCCAGCCGGCCGAGCCGATCAGCACGGCATAGAGCAGCAGCATCAGCGCGGAATGCCTGATGACGAAGCCAGCCAGCGTGCCATAGCCGTGCGACAGCCGGTCGAAGCCGCGGTTGAACACGCCGGTGAAGGCGCCCCAGCCGCGCGCCACCACGTTCCAGGTGGCCGGTGCGGTCTTCTCGTGATGCGGCTGCAGGATCAGCGAGGCCAAGGCCGGCGACAGCGTCAGCGAGCAGAAACACGAGATCGCCGTGGCCACGGCGATGGTGATGGCGAACTGCTGGAAGAATTGCCCGGAGATGCCGCCGAGAAACGCGGTCGGCACGAACACCGCGCACAGCACCAGCGCGATCGAGACCAGCGCGCCGCCGACCTCCCGCATGGTCAAAAGCGCCGCATCGCGCCGCGACATGCCGTCGCCGAGATGGCGCTCGACATTCTCCACCACCACGATGGCGTCGTCGACGACGATGCCGACCGCCAGCACCAGGCCGAACAGGGTCAGGTTGTTGATCGAGAAACCGAGCGCCGCCATGACCGCGAAAGTGCCCACCAGCGACACCGGAATGGCGATGATCGGAATGATCGCCGGGCGCCAGCCCTGCAGGAAGACCAGCACGACGATCACCACCAGCACCATCGCCTCGTAGATGGTCTTGATCAGTTCGGAGACCGACTGCGCGATGAACTCGGTGGGGTTGTAGCCGATATTGTAGTCGAGCCCCTTCGGGAATTCGGCCTTCAGCCTGACCATCGACTCCTCGATGCTCCTGGCGGTCGCCAGCGCGTTGGAGCCCGGGCGCTGATACACCAGCAAAGCGACGGCCTCCTTGCGCAGCAGGAAGCCGTTGGTGGAGGACGACAGCGCGCCGATCTCGACCCGCGCCACGTCGCGCAGCCGCACCGTCTGGCCGTCGTCGCCGGACTTCAGCACGATGTCCTCGAACTGCGCCGGATCCTTCAGCCGCCCGGTGAAGGTCAGGTTGGGCTGGAACGCACGGTCGGCAATCGGCGGCTCGGCGATCTGGCCGCCGGCGATCTGCAGGTTCTGGGCACGGATGGCCGTCAGCACATCGCCCGCGGTCATGCCGAGCGTGGCGATCTTGTCGGGATCGAGCCACAGCCGCATCGAATAGTCGCGCGCGCCGAAGATGGTGATGTCGCCGACACCGTCGAGCCGCAGCAGCGGATCGCGGACCTGGCGCAGCGCGTAGTTGGAGATGTACAGCTGGTCGTAGGTACCGTCAGGCGACAGCATGAACACCACCATCATCAGATCGGGGCTGTTCTTGCGGGTGACGACGCCGATGCGCTGCACCTCTTCGGGCAGCCGCGGCTGCGCGATGGCGACGCGGTTCTGGACGAGCACCTGCGCCTTGTCGAGATCGGTGCCGAGCTTGAAGGTCACGGTGATGTTCAAGAGGCCGTTCGAGGTGGCCTGGCTGTACACATACAGCATGTCCTCGACGCCGTTGATTTCCTGCTCGATCGGCGTCGCCACGGTGTCCGACACGGTCTGCGCCGAGGCGCCCGGATATTGCGTGGTGACGACCACCGTCGGCGGCGCCACCTGCGGATATTCGGCCACCGGCAAGGTCGTATAAGCGAGCGCGCCGACGATCAGCAGCACGATCGACAGCACCATCGCCAGGATCGGCCGGTTGATGGAGAGGCTGCCGAGGTTCATTGTTTTGCGCCTGCGGCGGGCGGCTTGACACCAGCCGCGGGTGCGGGCGCCGCGGCCATCTTCGGCGCGACCTTGGCGCCGAC
>DATCUS010000119.1:0-1508 GCA_036561845.1 Tardiphaga sp. | reverse complement strand
CGTGACGGCGACCTCGCTGACCGCCGCGCGCGAGCAGGGCGCGGTGCTGGCCTATGGCAGCTTCCTCACCATCGTCATCAACTTCCTAATTATTGCCTGGATTCTATTCATGGTGGTGAAGGGCATCAACCGGCTGCGCCGTAACGCCGCCGCCGAGCCCCCGGCGCCCGCGCCGCCGACCAAGGAAGAAGTGCTGCTGACGGAGATCCGGGATTTGCTTGCGCGCAAAGGTCTAGAGTCCGGCGCGTCTGGCTGAAATCGAGCGCATTCGCTAGAAGAGACCGCGCGCCAGTCGCGCGCGTCATATCCGTACCGAATCAGCAGGGCATCGCCGTTCATGACCAGTTTCACCCGACTCGCCATTCCCGATGTCGTGCTGGTCGAGCCCAAGCGGCATGGCGACGCGCGCGGGTATTTCTGCGAGACCTACAAGAAATCCGCATTCGACGCCTTCGGCATCGATATCATTTTCGTGCAGGACAATGAATCGCTGTCGTGGCAGGTCGGCGTGCTGCGCGGGCTGCATTTCCAGACCCCGCCCTTTGCGCAGGCCAAGCTGGTGCGGGCGGTGCGCGGCGCGATCTTCGATGTCGCGGTGGACATCCGAGAGGGCTCACCCAGCTACGGCAAATGGGTGAGTGTAACGCTGACGGCAGAAAAGGGCGAGCAACTCCTCCTGCCGCACGGCTTCGCCCACGGCTTCTGCACGCTGGAGCCGGATACGCTGGTGGCCTACAAGGTCGACGCGCCCTATTCG
Organism: Tardiphaga sp.; assembly: GCA_036561845.1. Lineage (GTDB taxonomy): Bacteria > Pseudomonadota > Alphaproteobacteria > Rhizobiales > Xanthobacteraceae > Tardiphaga. The sequence goes on along the minus strand of DATCUS010000119.1, from coordinate 751 downwards.
CACCCCAACGATGCCGGCATCCTGTGGAACGATCCGGATCTCGGCATTTCGTGGCCTATCAGTGGCGATGCGGTTGTCTTATCCGACAAGGACCGCGTCCAGCCGCGCCTGCGAGGCTATGCAACGCCCTTCTCGGTATGATAGCGACCGAGACGTTAGGGTAGTTAAGAGCTCGGGCAGCATGGCACGGCGTGTACTCGTTACCGGCGGCGCCGGTTTCATCGGTTCGGCGGTTGTGCGACGCCTCGTGCGGCAGGGCCGTGAGGTCCTCACCTACGACAAGCTGACCTATGCCGGGAACCTCGCCTCGCTGGCCGAGGTCGACAACTACCCGAGCCATCGTTTCGTCAAGGCCGACATCTGCGACGGCAATGCGTTCCGCGAAGCGCTGGACGGCTTCAAGCCCGACCTCGTGATGCATCTGGCGGCCGAATCCCATGTCGACCGCTCCATTGACGGGCCGGGCGACTTCATCGCCACCAATATTGTGGGCACCTACACGCTGCTGCAGGAGGCGCTGCGCTATTGGCGCGCGCTCGATGCGGCCGCCTCGAGGCGGTTCCGCTTCCACCACATCTCCACCGACGAGGTGTTCGGCACGCTGGGCGACGAGGGCCTGTTCGTCGAGGAGACGCCCTACCAGCCGAACTCGCCCTATTCCGCCTCCAAGGCGTCGTCCGACCATCTGGTGCGGGCGTGGTTCCACACCTATGGCCTGCCGGTGGTGATGTCGAACTGCTCGAACAATTAC
>DATCUS010000118.1:0-2011 GCA_036561845.1 Tardiphaga sp. | reverse complement strand
CGCAAAGAAAAATTGCTTGTCGTTCGCCCATAGGCGGCTTGATGTTGCTGCGTCTGGTCCGCCGTCATGGTATCCATCAGGTTCGGACACCCACGTACTTGGAGAAGCGTGTCAGTCGCCGCTGCACCTTGTTGCGGGTATGTCACTGGCGGCAGGCCGGTGGCTGCGCGGAAATGCTGACGAAAATTGGTGCCCGTGCCAAAGCCTGCCCGAATAGCGATCTCATCGACGGACAGGGTCGTTTCCTCCAACAGATCGCGAGCATAGGTTACGCGCTGCCTGTGAAGCCACTCGCCTGGGGCCAGCCCGTTCGGCTCGTAGACGGGGCGGGGGATGGTGCGGACGCTAACATGGGCTTCCGACGCCATGCGTTCGACAGTCCTTTTTTCGTCGATTCGCCCGGTCCTCGTCTTCGTCGCGAACCTCCACCTTGGTGTGAATAGCCAAGGGCAGTCCTTCGCAAGCAATTTTCAAGGCGGGTGAACGATTTCGGATCGAAATCACGCTCAATTTGGAATATCACATGATATTCAATTTTACATCGAGCGCCGGCGCGCCGGAAAGGTTTCAGGGCCAGGCCAAATATCTGGAGGATGGAGACGCATGCGGCTCACGCGAAAGGACACGCAGCGCCAGACGCGGGATCGGCTGGTCGCCGCTGCGCACGCGTCGATCGTCGAGGAGGGCGTGGCCGCGATGTCGATCCGCAACATCTGCGGTGCGGCAGGCCATTCGCAGGGCGCCTTCTATTCGAACTTCGCGAGCAAGGATGATCTGCTCGTCGATATGCTGCAGACCCACATCCGCGAGGAGATCGCACTTCTCAGGGACTTGGTGGCGCAATGCGAGGGCGCCAGCATCGACGACACGCTGCAGGTGCTCGCCGAGCGCCTCGCTGCACTCGCCGCCGAGCCGCAATGGTCGTTACTGTCGATCGAATTGCAGCTTCATGCGCGGCGGGACCCCGACTTCGCCGAACGGCACCGGGAAGGCAAGGCGTCCTGCTACCAAGTGTTCACCGAGCTGATTACGGATCTGACGCTGCGCTTCGGGCTGCGCCCGGTCTTGCCGCCGCACCAGGTCGGAATCGGCCTCTATGCGCTATGGACGGGCCTCGCCGTCCAGGGTGATGCCGCAGGCGTCATCCCACGCGAGCAGATGCTGGTCGGCTTCTTTCGTGCGATGGCGGGTCTAGGAGGCGCGCAGTCGGAGCGGGCGTTTTCATGAGCGACGGCTCAGCGATCCGCCGGCGTATTGGCTGCGATGATGAGGGCCAGCCTCTGTGCGGTCGGATCGATGACCGTTGTCGCTTTCATCTGCGCTTTCGCGCACATGACACCGACATTGATGAACTCGGCCATGTCAACAACGCGACATGGGTCTCATGGATTCAGGATGCCTCGGTCGCGCACTGGCTCAGGGCCGCACGGTCGGAGGATCGCGACCGTTTCGCCGCCGTCGTCGTGCGGCATGAGGTCGATTATCGCGGCAATATCCGGTCCGGGGACGAGATAGCCGCCGTCACCTGGGTCAGCGGGGCGCCGCGCGGCGCGCGCTATGCGCGCCGTGTCGAATTTGCCGGCGCGGACGGCAGGACGCTCGTCTCATCCCTGTCCCAATGGGCCTTGATCGACAGGCAGACCGGCAAGCTGGTCCGCGTGCCTCCCGAGGTCGCCGCGCCGTTCCTCCACGACGATGCAGCATAGAAGGACAGCGCATGAAGGAAATTTACATCGACAAGGGCAAACTCGGCATCGCGTCCGGCGAAGGCTTCTACACCTAAAAAAGCCGTTTAACGCCAAATAAATCCAAGAAGAAGGAATTTGCTATGCATTATAGCCGCGGAAACTATGAAGCTTTCGTCCGCCCCCGCAAACCCGAGGGTGCGGACAAGAAGACGGCGTGGTTCGTCGGCTCTGGTCTCGCCGGACTTGCTGGCGCAGCTTTCCTGATCCGGGATGGTGGTGTTGCGGGCGAGCGCATCACCATCCTCGAGGAGCTGGAAATACCG
>DATCUS010000117.1:0-26895 GCA_036561845.1 Tardiphaga sp. | reverse complement strand
TTCCGCTGCCGACGCCTCGGCCATCGACCGCAAGATCGCCGACCACGCGCTCTCCGCGCTGGAAGTCGACAGCGCCGGCCTCGACGCCATGGACCGCCGCTATCTCACCACCATCGCCATGAACTATGGCGGCGGCCCGGTCGGCGTCGAGACCATGGCCGCAGCGCTGTCGGAGCCGCGCGACGCCATCGAGGACATCATCGAGCCGTTCCTGATCCAGTGCGGCTACCTGCAGCGCACCCCGCGCGGCAGGCTCTTGACCTCGCATGCGTTCAAGCATCTCGGGCTCAATGAACCCAGCCGCGATCCGAGCCAGATCGGGTTGTTCGGGGAAGGCATTGAGGACGAGTGATGGCGGCGGATCTGCTGGAGCAGATGCGGCGCAATCCGGCGGGCGACTGGACCATTGGCGATGTCGAGAAGGTCTGCCTTTCCCATGGCCTGTTGTTTCGGGCTGGCAAGGGAACCTCGCACTGCCACGCCAAGCACCCGGCAGCGACCGAAATTCTGACCATTCCAGCCCGGCGGCCGATCAAGCCGGTCTACATTCGCAAACTCGTGCATTATATTGATGACCACGGAGGTCACCGATGAAACTCGAATATGCCATTCGGATCGAGCGGCTGGCGGACAGCGACGGCGGCGGCTATCTCGCCACAGCGCCGGAGCTTCCGGGCTGCATGTCCGATGGGGCGACGCCGGAAGAGGCCCTGCGCAATGTGCAGGAGGCTATCGCGTCGTGGATCGAGGCGGCGAAGGAATGGAAGCAGGACATCCCCAAGCCCGCGCCGCCATTGGCGCGCGCGGGCTGAGGCCTTTCCTTCAGCTCATCAACGTCTTCATCGCCCGGTACAGCACCCCCGCATCATGCTCGCCCTTGTAGAGCGGCGAGACCTTCTTATCGAGGCCGAGCAGCGAAAAAACCGCGGTCTGTGCCGAGCGTACCGAATATTCCACCGTGAACACCACGTCGTCGGGGACCTCGCAATATTGCCCGAGGAAGGCGAGGTTGGTGGTGCCGGCCGGCGTCACCTCCGGCCGGTCGCCCTTGACGCGCGGCATGAACTGGCTGGTGATGTAGGGCATCATGCAGGGAATGCAGTTGGCGGCCTTGATGATCCGGTCCTTGTCGGCGTTGAAACGTAGGTGGCCGATGAGCTCGGTCATCAGCTCCTCGCCGGTGCAGTCCGACATCTTCTTCTTTACGAAGTTGCCGATCTGGTCGACGAACAGGCCGTAGCCCCAGAAGGTCTGGACGTCCGCGGGCTGGCCGATGAAATGCGGCTGCGCTGCCAGCACCACCGACATCAGCCAGTTGGAGTCGGTGAAGGTGACGAGCCCGCCGGTGCCGGCCTCGTTGCCGGTGAATTTTTCCATCAGGTCGAAGAAGATGGGATCTTTCATGGTGGTGGTGAACGACAGCCACTTGGATTCATCGACGCGGCCGTTGAAGGCGGAAGGCTTGCCGAATTCCGGATGTTTTTTCGCCAGCATCTCCCACAGCGCCCATGAGCCGTCGGTCTTGCCGTCCTTCGCGGTAAGTTCGGCCGGCCGTGTCATCGAGCCCAGCGTCGATGCGGTGGTCATCGAACCGTTGGTGACGAACACCAGGTCATCGTCGCCGACCGCGATCAGCTTCGGCACGCCATGCTCGACCACATGCAGGCGCTCCACGCCCTTGCCGCGCGGCCCGTACTTGAAGTCGAGGTCGGCAACGCGCACGCCGGTCGCAAAATGCACGCCCTGCGCCTTCAGCCAGGTGGTCAGCGGCAGCACGATGGAATCGTACTGATTGTACGGCGTGCGGCGCACGCCGCCGAGGGTCTGGATGCGCGGGAATTCCTGGATGAAGCGATGCAAATAGCGCTTCAACTCCACCGCGCTGTGCCACGGCTGGAATGCAAAGGTCGTGACCCACATGTACCAGAAATTGGTGGTGAAGAACGATGGCTCGAACACGTCCTCGATACGCTTGGCGCCGAGGGTCGTCTCCGACGTCGCCATCAGTTCGATCAGGTCGAGCCGGTCCTGACGGGAGAAGCCCATGGTGGAGACGTCGACCTTCTGGCCGCCGCGCACCAGCCGCGCCTTGGAGTCCGGAATATGCTTCTCGTTGAAGGCGTAGATTTCGTCCTTCACCGTGATGGCGGGATCGCCGAGCGAGGGCACGCCGGACAGCAGATCGAAGGTGCAGGTATAGGCCTCGTAGGTGAACATGCGACCGCCGCGGATCACATAGCCCCTATCGGCATCTCCGGCGCCGTCGAGGCTGCCGCCGAGCAGTTCGGTTTCCTCGAAGATGCTGATGTTGTCGCCCTTGAGGCCGCCGTCGCGGATCAGATAGGCGGCGCTGGCCAGCGAGGCGATGCCGCCGCCCGCCAGATAGGCCTTGATGTCGCTCCGCGCTGCGGATCGAGTGTTGTTGGTCATGGGAATGCCTTTGTTCGCGGTGGGATGCGGCGCGATGGGCGAAGCGGTCGCTTGCAGCGGGATCGGGCAGGGCGCCAGCAGGTTCTGCGGATGATGTACGGTAGCCGCGCGTTTCGATCCCCGACTTGACCTCGATCAAACTGCCGCATTTTGGCGCGATGGCCGCGCTGGCGGCAGGTGAATTCAATGACAGGATTTTGCTGTTGCCATGGTTTGGGCGTTGCCGACCTTCACCTGCTGTAGGCACTGCCTGCGGCAGCCCGATTTGACGCGTGCGTTTCCACATGCCCCCATCGAGACGGCGCCATTGCCGACGGCACTCGGAACAAGAGCCCGAGCTCTGATATCATCGGATGTCACGAAATCATCACCCGCTAGGTTTGAATCGACCCTCCTGGCGCGACGTCGGGTCCGTGTTCTTCCATCAGCGGAAGTGTGATCTCAAAAACAGCGCCGCCGCGCGAGGACCTGCGGTACCCGACCCGTCCGCCGTGTGCCTCGGCAATGGCGCGAACGACGGATAGTCCCAGTCCCGATCCTCTGAGGCGCCGGGAACGTGACGGCTCGCTACGCGCGAACGGCTCGAACGCTCGCCTGGCGAATTCCGGCAGCAACCCGGGACCTTCATCCTCGACCCGGATGATGGCGGAGCCGCCCGATTTCAATGTCGAGAGTTCGATGGAGCCGGGCCGCGCATAACGCTGGGCATTGTCGAGAAGGGCGAGTAGCGCCTGACGAATGCGAATGCCATCGCCGCGAACCGTCAGATCGATCAGCGTGACGTCGAGCGAAAAGCCGGCCTTCGCGAGAGAAGGTTCCAGCAGGTCAGTGACACTGCGAATTTCTGCGGCGAGTCCAACCCTCTCGATCCTGAGATCCAGATGCCCGCCGTCCGCCAGTGTGACCGTGCGCAGGTCTTCGACGAGCCGCGAGAGCCCGTCGACCTGCAGCAGGAGATTGCGGATCAATGCCTCGTCGGCCGTGAAAACGCCGTCAGCGATACCTTGGAGGCGCCCCTTCAAGATTGTGAGGGGCGTTCTGAGCTCGTGTGCGATGGTTGCATTCCACGCGAGCATGTCTTCGGCAATATCCTGAAGCCTTTGCGCCATCGCATTGAAATCGTCCACCAACTGGGCTGTTTCGCCGAGCGACCGATCGCCGGGGGATGCGCGGGCTGACAGGTCTCCCGCGGCGATTTTGCGCGCGCTTTCCGCGAGAGAATTCAGCGGAGCCAGAATGCGTTTCGCCAGCCGAAGCGCAACGACGATGGCAAGAGCCAATCCGATCAGAAGGAAGAACGCGATCAGCACGAGGTCCGGCGCTTCCGGAAGAAGGGGAGGCGGTCCGGGAGACGGGGGAAAATAGGTAAGATAGATTCCATAAAAAATGAACGAACCGACGAAGACGATCAGCATCGCGATGGTTGCCACCACGCTCATCGAGAGGATGATCTGCCCGCTCAGGCGATACCTGTTCATAGCGCAGCCAATCGATATCCGATCCCGCGCACGCCGGAGAGCATGCCCGGCGCGCCAGCCTCGACGAGCTTCTTGCGGAGATTGCTGATATGGCTGTCCACCGTCCGCTCGAGGGCATCGCTGCCGGGGAGGCAGGCGTCGACAAGTTCGCTGCGCGTGAACGCCTTGGTCGGCGTCCGCGCCATATGAGCCAGCAGGCGGAATTCCGTGAGCGTGAGCGGCAATGGCTGCGCCGTTCCATCCGCCTCGATTCTCACCATGTGGCTGTCGAGATCGATGGCAACGCAGTCGACTCGCAGCATGCCGACGGCGCCCGACTGGCCGACCCGCCGCAATACCGCCTTGGCGCGGGCGACCACCTCCACCGGGTTAAACGGCTTGACGACGTAGTCGTCTGCGCCGATGCGCAGTCCTTGCAGGCGGTCGATATCCTGGTCGAGCGCGGTGATCATGATGACGGCGGTATTGCCGCGGCGACGGATCTCGGCCAGCACCGCCCAGCCGTCGAGACGCGGCATCGTCACATCGAGAAGGATCAGGTCCGGCTTCAGCGCAAGGTGCAGGTCCAGTGCCGTTCGACCATCGCCGGCGCAGACCGTGCGGAAGCCCTCGCGCATCAGATAGGCGTCGAGGATTTCGCAGATTTGCGGTTCGTCTTCGGCAATGAGGATTAGGGCGTTCATCTGAACACAAGGCCAAGCATCATTTGGGTCTCATGACACGGGGGGAAGCTTCCCGTCGACCCAATATGGGCCTTCTCGACCAAATCTCCATGAATTCTCCATGGTCGATGGATCGTCGCCGGCGATGAGGCGGAGGACCGGCCCTGTCCGGCAGGCCGGTGGACGTCAGCCGCCTGATTGCCCGACTCTCTGTGAGGATCTCCCGCATGCGCATCGACCCTATCCGTACCGCCATTTACGCACTGCCGCTGGTCCTGGCTGCTACGCTCGTTCTCGCACGCGACGGCGCATCCGAGCGCACCAGGCCGAAAACCGATCCTTCTGGAACCTGGCTGACCCAGGCCGGCGACGCCAAGGTGCTGGTGAAGCCATGCGGCGCGGCGATCTGCGGCAAGATCGTGTGGCTGAAGCAGCCGGTCGATGGCGCAACCGGCAAACCGCAGGTGGACGACAAGAATCCGGATCCGGCACTCAAGGCGCGTCGCATCGTCGGGCTTCAGATATTCCTCGGTATGCTGCCTTCAACAGCAAACGCCTGGTCGGGCCGGGTCTACAACGCCGACGACGGCAAGAGCTATGCCAGCACAGTCACTCTGATCGATCCGGGACGACTCGAAGTGCGGGGATGCGCCGGACCGCTGTGCGGAAGCGAAGTATGGACAAGGGCAGCCCGATAGACCGGAGCGTCGGGATGGGAGGACGCTGCATCAAGGTGTGACGTCTTCGCGACCGGATCTCAATGAGGCTTCTCCGCGAAATCTTCACGCAATCTCGACGAGGCGCCAACAATTCCAGGGCAAATGCAGCGAGTGAGGGTGGTGCTGCCCGAACTACTTCGCGCGTCACCTGGATGCCATTCAGTTGGAGAAAATATGAGAACTCGTCCCGTTGTTTGTGCAACTACTCTGCTTCTCCTCATCGCCCTTGCTGGCGAAGTGCATGCTGGAACTCGCGACGGATATTCCGGCGTGAATCTCAATATCCGCTCGGGACCAAGCGCCCGGTTTCCGGCCGTCGGGAGAGTGGTTGCCGGATCGTCGCTGACGATTCACGGATGTGTCGCGCGCTACACCTGGTGCGACGTGAACGCCGCCGGGGTTCGCGGCTGGGTGTCGGGAGCGCATATCCAGTTCGTTCATGAGGCACGCCGGGTTTACGTTCCCGCCTACGCGGCGCAATCGCAAATCCCGGTCGTGACGTTCGACGTCGGCAACTACTGGCACGACTACTATCGTGACTACAGCTTCTACGGCGAAATCGACCGCTGGAACGAACATCACTGGGAAGACGACGGCAATCCGCCCGGCTGGCGCGACCATTGGGAAAACGATCGTGCCGACCCTGAAGATGAGCCCGCGGCGGACAACGAATAGGCCGAGCAATAGGCTGCCACGGCAACGACCACAGGTGGGCGCCTGGCTGTCCGCGGTGTGGTACCGGCATGATCCTTCCAACGAGAGTCCATCCATGAGCGATCTCCTCGTCCGCCTCTACGATCTTCCCGACGTGCGCACGGAGGAGAAGATCGCCTCCTACGGGATCACGGTTCGTCGCGCGATGGCGGCCGAGGCCCACGTGGTGCTTCCCTGGATCGAAGATCATTTCGACAGCCCCTGGGTCAGCGAAGCCACGCGCGCCTTCGCGCGCTCCCCGGTGATGATCTGGATCGCCGTGCGGAAGAACGAGTTGCTGGGCTTCGCCTGTGCGGACTGCTCGATGCGCGGATTCTTCGGTCCGACGGGAGTGGCGAAGGCTGCGCGCGGCCATGGCATTGGCGAGGCGCTGCTGTTCGCCACCCTGCGCGGCATGCGGGAAGCGGAATATGCCTATGCGATCATCGGCGGCGCTGGGCCTGTCGCTTTCTATCGAAAGCACCTTGATGCGATCGAAATCCCGGGTTCGGAAGAGAGCATTTACGGCGCGATGCTGCATGACGGGGATGGGCGGGATTTCGACGACTTGTAGCGCGGCCGGCTCCGAGCCTTCGCGGATGGATCGCGCGCCCGCTTGCTCACGTGATGGCTCGCAAGTCTCTGCTGGCCTGCTTCAAGGACGTCTTCGGGACGCCGGTCCGTCGCGATCCGATTGAAGCGGCCCGTTGCGGGAAATGTCATAGATGGCCCGCGCCGCAGCGCGTGCCTGTCGCACATGCGCTTTCGCCGCTTGTTCGGCTGCAGCAGGATCGCCGGCCTCAAGCATTGCGGCGATGTGGTGCATCTCTTGAGAACTTTGATGCGCCCGTCCCGGAAGCGACATGGATTTGAAGCGTAGCAAGCTGATCCGTGCTGACAGTCCCCGCAAAACGTCCCAGATGACCCGGCTCCCGCTTCCTTCCAGGATGATGTCGAAGAAGACATGCGCCGCATTGACCAGTCGCTGCTGAGGCGCAGGCTCGAGCATAGCCGCGTCGAAATCGGCGGCCGCGGCGTTGAGTCTGCTCAGATCGCTCTGTTTTGCTCTGGTCGCGAAACGAAAGGTGGCGTGGCCCTCCAGCAGTTCCCGAACTTCATAGATCTCTTCTGCCTCTTCCCACGTGATCTCGGCGACCGAGGTTCCCTTGAAGGGAGTGCTGGTCACCAGTTTTTCCGCTTCGAGCTGGCGAAGGGCCTCGCGCACGGCAGGGCGGCTGACGCCAAGCCGAACCTGCATGTCGGCTTCAACAAGGCGTTGCCCCGGCACGTATTCGCCGTCGACGATGGCGCGCCGGAGCGTCGCCACAATGTACTCGTGGACCGATTTTTTCTGCAGTGGCACCGTGCTGCCGCCTTTCGATCCGATTCCGATGGAGCTATCCATCTTCATCGGGCAATCGTTCGACAATATCAACTCGATCCAGTCCCGGGAACCACATATCGTGAGCGCGCCGTCAGCGCGCCATGCCGACGAGAAAATCTCTGACCGTGGTGATGAACAATTCCGGCTGATCGTCGTGGACATAGTGGCCCGCGCCCGGAATCTCTCGAGCTTGGATCACAGCATTCGACGCGACCATCTCGTCAACCGTCTCACGCGACAGATAATCGGAATTAGCCCCCTTCAACAGCAAGGTCGGGCACGAAAGGGCTTTCACGCATGGCCACAGGTCGGGCTCGGGCCGCGTCGGGTTCAGGCGACAGTCGGCAATGCCGACTTGATCGTGAATCCAACTGACGCCCGCATCTGTCTGGCGCAGCGAATTGGCTATCCGCGATTCGATCGCAGCCTCGGTGACGTTCGGCCGGATCGACCGCCAGAAGGTTTTCGCCGACTGCCAGTCCGGGAACGTGGCGGGCGTGTCGCGCAACTCGGCATTGATGCGGCCGGCGCCCGCGCTCTGCCGCGATGCATTCGGGCCGCTGTCCTCGATGACCAGGCTTTTCAATCGCTGTGCATGACGCTGCGAATAGACATACGCAATGATGCCGCCCAGCGAATGCCCGAGCAGATGGAAGCGCGGCAATCCAAGCGCCTCGACGAATTGTGCGAGGTCGGCCACATACTCGTCGATATAGTAGTTGCCGTCCGGATCCCAGTCCGTCTGGCCCCTTCCGCGCAGATCGAGCGCGATCACATTGAATTTGTCCGCCAATGCTAGGGCAAGCGGCTCGAATGTTCTCGCGTAGCTTCGCAGACCATGAAGGCAGATCACGACCGGCGCACCGGCCTGTCCCCACGAGACATAGTGAAACCGCAGCCCTCTCAGGTGAAGGAAGAAGTCCTCCCCGGATGGGGCGGGGGCGTCGTCAGGGGACGTGTGATTCATGCTGCGCTCCTGGACGGCGTCGAGGCGGGCCCGCCCAACCGCGCCCGCAGGCGCCCACGTGTCGCAAGCGCGATGGCAATCACGACTTCATCCGGATTTGGGCCGTCGGAAAAATGCGCGGTGATCGTGTCATAGTGCGAGCGCACGTAGATTTCGTCCTTGTGCGCCAACGGCAGATCGATGGTGGTGCCGGGACCGCCGCGCTTTCCGGTCGACGGGATCCACGACTCGCCGCCGCCCAGCGCTTCGCGAATGGGGGTGGCGAAGATCGCGGTCAGGAACGCGTTGCCATGCTCATATTCGCCGGCAGTGCCGACCACGCAGCCTTTTCCATAGCTTTCGATCGCGCGTCCGCCGGTCACCTCGAGTATGCGCCGACCGAACTCCACGCCGAGTGCTTCAGAGGCGACGACAACCGTTTCCAGATCCTCGACGTAGCGTCCGGCGAACGGATTTTTGATGGTGGCGGAGATGACGTATTTGATCAGCGGTTCGCCGTCGGTGACGTGATGCTCGTTGGCGAGTGTCTCCTCACAGAGAACAGCCCACCTGCGGATTTCGAAATTATGCGTTTTCATTCCGGTCGCCTCTACTTCTAGTTCAAATCGATCTTGGTCTGCTTGATGACGTCCTGCATGTGCGAGATCGACTCGTCCCAGAGAGCCTTGTCCTCCTTGAGCGTGGCATCGCGCTTTTGCAGGCCCAGATCCGGAAACCTTGCCTGAATGTCCGGCTCGGCCATGATTTTATGCAGCTCGGCATTCAGGAAAGCGACGACGTTGTCCGGAGTCTTTGCCGGAGCGAACATGGCGAACCAGCCGCCGTTCTCGAACCCTGAAATCCCTCGTTCCTTGAAGGTCGGCACCTCCGGAAGCGACCCGACGCGTTCGGTGCCTGTCACGGCCAGTGCGCGGACCTGCTTGGCATCGACATAGGTGCTGATCGCCGCCGCCGTCAGAAAGACGCTGTCGATCGTGCCGCCCAGCAGGTCGGTGATGGCCGCCGTCGATCCCTTGTAGGGAACATGCAGCAGTTTCATTCCTTGTTTGGCGGCCAGCAATGCTCCCATGAGATGCGCCGACGATCCCGCACCGAACGTGCCGAAGGTCAGCCCGCCCGGCTGTTTGGTGTTGATGAACTGATCGAGATTTCCATATGGCGACTTCTCGCTGACCGCCAGAACCAGCGGTGTGACCGCGAGGATTGAAACCATGGCGAAGTTGTTTCGCGTCGCTTCCAGCGCGCCTTTTTCGGGAGACAGCAGCGGTGCGATGACATGTGTGGAGTTGCTTCCGAGCATCACGGTGGTGCCGTCCGGCGCCGCACGTTCGACGAACTGGCTGGCAATCACACCGTTGGCGCCGGGCTTGTTGTCGACAATGACGGTCTGCTGCAGCGACGCTTCGAGCTTTCGCGCGACCAGCCGGGCCAGAATGTCGGTGCCGCCCCCCGCAGCAAACGGCACGACGAGGGTTATTGCCCGTTTAGGCAGAGGAGAAGGTGGTGTCGATTGCGCGTTCGCGGCCGGCGTGAATGCCAGAAGAAACAATGAAATCAAGCCGCTAACCAGGAACTGCATTTGTGTTGCTCTCACCAGGAGACGTCTGACTATTGTCGGACAATATTGTCAGACAATAATCGGGCGGCAACTGCCGTGTCAATCCACCTGGGATCGGTCCGGCGGGCGACGTCTGCACACGCCCGGCCGCTGGCTGGGTGTGGATGCATGGTGCAGCGGGTCAGTGCACGCGCTTCGCCGGAGCTCGCGGTAGCTACCTCGGAACACCGCCAGCGAGACGCGCAGTCTGCCGCGCGCGAAGCATCGACATCGAAGCGTCGCTGACATGTGTGATGGATCGTCAGGGACGATCGACAGAGTATCTTGAAGCAAGGCGTCGGCGCGGGTGCGCACGCGTCACATCATGCGCGGCAGGACGTCGGTGCGCCGGTCCTTGTCGAGAAAGCGGTGCTTCAGCGCACCCACGACATGCAATGCGATCAGTGCCAGCAGGCTGTAGGCGAGGGTCTTGTGCAGGAACTGGAACACTCTGAACCGATCGTCATTCTTCGGCAGAAGTTCAGGAAGGTGAATACCGAAGAAGGGTACCCCGGAACTTTGGGCGTAGGAGCTGGACATCGCATAGCCCATCAATGGGACGATCAGCAGCAACGCATATATCGCGACGTGCACGGCATGCGAAAGTACTTTCTCGTGGGCGGGAAGCGGCGCGGGTCCCGGCAAGCGCGATTGTCCACGGATGGCGAGCTGCGCCAGAACGATGAGGAACGCCAGCACGCCGAAGGATTTGTGCCAGGGATAGAGAAAATCGTACCTCGACGTCACCTCGTCGTTCAGCGTAGTCATGGTCCAGCCGGCGGCGATGAGGCCGATGATTAGCACGGCTCGCACCCAGTGCAGAATCCGCAGTGTTGCCGGATATTTGTCGATCGTCGATTGAACGTCGTGGCTCATGCTTTGCATTCCTTGCTCGAACGGGCAAAATGGATGTCGAACAACACGCATCCGACCATTTCGCGCTGTACGGTTGTTTAGTGTCGATCATCAGGCAGCGCAGTCCGCGGCCGGCTGATGAAACCAGCGCACGCCACGCCCTGCGCAGCGGCGCCTTGATGACCATGACCGATGAACCGCTCCCTTTTCAATGATCGGGAGAGGCGTCCACCAAACCTCCACGAAATCTCCACGCAGCGCCGACAGTCGCGCGGCAATCCGCGGCGGACGGGGCCGTGCGTTATCCGCGCTGCCGCCGATGTGGATCCATGAATGACGTATCAATTTCGTACTCCCAACATTCTGCTCGCTATTCTGGCGGCGGTTGGTCTGGCGGGCTGCGGCCAGCCGCAATCGAACGAGACAACGGCGCAAGTTGAAGCATCGCCAGCGCGCGTCGCGGTCCTGTCGGTCAAACCTGAAACAGTGGTCCTTGTCGATGAGTTGCCGGGACGAGTTGCGGCGTTCCGGACCGCGGAGATCAGGCCGCAGGTTGGCGGGATCCTCGAGAAGCGTCTGTTTGATCAGGGCTCTGAAGTCACGGCCGGCCAGGCGATGTTTCAAATCAATTCCGATGTGTTCAAGGCAGAGGTCGCCAGTGCGGCCGCAGTGCTTCAGCGGGCCGAGGCAGGCGTTGTCCGATCGCAAGGCAAGTATGACCGCGCGAAGCAATTGGTGCCGACCAATGCGATCAGCCGGGAGGCCTATGACGACACCGCGGCGGATCTCGCGCAGGCCAAGGCGAATGTGGCGGAAGCCCAGGCAACGCTCCAGCGCAGGAACCTCGATCTTGCGTTTGCAACGGTTCGCGCTCCGATCTCGGGACGAACCGGGCAGGCCCTGGCGAGCGAAGGTGCGCTCGCGTCGGTGTCCTCGACAACACCTCTGGCGATCGTCCAGCAGATCGATCGGGTCTATGTCGATGTGCGTCAACCGGCTACCCAGATTGACGTGATCCGCGAGGCTGCCCGATCGGGACAGCTCGACGACGCATCCAAGGTGCCGGTGGCAATTCTTGCCGCCAGCGGCAAGGCGTATCCGGTCGCGGGACGCGCGTTGTTCTCCGATATCAGCGTCGATCCCGGCACGGGCAACGTCACGGTTCGTGTCGAGGTTCAAAATCCGGATCGGATTCTGCTGCCGGGCATGTACGTCCGCGCCCGAATGCCGCGCGGCGTCCGACACAATGCGTTGCTGGTGCCGCAGGAGGCCGTGGTCCGCGACCCCGCAGGAGCGCCGCAACTCGTGATCGTCGACGATCGCAAGCGGGCCGCGCGGCGCGCGGTCGCGCTCGGCGAGATCGTGGACCGGCGTTATGTCGTGACGTCCGGTTTGAAAGCAGGCGAGACGGTGGCGATGCAGGGCCAGGACCGCACCAGGAATGACGCGGTCGTCGAGGCCGTCCCCTTCACTGCGGCCGCCGCGCCAGCGACTGACTGAGTACAGCTAAAGCATCATGTCTCAGTTCTTCATCGATCGTCCCGTATTCGCCTGGGTCATCGCGATTTTCATCGCACTGGTCGGCGCAATCGCCATCACCCAGCTTCCGGTGTCGCGCTTTCCAACGATTGCGCCGCCCAGCGTGAGCATCTACGCCACGTATACGGGAGCGACGCCGCAGACGATCAACGACAGCGTCGTCACCCTGATCGAAAGGGAGCTATCGAGCGTCAAGAACCTGCTCTATTTCGAATCGACCGTCGATACGTCCGGCAGCGCCAGCATCACCGCGACGTTCAAGCCGGGCACCGCGGCCGACCTGGCCCAGGTCGACGTGCAGAACCGCCTGAAGGCGATTGAAGCGCGGCTGCCGGAGGCGGTTCGGCGCATGGGCGTCACCGTTGAATCGGCGGCCTCCGATTTTCTGATGATCGTGACGCTCAACTCGCGCAACGGCGCGTACGACGAACTCGCGCTCGGGGATTATATGACGCGGCGCATCGTGCAGGAGTTGAAGCGCGTGGAAGGCGTCGGCCGTGTCCAGTCCTTCGGTTCTGAAAAGGCGATGCGCATATGGGTCGATCCAGCGAAACTGGTGTCCTATTCGCTGTCGCTGGCCCAGGTCACGGGTGCGATCCAGGCGCAGAACGCCCAGATCGCACCGGGACGGGTGGGCGCGGAGCCGACGGTCTCGGGACAGAAGGTCAGCATTCCGCTCACAGTATACGGGCAGTTGCAGACGCCGGAGGAGTTCAGGGCGATTGTTCTGCGCGCCGAAAGCGACGGCTCCAAGCTGGTTCTGGGCGATGTCGCCCGCGTCGAACTCGGCGCGCAGAGCACGGGCTTTGCGACCCGCGAAAACGGCAAGCCGGCTACGGCCGTCGGCATCCAGCTGGCGCCAGGTGCCAATGCGGTGCGCGCCGCCGCCGCCGTCTATGCGCGCTTGGCCGAACTGGCGCCGGCCATGCCGGAAGGGATGAGCCATGCCGTCGCCTTCGATACCGCCCCCTTCGTGAAGATCTCCATCGAGAAAGTCATCCATACGCTGATGGAGGCGATGGCGCTCGTCTTTGTGGTGATGCTGTTGTTCCTGCAGAACATCCGATACACGTTGATCCCGGCCATCGTCGCGCCGATCGCGCTGCTCGGAACCTTCGCCGTGATGTGGGTGGCCGGCTATTCGATCAACGTGTTGACGATGTTCGGCATGGTGCTGGCGATCGGCATCATCGTCGATGACGCGATCGTCGTGGTCGAGAATGTCGAACGGATCATGGCGACCGAGGGCCTGCCGCCCAAGGAAGCCACCCAGAAGGCCATGAAGGAGATCACCGGCGCGATCATCGGGATCACCCTCGTCCTGTCCGCCGTGTTCATTCCGATGGGACTGGCGAGCGGCTCGGTCGGCGCGATCTATCGGCAGTTCACGCTGTCGATGGCGGTGTCGATCCTGTTCTCTGCGTTTCTGGCGCTGACGCTCACGCCCGCGCTTTGCGCGACTCTGCTCAAGCCGGTCGCCACCTGCCATCACGAGAGGAAAGGCTTCTTCGGCTGGTTCAACCGGACTTTCAACCGGATGACGGAAGGCTATGCCGGCTGGGTCGCGGCGCTGGTACGCAAGACCGGTCGCATGATGGTTCTTTATGCCCTGATCGTCGCCGTGCTCGGCTACAGCTACATGCGGCTGCCGTCATCCTTCGTCCCGGCGGAGGATCAGGGCAACTTCATGACGAGCTTCACCCTGCCGGCCGATGCGACGGCCGAACGAACCCTCGATATCGTCAGGCAATACGATGCCTACGTCGCGACGCGTGCGGCTGTGGCGGGCAACACGTCGATCATCGGCTTCGGCTTTTCCGGCTCCGGATCGAACGCGGCGATGGCGTTCACGAGTCTCAAGGATTGGGCCGAACGGAACACGAGCGTCGGCGACGAGGTCGCCGCCGCCACCGCGGCAATGGCCAAGGTGCCCGAGGGTACGGTGATGAGCATGAAACCGCCGGCGATCGAGTCGCTGGGCACCACCAACGGCTTCGCGCTGCGCCTCGAAGACCGCGCCAATCGCGACCACCCCGCATTGATGGCGGCTCAAGCCAAACTGCTGGAACTCGCCGCGAAAAGCAGGCTGGTCAGCGGCGTCTATGTCGAAGGTCTGCCGAACGGACCGAGCGTGAGGTTGAAGATCGACCGCCAGAAGGCCGAAGCCCTCGGCTTGCCTTTCACCATGATCAGCGACACGCTGACCGCGGCGATGGGGTCGACCTATGTGAACGACTTTCCCAATGCCGGACGGTTGCAGCAGGTGATCGTGCAGGCGGATGCGCCGAACCGCATGCAGATCGACGATGTCTTGAAGATCTACGTCCGCAACAATGCCGGCGGGATGGTGTCGCTGTCGGAGGTGGTGACGCCGGTGTGGGGCGAGGAGCCGCTTCAGCTCGTGCGTTACAACGGCTATCCGAGCGCGCGCATTTCCGGAAACGCCGCGCCAGGTGTCTCCAGCGGCGACGCGATGGCGGAGATGGAGCGGCTCGCCGCCCAGCTCCCGGCCGGCTTCATGGTCGAATGGACCGGGCAGTCGTTGCAGGAGAAAGACTCCGCCTCGCAGGCCCCGATCCTGCTCGCGCTGTCGATGCTGGTGGTGTTTCTGGTCCTGGCGGCGCTGTATGAAAGCTGGTCGATCCCGCTCTCGGTGATGCTGGTCGTGCCGCTCGGCATTCTCGGCGCCGTCCTCGCGGTACAGATTCGCGGGCTTGAAAACGATGTGTTCTTCAAGGTCGGGCTGATCACCATCATCGGCCTCTCGGCCAAGAACGCGATCCTCATCGTCGAGTTCGCCAGGAGCTTGCGTGCGGAGGGGCGGGAATTCGGCGACGCCGTCGTCGAGGCGGCCCGGCTTCGCTTGCGTCCGATCCTGATGACGTCGCTGGCCTTCGCCCTCGGTGTCGTCCCACTGATGCTCGCCCGCGGAGCCAGTGCCGAGACCCAGCACGCGATCGGAACCGGCGTGTTCGGCGGCATGATCTCCGCCACTGTCCTTGCGGTGCTGTTCGTGCCTGTCTTCTACGTCGTCGTGATGAAGCGGTTCGGCCCGCGCAAAAGGAAGGTCGTGACGACCTCGACCGAGGCGGCGGAATGAAGCCCGCGGGAGAGGCGTGGCCGCCGATGCTGCGCAATGCGCTGACCGCGATTGCTGTCACCCTTGCGGTGAGCGGCTGTGCCGTCGGACCCGACTACGTGACTCCGCCGGTTGCCGTTCCTTTCAAATGGAGTTTGGCCGACCGTTCCCAGTCAGTGACAGCGCCTGTTCTGGCGCACCGGTGGATGGCGCAGGAGCGAATCCGACTTGGAAAACTCTCGGCATCCGTCGACTCCTACCGGCAGGCTGCGACGCTCTCGCGAGCGCTCTACCGGAACGGATCTGCCAGCTTTTTCACCGTGCTCGATGCCGAACGTTCGCTCTACTCCGCCGAGGACGGGTTGGTGCAAAGCAGGATTGCATTGGCAATCCACTATGTCGCCCTGAACAAGGCACTCGGGGGCGGGTGGGACGGCTTTGTCGATGTGTCGAAGCCCGAGCTTATCGATGCGAGCATGGGTCCCCGCCCCATGTCTGCCCACCTCACGCCGCTTGTTCGCTGGGAATGACAGAGGGTGTGCGGCGGGTGCGCGCGGCAGAGAGCTGATCAAGGAGCGATGCTGAGCGTGGCGGTCCAATTGCCATTCGTCTGAACATTCGAGATCGCGTTCGTACAGGTAACGCCCGTCGGGCTGCTGGTTTGGGTGATTGTTGGAAGGTTCCAGGCGCCCGTCGAGGAACTGCGCAGACGGTTCAGAACCCAGTTGCAGAATCTCAGATTGTCCGAGCGCGCGATCCGAATTGTGCAGCCGTTCGAGGTAGTCGTCGCCGATGCCGCCGCGAAGCCATAGACGCCACGATGCATGAGGGTCCCGGGCGCGGGGGATAGCGCGCTTTGGCATGTCGGCGATGACACCGTCGCCAGCACGCCGGAGGTATTTGTCAGCGTTCCATCCACTGCACTTTGAGCGCACGCCTGACCGGCGAACACTCCGCTTGCCGCGAACATCGTGCCCAGCAAGACACCGGGAATGAGTGCTTTCATCGTTGGCTCCTCGTCATGACACATTGCCGGTTCACATCGGTGCCGGTCCATGCTGGCTACCAAGTCGGATGTGCGCGCGCCCCGCAAGCGATTAATCCGGGTTCGCAGTCCGTTCCGAAGGGCAATTGGCGCTTGCTGCGGAAGGTGCCCCTGTGCAAGACGATTACTCCCTGAAGTGTGGCAAGAGGAATCTCCCTGTGGCAGCCTCTCTCGATGGCGAAATTCGCGATGGTCGTCATCATATGCAGGTCCGCGTCTATTTCGAGGATACGGACGCCGGCCAGATCGTCTATCACGCGAATTTTCTGCGCTTCATGGAACGCGGCAGAACGAATTACTTGCGTTTGCTCGGAACGAGTCAACAGGAGCTGCTGAAGGAAGCGCAGAAGGATGCGCCGGGCTTCGCCTTCGTTGTTCGCTCGATGACAATCGATTTTCTGAAACCGGCAATCCTGGACGACCTGCTTGACGTCGTCACGGTTCCACAAGAGGTGAGGGGCGCTTCGATCGGCTTGCTGCAGGAATGCAGGCGCGGAGACGATCTTTTGGTCGCAGCGCATGTCCGCGTGGCGTTTATCTCGGGCGGAAAGGCGCAACGCATCCCGCAGTCGCTCCGGCTCGCAATGGAAGGGCATACATAAGTCGACCCGCTCGTTCATGGCATGAAGGCCGATCGACTTTGGCAATCGGGCGATAGGCAAGTCGCCATCGACTCTCGGGCAGGCCCGGCTACAATTGCGGAAAGCCAACGGAGATCCCCATGTCGCGTCCGCCCTTTCCGCCTTTCACCCGCGAGACCGCCGCGCAAAAAGCCCGCATGGCCGAAGACGGCTGGAATTCGCGCGATCCGGTCAAAGTGTCGCTGGCCTATACCGAGGACAGCGTCTGGCGCAACCGCGGCGAGTTTTTCCAGGGCCGTACGGCGATCGTCGACTTCCTGACCCGCAAATGGGCCAGGGAACACGAGTACCGCCTGATCAAGGACCTGTGGGCGTTTCACGACAACCGCATTGCCGTGCGCTTCCAGTACGAATGGCACGACGATGCCGGAAACTGGTTTCGCTCCTACGGCAACGAGCAGTGGGAGTTCGATGCGGCCGGCCTGATGGCGCGCCGCGAGGCCAGCATCAACGATGTCGGGATCGCGGAGAAGGACCGCCGCTTCCTGTGGCCGGCGCCGGGTCCGCGGCCGGCGGATGTGCCGGGCTTGGGCACGGATCCGTTTTAGTCGCGAACGCGGTCCCGTTCCCCGGACGCGCTGCAGCGCAGGCGATGCGAAGCATCGCCGCCAACGCTGCTGCGCAGATCCGGGGCCTCGGTTCGTGAAAAGCAACCGGGATCCCGGCTCTGCGGAACGGCATAAGAATGCCGCACCGCGTCCGGGAAACGGGGTTCTCTCCCGCAGCTTCTCTTACGCCGCAGCCTTATGCCGCGCCTGCTCGGCCTTGAACAGTTCGAATTCCTCGGCGATGGCCCGGGCGATGCTCGGGCGCTCGCGCAGCCGCTTGTGATAGGCCTTGATGACCGGCCATTTCGCAAAATCCAGTTGCGGCGTGGCCATGGTCCAGTTGATCACAGTTGCCAGATAGGCGTCGGCGACGCTGAACCGGTCGAGCAGGAAATCGCGGCCATCGAGATAGTTCTCGAGATAATCCAGCCGCGACGTGCCCTTGGCCAGCGCCCACGCCTTGGTCTCCGCCGCTGCCTTGGGATCGAGCAGCGGGATGAACAGCGCCTTGTGCAGTTCGGTGCCGATGAAGCACAGCCATTGCTGCAGCCGGGTGCGGTCGAGACCCGAGCCCGCGGCAATGATGCTGTCGGGAAAGCGGTCGGCAACATATTGCAGGATCGCGGCGTTCTCGGTGAGGACCACGCCGTCATCGGTGCGCAGGGTCGGCACCATGCCGAGCGGATTGATGCCGCGGAAATCCGAACCGTCGGTCAGTACCTGCTTGGTCCTGGGATCGACTTCCAGATAATTGGCGTCGACGCCGGCTTCGTAGAGCGCGATGCGGGTAGCCATCGAACAGGCCATCGGCGAGAAATACAGATCCATGGGAGTCTCCTGCGGCTTGCGGCGCGTTGCGATCGCGGCGCGGGTTGATTTTTATACCGTCTCGCATAATATAAAACCCGTCAAGAGGATTTACTGCGATATGGTACAAAAAAAGAAAGCGGGTGCCGAAGCGCCCGTTGCCGCTCCCAAGCGCCGGGGCCGGCCGCGGGCCTATGAGCCCGATGTGGCGTTGGGCCAGGCTCTGGCGCTGTTCCGCAAGACCGGCTTCGCCGCCACGTCGCTGGACGATCTCAGCGCTGCCACCGGCATGAACCGGCCGAGCCTGTACGGCGCGTTCGGCGACAAGCGCGAGCTCTACATCAGGAGCTACCAGCGCTACCGCGAGGACTACAGCGGCGCAGCGGTCGAGGTCTTCAAGGCCGATCTGCCGATCCGCGAGCGGCTGCGGCGCTTCTACGACGTCGCGCTCGATGTCTACTTGCCGGGCGATGCGCCGCGCGGCTGCTTCACGGTGATGACGGTGGCGTCCGACGCCATTGCCGATCCCGAGATCCGCGCCATGGTGCTGGAGGGATTCAGCGATCTCGACAAGGCGCTCGGCTGGTGTTTTCGCACGGCGGTAGCAAAGGGCGAGTTGCCGGCGTCGGCGGACATCGCGGCGCTGTCGAGCGTCGCCTCGGCCACGCTGTATTCCCTCGCGCTGCGCGCCCGCGCCGGCATCCCGCGCAAGCAGCTCGAAACCATCGCGAAGGGCGCCATCGACCTGCTGTGCGGACCGGCGAAGGCGCCGTAACCGATCCGCTTGATCATCGGGTTTATTTTGCCGACCCTGTCGGAATGACCGGACCCGGTTCGTCGTTCATCCGAGGAGATCATCCGCATGCTCTACGCCATCCTTTGCTATCATGACGAAGCCGTCGTCGGGTCGTGGACCCGCGAGGAGGACGCCGCGGTGATAAGCAAGCTGCATGTCGTTCACGAGAAGCTGGCGCAGCAGGGCCGGCTCGGCCCGGTGGCGCGGCTGCTGCCGACCACCGCCGCCACCACCCTGCGCAAGGACAGCGATCCGCCTCTCGTGCTCGACGGCCCGTTTGCCGAGACCAAGGAACAATTGCTCGGCTTCTATGTGGTCGAATGCCCCGATCTCGACGGCGCGCTGGAGGTGGCGCGCGACCTCGGCCGCGCCAATCCCGGCGGCGCCTATGAGATCCGCCCGATCGGCCTGTTCACGCCGGGCGACGTTGCAGGCTCGAAGCCATGACCACCGAACTCGCCTGGATCGATGCGGCGCTGACCACCGCGCGTCCCCAGGCGCTCGGCGCGCTGCTGCGTTATTTCCGCAACCTCGACACCGCCGAGGAGGCCTTTCAGAATGCCTGCCTCCGTGCGCTCAAGACCTGGCCGCAGAACGGCCCGCCGCGCGATGCCGCGGCCTGGCTGATCATGGTCGGTCGCAACGTCGCGATCGACGACATCAGGAAGACCAGCCGCCACACCGCGTTGCCGGAGGACGAGGTCATCTCCGACCTCGACGACGCCGAGGCGGAACTGGCGGAGCGGCTCGACGGCGCGCATTATCGCGACGATATCCTGCGGCTGCTGTTCATCTGCTGCCATCCGCAGATTCCGGCGACGCAGCAGATCGCGCTGGCGCTGCGCATCGTCTCCGGCCTGTCCGTGCGGCAGATCGCCCGCGCCTTCCTGGTGACGGAAGCCGCCATGGAGCAGCGCATCACCCGCGCCAAGGCAGCGATTGCCAAAGCCGACGTCGCCTTTGAGACCCCGGGTGCGCCGGAGCGTTCGGAGCGCCTCGCCGCGGTGGCGGCAATGATCTATCTGGTTTTCAACGAAGGCTATTCCGCCTCGGGCGACGCCATCGCCGAGCGCGCGCCGTTGTGCGAGGAGGCGATCCGGCTGGCGCGGCTGCTGTTGAAACTGTTCCAGTCGGAGCCGGAGATCATGGGGCTCACGGCCCTGCTGCTGCTGCAGCATGCCCGCGCGCCGGCGCGGTTCGATGCCGATGGCGCGCTGGTGCTGCTCGACGACCAGGACCGCACCCTGTGGGACCGCTGCCTGATCGCCGAGGGGCTGGCGCTGATCGACAAGGCAATGCGCCATCGTCGCACCGGGCCGTACCAGATCCAGGCCGCGATCGCCGCGCTGCATGCCCGCGCGGCGACGCCGGAGGATACCGACTGGCTGCAGATCGATCTGCTCTACGGTTCGCTGGAGATTCTCACGCCGTCGCCGGTGATCACCCTGAACCGCTCGGTGGCGGTCTCCAAAACCCGCGGCGCGCAGGCGGCACTCGACATGATCGAGTCGCTGGCGCCGCGGTTGGCGAACTACTTCCATTTCTTCGGCGTGCGCGGCGCCTATCTGATGCAGCTCGGCCGCGACGACGAGGCCCGCGTCAGCTTCGACCGCGCCATCGCGCTGGCCAATACCTCGGCCGAGGCCGCCCATATCCGCATGCACATCGACCGGTTGAAGCGGGACAGCAAGAGCGGCAGCGCGATGGCTCCGGCGGCCCCGCACGAGGCGAAGCTTCGCTAGGCGGACCGCCTAGCACCCCACTCGATCGGGGGACGAGGCGCACAAAAATCCCGGCGCCGGTGTCGGAATCCGGTTTTCCCGTTCGTCCTTGAAGCAGGTTGCATCGCCCTGGAGCCAGCCATGCTGAAGATCATTGCCGTGATCGCCGTCATTCTCGCGGTCGCGCTTGTCGCCGTTCTGGCGCTGGCGCTGACAAAGCCCGACACGTTCGAGGTGGCACGCAGCGCCGCCATCAAGGCGCCGCCGGACAGGATCTATCCGCTGATCGAGGACCTGCATCGCTGGACCGCGTGGTCGCCCTATGAGGTCAAGGATCCTGCCATGAAGCGCAGCTACAGCGGTTCCGAGCGCGGCAAGGGCGCGGCCTATGGGTGGGACGGCAACAACAATGTGGGCGCCGGCCGCATGGAGATCACTGATGCCGCATCGCCGACGCGGATCGTGCTCAGGCTGGATTTCTTCCGGCCATTCGAGGGCCACAACACCGGCGAATTCACCCTGCACCCGCAAGGTGATATGACCACCGTGACCTGGTCGATGCGCGGCCCGGCGCCGTTGATGTCGAAAATCATGCAGGTGTTTCTCAATATGGACGAGATGATCGGCAAGGACTTTGCCGTCGGCCTGGCCAACCTCAAGTCGATCGTCGAAAAATAGAACCGGCCCCAACCAAGGAGACCGCCATGCAGGTCAATCCCTATCTTCACTACAACGGCAATTGCGAAGAGGCCTTCAACTTCTATGTGAAGGCGATCGGTGCGAAGATCGACGTCATCATGCATGTGGAGGGCTCGCCGGCGGCGGAGCACATGCCGCCGGAGATGGCCAAGAAGGTGCTGCATGCGCAATTGTCCATCGACGGCGAGGTGATCATGGCCTCCGACGCGCCGCCTGCGCAATTCGAGAAGCAGCAGGGTTTCTCGGTGTGCCTGCAGATCGAGGATCCCGCGCAGGGCGAACGCATCTTCAAGGCGCTGGCCGACGGCGGAACCATCCGGATGCCGTTCGGCGCCACGTTCTGGTCAAAAGGGTTTGGCATGTGCCTCGACAAGTTCGGTATTCCCTGGATGGTGAACGGCCCGGCCCCGGAATAGGAGCGCACGGTTTTCTGACCTCGCCCGGCTCTTTCTTCACCTCTCTCCGCATCTTGCGCGGGGAGAGGTCGCCATTCGCGCAGCGAATGGCGGGTGAGGGGCGAGGCACGATGCTCTTCGCCCTCCGACGCCATCGGGTCGCGCCGATGCCGGAAGAGTGTTACGACCCTTGAAATCCATCACGGAGGCGGGCGCAGTGCCTTGCCCCTCACCCGAAGCCTTCGCTGCGCTCAGGCTTCGACCTCTCCCCGCGCAGGATGCGGGGAGAGGTCAGGCAGCGGCCCGCTGAAACCAACACAAAGAAAACCTGATGTCCTCTTCCTTCACCCGCAACGCCGTCGTGCTCGGCCTGCTGTCCGCGGTCGGCCCGTTCGCCATCGACATGTATCTGCCGGCGCTGCCGGCGATCGCGGCGGACCTGCACGCCACCACGGCGGCGACGCAGATGACGCTGACCATGTTCTTCATCGCCTTCGGCCTGTGCCAGATCGCCTACGGGCCGCTGTCCGACGTGTACGGACGCAAGCCGCCGCTCTATGCCGGCCTGGCGCTGTTCACGCTGGGCTCGGTCGGCTGCGCGCTGGCGCCCGGCGTCGGCTGGCTGGTGGCGTTCCGCATCCTCCAGGGCATGGGCGCCGCCGCCATGGGCGTGATCCCGCGCGCCATCATCCGCGACCTGCACACCGGCGTCGAGGCGACAAAACTGATGGCGCTGGTGATGCTGGTCTTCTCGGTGTCGCCGATTCTCGCTCCCTTGACCGGTAGCGCGCTGATCGTGCCGTTCGGCTGGCGGGCAGTGTTCGTCGCGGTGACCGTGGCCGCGCTGCTCGGCCTGGTGCTGGTGGCGTCATTGCTGCCGGAAACCCGTCCGGTCGAGGAGCGCATCAATGGCAGCATCCGCAACGTACTCGGCAGCTTCGGCGAATTGCTGCGCGATTGGCATTTCCTCGGCCTCACCTTCATCGGCGGGCTGGGAATGGCGAGCTTCTTCGCGTTCCTGGCGACGTCGTCCTTCGTCTATATCGGCCATTACGGCCTGTCGCCGACGCAGTACAGCCTGGCCTTCTCGGTCAATGCCATCGGCTTCATCGGCGCCTCGCAACTGGCCGGCGTCCTCGGTGGCCGCTTCGGCATGGTGCGCGTGGTGATGGCCGCGGTGTCGGCCTATGCGGCCTTCGCGGTGCTGCTGCTGGCGCTGACGCTGATGGGTTTCGACAGCCTGCGGGTGCTGATCCCGCTGCTGTTCACCTCCTTCGCCTTCCTCGGGCTGGTCATTCCCTCGACCATGGTGCTGTCGCTGGAGGACCACGGCCCGATTGCCGGCATCGCCAGCGCCCTCGGCGGCACGCTGCAGATGGTCACCGGCGGTGTCATGATCGCGGTGGCCGGGCTGTTCTTCGACGGCACCTCGCTGCCGATGGTGGCGACCATCGCGCTCACCGCCGTCGCGGCGCTGGTCGTGACGCTGGCGACGTTGCGGGGCCGCCAAGCCGCGCCGCAACTGGCGGAGTAGGGATCCTCACCTCTCCCCGCCTGCGGGGAGAGGTCGACCGGCGAAGCGCAGCGCAGCCGGGCGGGTGAGGGGGAGTCACAGTTTCACTCGAGAGTCCCCCTCACCCGGAGCCTCGCTGGCGCTCGGCTCCGACCTCTCCCCGCAGGCGGGGAGAGGTGGGCGCGCATCGCGTCCGGGACACGAGAGTTGCGCTCCAGGTGCTACCCGTTGCTGCCCTCTTTACGCAGCGTCGGCAGGCCGATTCCGGCGGCGTCGAAACCGCCGTCCACCGCCAGGGTCTGGCCGGTGATATAGCTGGCGCGGTCGCTGCACAGATAGAACACCGCGTCGGCCAGTTCGTCCTCGCCGCCGTAGCGGTTGAGCGGGATGGCGTCGTGATAATCGGCGCGGATCGCCGGCGTATGCACCGCCTTGGCCATCGCGGTCTCCACCGGTCCGGGCGCCACGGCATTGACGCGAATGCCCAGCGTCGCCAGTTCC
This sequence comes from Tardiphaga sp., assembly GCA_036561845.1. GTDB lineage: Bacteria > Pseudomonadota > Alphaproteobacteria > Rhizobiales > Xanthobacteraceae > Tardiphaga. Next base: position 2,826 of record DATCUS010000117.1, on the reverse strand, counting down.
ACCGCGAACTGCTTCGTCAGATGCGCGAGGCCGGCCTTGCTGGTGCCGTAGGCGGTGCGCAGCGTCGAAGCCCGCAGCGCCGAGATCGAGGTGATGTTGACGATGGCGCCGCCGCCATGTTCGCGCATCAAGGGTGCCGCCGCCTGGGTGCACAGGAACGGGCCAGTCAGGTTGACCGCGAGCACGCGCTCCCATTCGGCCTGGGTGGTGTCGAGCAGCGGCTTGAACACCGCGACCCCGGCATTGTTGACCAGCGCGTCGAGCCGGCCAAAGCGGGCCTGCGCTGCTGCGAAGGCGGAAGCCACCGCGCCCGCATCCGACACATCAGCATGAAGGGCCAGTGTCGTATCCGGCGCATTCAGCGCCTGGACGGTCGCGGCCAGCAGGTCGCGCTCGATATCCAGCAGCGCCACGCAATAGCCCTCGCCGAGAAAGCGTTTGGCCACGGCGAGGCCGATGCCGCGCGCGGCGCCGGTGACGAGCGCAACCTTGCGCGGTGATGTGGTGGTCATGTCCCGCCCTGACGTTTGTTGTGCAGGGCTGTTTAGAGAACGGCGAAGTCCGCGACAAGCCCGACGGCGCCGGGCGCCTTTTCCCTCCCCCAGCGAAGCTTCGCGAGGTGGGGAGGGTGGCACGTTTGAGAGCGAAGCGAACAAACGTGACGGGTGGGGGCCACATGCGCCGTCGTGATGTAGCACGACCCCCACCCGACCGGCCTGGCGGCCGGTCACCCAGAGCGGACGAATCGTCCGCTCGACCACGCGAAGATGTGGGGGAGGGAAAAGGAAGAGTGCGTCGCCCGCGTCAGAACCGATACGTCGCGGTGCCCAGCACCGTGCGACCGATGCCGTAGTAGCAATCGCCGCGGGCGTAGCACGCCGCCACATAGGTCTTGTCGGTGATGTTGCTGGCGTTGATCTGCAGCCGGAACGGGCCGGGATCCCAGGCGATCATCATGTCGAACAGCGTGTAGTCCGGAATGGTGTAGAGGTTGGTCTCTTCATAGGACCGGCCGATGTAGCGCACGCCGGCACCGACCGTGACGTCGCGCAGGCCGAGCGACGCCAGCCGATACTTGCCCCACAATGAAGCCTGATGGTCGGGCACGCCCTCGACGCTGTTGCCGATATAGTTGCCGCTTTCCACCTTGGCGTTGATGTAGGAGTAGGCGCCGATCAGGTCGAAGTCGGGCGTGAGCTTGCCGATGACTTCGAGTTCCGCGCCGCGAATGCGGACCTGGCCGGTCTGGCTCGAGCGGTACGGGTCGGGTGATGCGGCGAGCCGGTTCCGTTCCACCGTATCGTAGATCGCGCCGTTGATGGCGAGGAATGCCGTCGGATTGTATTTGAAGCCGACCTCGTAAGTCTCGCCGCGCTGGTCCTGGCAGGGCCCGTCGTAGCAGGCGCTGCCGCCATAGGCCGCGCTGAAATACACCGGATTGAACGACTGCGCCCAGACCACATAGGGATTGAAGCCGAACGCGGTCTCATACATCAGGCTGGCGCGGCCGGTCGTCGCCGACCTGTCGCTGTCATCGGCCACGGTCCTCCGCGTGCTGGCATAGTCCTGCCGCACGCCGAGCGTGGCGAGCCAGGGGCCGAGCCGCATCTGGTCCTGCGCATAAATGCCGGTCTGGGTCTGTCGCGTGTCGGGAGCGGCGGTGAGAGCCGGCAAGGGCAGGCTGGTATAGACCGGCGAATACAGGTCGAACGGCGTGGCGTCGAAGCCGGAGCCCGCACTCGCGCGCGTCTTGACGTCGCGATAGTCGACACCGAACAGCACCTTGTGCTGAAGCGCACCGGTCAGCGCCTTGACCTGGATGTTGTTGTCCATCGTGAAGTTGTCGCGCGACGATTCCTGGTTGCTGGTGTAGCGGTTCACCGTGCGCCGGGAGGCGTCCAGAAACGGATCGGTCGAAAACGAGTTCGCATAGACGCTGCGATAGACGCCGTCGACCTTCGCATAGCGCAGGTTCTGCGTGAACTTCACGGCGTCGTTGAACTCATGGGTGAACAGGCTGCTGAAAGCGCCGGTTTCGGTCTGGTAAATATCGGTGTTGGGATCGCCGGCAAAGCGGTTGCGGGGAATATAGCCGTTGGGGCCGGCGCTGAGCGTGCCTTCGCGCGGCAGGAAGCCGTTGGTGGTGCCGGTACGGTCCTTCTGATAGGTGCCGAGCACGGTCCAGCTCGTATTGTTGGTCGGGCGCCAGGTCAGCGACGGCGACAGCGCGAAGCGGTTGTCGGGCACGTAGTCGACCTGGGTGCCGCTGTCGCGGAACAGGCCGACGAAGCGATACAGCCATTCGCCGTCCTTGGTCAGCTTGCCGGTGGTGTCCATCTGGGTCTGCTTGCGGCCGAAATTGTCGAACGATACGCCGACTTCGCTGCGGGCTTCCGCCTGCGGACGCTTCGAGATCAGGTTGACGAGGCCCGCCGTCGACGTGTCGCCGTACAGCACCGAGGCCGGGCCGCGGAACACCTCGATGCGCTCGAGCATGTAGGGATCGACGCGCCACTCGTTGAATTCGTTGCGGTTGTTGACCCGCATGCCATCGAGATAGGCGTTGGGATCCTGGCCGCGAACCTTGAAGTAGTCGTTGCGCGAATCGACGCCGCCCGGCTCGGCGAATACGCCGGGCACGTAGCGCAGCGTTTCCTGGATGCTGCTCACGCCCTGGTCCCTGACGCGCTCGGCGGTGACGACGCTGATGGACTGCGCCGTCTGGCTCAGCGGCGTGTCGGTCTTGGTGCCGGTGCCGCTCACCGTGGCGAGATAGCCCTGCACCGGGCTGCTGCCGGTTTCGGCGCGCGCGCCGGGCGCCGAGAC
>DATCUS010000116.1:0-4387 GCA_036561845.1 Tardiphaga sp. | reverse complement strand
CGGGTCTATTCCGACCGGCCGGACGAGAGCGGGGCGTTCAAGCTGATTCGCGAGGATCGCGGCGCCACGCCGAACATCGTGCTGCCGCCGGGCAGCTACGTGGTCCACGTCGCGCTCGGCCTGGTCAGCGCGGTCAGGCCGGTGACGATCAAGTCGGACACCGACCGCGAGGCCTTCGTGCTGCCGGCTGGCGGGCTGCGCATCGAGGGCCGCGTCGGCACCTCGAAGATTCCGCAGAACCAGATCTCCTTCAGCATCTTCAAGGGCAGTCAGTTCGAGGCCGGCGAGCGCGCGCCGCTGCTGCCGACCGTCGCCGCCGGCGACGTGGTGCTGCTGCAGGAGGGCACCTATTACATCGTCTCGAACTATGGCGACGCCAACTCGACCGTGCGTTCCGACATCCGCGTGCAGGCCAGCAAGCTGACCGACGTCGTCATCACCCATCGCGCCGCGGTGATCACGCTGAAGCTGGTCAGCGACAAGGGCGGCGAGGCGCTGGCCAACACCGCGTGGTCGGTGATCACGCCGGCCGGCGACGTGATCAAGGAATCGATCGGCGCCTTCCCGCGCGTGGTGCTGTCCGAAGGCGAGTACCGCGCCATCGCCAAGAACGAAGGCAAGGTGTTCGAGCGCGCCTTCAAGGTCGTCAACGGCGTCGACGGCGAGATCGAAGTCGTCGCGCGCTAGGCCCCGAAGCCGACAACAAGTATCAATTGCGATCTGCTTGTCATGTCGCCGTCATAGTCCTGAATCGGCCCTAACCATCGTATGACTTAAAAAGTTCATAATGCGCGTTTGGGCACCGCGCCGCCGGAACGTTTACATCACGTTAAGGGCCAGCATCCGATTACCGCAGCATAGCGCAAGTATTCGGAAAGGGATGTCGTGACCGCGGCCAGAAAACTATCCGGCATATCAGACGCGAAACTGCTGGGCGACATTCCCGCCCTGAAGCGCAAGTGGCATGCCGCATCGCGTCCGGGGCAGGCGCTGCCCGGCTACGAAGAGGTGATGCTGGGAAGCCTCGGCCGGATGGCCGACCACATCGTGCTGCTGAAGGGCGACGCCGCGGCGCTGGAGGTTTCGCGCAGCGGTCGCTACGTGCAGCAGTGGCTCGGCGACGAGCGCTGGGACATTCCGCTCGACAGCCTGTCGCCGGATTGCGCCACGGCGCTGGCGGAGGCGGCAAGGAGTGCGCTGCAGACCGGCCGTCCTCACGAATCGGTGGTGCATTGCGTCCGCGACGGGCTGGTGCAGACCTACGAGATTCTCGCGCTGCCGACGTCGTCGCGCTGGGGCGGCACGCTGGTCGGCGCCTATGTCAACGAACACGGTCCGCGCTACAATCTGGTCGACGCGATCTTCTCGTCGACCAATGAAGGCATCGTCTCGCTGGCGGCGATCCGCGATTCCGCGAGCACGGCGTTCGATTTCCAGATCGTGCATCTCAACCAGGGTGCGGCGCGGCTGCTGAAGTTGCCAGCGACGGAATTGCAGTGGCGGCGGATCAGTGCCGGCGGTCATGCCCTGTGCCTGCCGCACGTCAGCGCCTGGCTGTTCGCGATGGTCGCCAGCGGGCTGAGCGACCAGATCGAGATCGACAGCGACGACCGCAACCTGCGGCTCAGTGCCACCGCGTTCGGCGATCTGGTCTCGCTGACGATTTCCGACGTCACCGACATCAAGCGCCGCGAGGATTCGTTCCGGCTGCTGTTCGACAACAACCCGATGCCGATGTGGGTGTTCGACGCCGCGACCATGGATTTCCTCAGCGTCAACGACGCCGCGGTCCAGCATTACGGCTACGACCGCGACAGCTTCCTGCGCATGCAGCTGCGGCAGATCTGGCCGCGCGACGAATGGGAGGTTCACGGCAAGGCGCTGACGCTGCTCGGCGACGCCTATCAGTCCAGCACCAACTGGCGGCACATCAAGGCCGATGGCAGCGAGATCCAGGTGCTGACCTATGGCCGCCGCGTGGTGTTCGACGGTCGCGACGGTTTCCTGGTGGCCATCGTCGACATCACCGAACGCCGCAAGGCGGAGGCGCGGGTGGCGCATATGGCGCATCATGACGGCCTCACCGAATTGCCCAACCGCGTCTTCTACCAGGAGCGGCTGGCCCAGGCGCTGGACGGCATCGATCCCGGCAAGCATGTCGCGGTGCTGTGCATCGATCTCGACCTGTTCAAGAACGTCAACGACTCGTTCGGCCATCCGATGGGCGACCGGCTGCTGAAGATGGTGGCCGGCCGGATGCGCGCCGAGGTGCGCGGCAACAACATGGTGGCACGGCTCGGCGGCGACGAGTTCGCCATCGTGCTGGCGTCCGACATTTCGCCCAACGAGGCCAATGATTATGCCGCGCGGCTGATCGAGATCATCAGCGTGCCCTATGACATGGACGGCATCGAGGTGGTGATCGGCGCCAGCATCGGCATCGCGATGTCGCCCGGCGACGGCGCCTCGAGCGAGGAACTGATGCGCAACGCCGACATGGCGCTGTACCGCGCCAAGTCGGAAGGCGGCGGCGTGCACCGCTTCTTCGAGCGCGAAATGGACCGCCAGGCGCAGAAGCGCCGCGACATGGAGCTCGACCTGCGCAGCGCCTTTGCCAATGGCGAGTTCGAGGTTCACTATCAGCCGCTGGTCGACCTCGCCGCCGACCGCATCACCGGCTTCGAGGCGCTGCTGCGCTGGAAGCACCCGGACAAGGGCATGATCTCGCCGGCGGATTTCATCCCGGTCGCCGAGGACATCGGCCTGATCGTGACGCTCGGCGAGTGGGTGCTGCGCAGGGCCTGCGCCGAGGCCGCGAAATGGCCGGGCGACATCAAGATCGCCGTCAACCTGTCGCCGGTCCAGTTCCGCAGCCGCAACCTGGTGCAGGTCGTGGTGGCGGCGCTGGCCTATTCCGGCCTGTCGCCGCTGCGGCTGGAGCTGGAAATCACCGAGTCATTGTTTCTGGCCGAGACCGAGGCCAATCTGGCGATCCTGCATCAGCTGCGCGCGCTCGGCGTGCGGATCTCGATGGACGATTTCGGCACCGGCTATTCCAGCCTGAGCTACCTGCGCAGCTTCCCGTTCGACAAGATCAAGATCGACCGCTCCTTCGTCAAGGACCTGGTCGGGCGCCCGGACTGCGTGGCCATCGTGCGCGCGATTTCCGGCCTCGGCCGCAGCCTCAACATCACCACCACGGCGGAGGGCGTCGAGACCGTCGACCAGCTCGACGCGCTGCGCGCCGAGGGCTGCAACGAGGTGCAAGGTTTTCTGTTCAGCGCGGCGCGGCCGGCGTCGGAAATCGCGCAACTGCTGCTGAAATTCGGCAGCGGCGCGTCGAAGGCGGCGTAGAAAACCTTCACCTCTCCCCGCTTGCGGGGAGAGGTGAAGATGGAGCAGGCCGAGGAGTCAGCCTCAGAACCTCGTCACGATCTCCGCCAGCGCCGGGCGCGGGCGATCCTCGCTGGGCGTGGTCGCCGTGCCGATATGGATGAAGCCGGCGAGCTTCTCCTCCGGCTTCAGCCCGAGCCCGTCGAGCACGTCGCGATCGAAGGCGAACCAGCCGGTCAGCCAGTTGGCGCCGTAGCCGAGCGCGCTGGCGATGGTGAGAATGTTCATGCAACTGGCGCCGGCCGACAGTTCCTGCTCCCACGCCGGGACCTTCGGATGCGGCCTGACGAACGACACCACCGCGATCACCAGCGGCGCCTCCAGCAGGCGGCGCTTCTCGGCCTCGATGTCCGCCGCCGGCGCATCGGGATGTTTTCGCGCGAACACCGCGGCGATCACGTCGCCGGCGCGGGCGCGGGCGTCGCCCTCGAACACGATGAAGCGCCACGGCGTCAGCTTGCCGTGATCCGGCACCCGCGATCCGACCGTCAGGATGGTTTCGAGCTCTGCGGGCGAGGGGCCGGGGGCGCTCATCTCGCGCGGCTTCACCGAGCGGCGGATCTTCAGGAGTTCGATGGTGTCGGGCACGGTGCGCTCTCTGTTTTGGAGGAGCCGACCGTTTAGCATGCGGCGCGAGCGACCACGAGGCGGAGTTTCCCGATTGGAGAAATTGTGAAGTGGCGCTAGGGTTTTCGGGCCGTTGCCGGCGCGGTGGCGCGCGCCGTGCCCGGACTGCAGTTGATCGAGCCGATGACGTTGGGGCCATACTGGACAAAGCCGGTCGCGGTGGTCGGCGAATGCGGCGCCGAGATCGGCAGATAGAGATAGCAGATCGTGCCGTCGATGGGATCGCGCAGCCGCTGGATCACGGTGTCCTGCAGCGGCCCGGCGAACTGCCGCTCGAGGACCATCTTCGGCAGGTTGCTCCACTCCGCCGATTGCGGAAACGGCTTTGCGGGCGGCGCTGGCGCGGCTTGCGGCAGAGCGGGCGTTG
>DATCUS010000115.1:0-3149 GCA_036561845.1 Tardiphaga sp. | reverse complement strand
GAGGCCGCGCGCGACCACGCCGGCCACTTCCGCCGCGTCCGCGACGGCCGCCCCCATGTGATCCTCAAGCTGGCGGTGTCAAATGACGACAAGATTGGCGCCGCCGGCCGAAAACCGTTCGCCGTGACCGGGGAAATGGTGCGCTCCCGCGTCCACCTGCTGCGCGCGCAATGCGATGCGGTGCTGGTGGGCATCGGTACCGTGCTGTCCGACGATCCCGAACTGACCTGCCGGCTGCCGGGGATGTTGGCGCAATCGCCGATCCGGGTGGTGCTGGACCGCGCGCTGCGGCTGCCCGGCACCTGCAAGCTGATTCATTCGGCGCGACAGACGCCGCTGTGGGTGATGACGTCGGACCTGTCGGAAGCCGCCGCGGCCATGAGGCTCGGTGCCGCCGGCGCCCACGTGATGCGGGTGCCAACCACCACCGCGCCGCCGCCCGGGCTGGATCTCGGCGCTGTGCTGAAGACGCTGGCTGGCAAGGGCATTTCGCGGCTGCTGGTGGAGGGCGGGGCGCGGGTGGCGGCGTCCTTCGTGGCTGCCGACCTGGTCGACGAGGTCTGGCTGTTCCGCGGGCCGAACGATATCGGCGCGGACGGCGTCCCGGCGCTGGACGCATTGCCGCTATCAGCCATCACCGGGTCGCCGGGGTTGAAGGTCCGTGCTAGCGACAGCATGGAACACGACACCCTGACGATCTACGAGCGCGCATAAATGTTTACCGGCATTGTCACCGACATCGGCGAGATCGAAACCCTGACACCGACGGCGCAGGGCCAGCTGCACCGGCTGCGCATCCTGTGCCGCTACGACCAGCGCACCATCGCCGACGGTGCCTCGATCGCCTGCAACGGCGTCTGCCTGACGGTGGTCGGCTCCGGCGTGTCCGGCGACCGCACCTGGTTCGAGGTCGATGCCGCCGCCGAGACGCTGGGCATGACCACGGCGAAACACTGGAAGGCCGGGACAAAGCTTAACCTGGAACGCGCGCTGAAGATCGGCGACGAGCTTGGCGGCCACATCGTCTCCGGTCACGTCGACGGCATCGCCACCATTGTCGGCCATGACCGGCTGCCGGACATGGCCCGGTTTCACCTCCGCACCACCCGCGAACTGGCGCGCTTCATCGCGACAAAGGGCTCGGTGACGCTGGATGGCGCATCGCTGACGGTGAATACCGTCGATGATATCCAATTTTCGGTGCTGATCATTCCGCACACACTTGAGGTCACCACGCTCAGCACCTGGGCAGAGGGCAGCGAGGTGAATCTCGAGGTCGACCTGATGGCGCGCTATGCGGCGCGGCTGTCGGAAATGAAATAGGCCCGCGGCGTCTCGGCCCTTGGCTTATCGCGCCGCTGCGCCTAAAACCCCGCGCAATCCATCAATTCTCCGGGAATACCAATGGCAGACGCGCGACGCGCCCAGTTGCAGGACCAGACCGACATTTCCGGCGCGCGGGCGCTGATCGTCGAGGCGCGGTTCTATGACGACATCCAGGATGCGCTGCTGGCCGGCGCACTGCGCGAGCTGCAGGCGGCCGGCGTCATCCATGACGTCATCACCGTGCCCGGCGCGCTGGAAATTCCCGCAGCGATCGCCATCGCGGTCGATGCCGCTGCAAAGTCCGGCAAGCCGTATGACTGTGCCGTGGCGCTCGGCTGCGTGGTGCGCGGCGAGACCATTCATTTCGAGATCGTCTCGATGGAATCCTCGCGCGGCCTGATGGACCTCGCGGTGAACATGCGTTTTCCGCTCGGCAACGGCATCATCACCGTGAATACCGATGAACAGGCGTGGGCGCGCGCCCGCGCCGATGAATTGAACAAGGGCGGCGACGCGGCGCGCGCGGCGCTGGCGATGTTGCGGATCAAACGCCGTCTGGCGAAGAGCTGAAGTGATGGCAGAGATCAAGAAGACCGCGACCAACAAGGTTCAGGACAAGAAAGCCGGCGACAAGAAGCCGGCCGACAGGAAGGCCAACAAGCGCGGCACGGCGCGGCTCGCGGCCGTGCAGGCGCTGTACCAGATGGATATCGGCGGTGCGGGGATCAACGACATTTTTGCGGAGTTCGAAAGCCACTGGCTCGGCAAGGAGGTCGAGGGCGACCAGTATCTGCCGGCCGAGGAAGCGTTCTTCCGCGATGTCGTGTCCGGCGTGCTGCGCGACCAGAACAAGCTAGATCCGCTGATCGACGACGCGCTGTCCAAGGGCTGGCCGCTGGCGCGCATCGAGGCGATTTTGCGCGCGACGCTGCGGGCAGGGGCCTATGAGCTGGAGCACCGCAAGGACATTCCGGCGCGCGTCATCGTTTCCGAATACGTCGACGTGGCGGACGCCTTTGTCGAGGGTGACGAGATCGGCATGGTCAACGCCGTGCTTGACCAGATCGCCCGGCATTTCCGCGCGGAGGAGTTTTCGCGGGGCTAACCAAGCCGTCGTCATCCTGAGGTGCTCGCCCGCTGGGCGAGCCTCGACGGATGCGGCCAAGAACACCGGGGCCTGCTGCGCATCCTTCGAGGCCGTCGCTGGCGCGACGGCGCCTCAGGATGACGGCAGTGTGTGCTGCTGCTCGGGAATGATAGCTGAAGAACGGATCCCTATGGCCTCCGGCGAAGATTCACTGATCTCCACCTATTTCAAGCCGCTGGCCACCGATCCCGGCGCCTTCGGCCTCAACGACGACGCCGCGGTGCTGCAGGCGCGCGGCGAGGACGTGGTGGTCAACACCGACGCCATCGTCGAGGGGGTGCACTTCCTGGCCGACGATCCCGCCGATACCATCGCGCGAAAAGCGTTGCGGGTGAACCTGTCGGATCTCGCCGCCAAGGGGGCCGTGCCGGCCGGTTTTGTGCTGACGCTGGCGCTGCGCGGGCAGGACCATGACTGGCTCGCAGCATTCGCGCGCGGCCTCGGCGAGGACGCCCGGCTGTTCGGCTGTCCGCTGCTCGGCGGCGATACGGTGTCGACGCCGGGGCCGATCATGATTTCCATCACCGCCTTCGGCCGCGTGCCGGAAGGCCGCATGGTCCGCCGCAGCGGCGCCGTCGCCGGCGACCTCGTGATGGTCACCGGCACGATCGGCGATGCCGCGCTCGGCCTCGACGTGCTGAAAGGCGGCGCGGCGAGAGCGGCACTCGCCCATGAC
>DATCUS010000114.1:0-4978 GCA_036561845.1 Tardiphaga sp. | reverse complement strand
ATGCCGCCGTCGCCGCCGCCAAGGCCGCCTTTCCGTCGTGGTCGCGCGCGACGCCGCAGGTCCGCTACGACATCCTCAAGAAGGCCTCCGACGAGATCCTCGCCCGCAAGGACGAGCTCGGCCGGCTGCTGTCGCGCGAGGAGGGCAAGACCCTGCCGGAGGGCGTCGGCGAGGCCGCGCGCGCCGGCCAGATTTTTGCGTTCTTCGCCGGCGAGTGCCTGCGCATGGCCGGCGAGAAGCTGGCCTCGGTGCGCCCCGGCATCGACATCGAGGTGACGCGCGAGGCGGTCGGCGTGGTCGGCCTCATCACCCCGTGGAATTTCCCGATCGCGATTCCGGCGTGGAAGATCGCTCCGGCGCTGGCCTATGGCAACACCGTGGTGATCAAGCCCGCCGATCTGGTGCCGGGCTCGACCTGGGCGCTGGTCGACATCCTGCATCGCGCCGGCCTGCCCAAGGGCGTGCTCAACCTGGTGATCGGCCGCGGCTCCGAAGTCGGCGCCGCTTTGCTCGAACATCCCGATGTCGCAGCGATCAGCTTCACCGGGTCGGTGGCGACGGGCCAAAAGGTCGCCGCCGCCTGCATCGCCTCGCGGCCGATGAAGAAGTTCCAGCTGGAAATGGGCGGCAAGAACCCGCTGGTGGTGCTCGACGATGCCGATCTCAAGGTTGCGGTGGAAGCCGCCGTCAACAGCGCGTTCTTTTCCACCGGCCAGCGCTGCACGGCGGCGTCGCGGCTGATCGTCACCAAGGGCATCCACGACAAGTTCGTCGCCGCGCTGACCGAGCGTCTCGGCGGCCTCAAGATCGACGATGCCGTCAAGGCCGGCACCGACATCGGCCCGGTGGTCGACCAGAGCCAGCTCGACCAGGACATGAAGTACATCGCCCTCGGCAAGGAAGGTGGTGCAAAACTCACTTTCGGCGGCGAGTTGCTGAAGCGCGATGCGCCGGGCTTCTATCTGCAGCCGGCACTGTTCACCGAGGTCACCAACTCCATGCGCATCGCGCGCGAGGAAATTTTTGGCCCGGTGGCGGCGGTGATCCGCGTCAACGACTATGCCGAGGCGCTGGCGACCGCCAATGACACCGAGTTCGGTCTGTCGGCGGGCATCTGCACCACCAGCCTGAAATATGCCTCGGACTTCAAGCGCAATTCGGAAGCCGGCATGGTGATGGTCAATCTGCCGATCGCCGGCGTCGACTATCACGTGCCGTTCGGCGGCCGCAAGGGTTCGAGCTTCGGCCCGCGCGAACAGGGCCGCTACGCCGCGGAGTTCTATACGGTCGTCAAGACTGCCTACACGCTGCCGTAACCACGGCCGCCGCGACGTGTTGCACCGGCGGTCCGCCGCCGGTGCCGAACATCTAGCCAATCCCGGCCATGCGACGCGGATCGACATCGCGGTCGTAGTCGTCGCCGGTGAGAAAGCCGAGCGCCACCGCCGCGTCGCGTGGCGTCGTCGAATCGGCCAGCGCCCTTGCGGTGATTTGCGCCACCTTGTCGTAACCGAGCACGGGATTGAGCGCGGTGGCGAGCAGCAGGGCACGGGCGACGTTGTCAGCGAGTTTCTGCCGGTCGACATCGATCTCGCGGATCATCCGCTCCGAAAACATGCGGCTGCTGTCGGCGAGGATCCGGATCGACTGCAGCACATTGTAGATCAGCACCGGCTTGGCGACATTGAGTTCGAAATTGCCGGACGCACCGGCGGCCGTGACCGTGGCGTGGTTGCCGATGACTTGGAACGCGGCCTGGGCGACGACTTCGGCGATGGTCGGGTTGCGCTTGCCGGGCATGATCGAGGAGGTCAGGCCGTCATGCGGCAGAACGAGCTCGCCCAGGCCGCAGCGCGGACCCGAGCCGAGCAGCCGGATGTCGTTGGCGATCTTCAGCAGCGACACCGCCAGGGTGTTGAGGGCGCCGGATACCTCGACCAGCGTGTCATGGGCCGCCATGCCCTCGAACTTGCTCGGATTCGGCGTGAAATGCGCGCTGGTCAAACTGCTCAGTTCCTCGCAGAACGCGGCATCGAAACCGGCGGGCGCATTGAGGCCGGAGCCGACCGCGGTGCCGCCCTGCGGCAGGCTGTGCAGGCGCGGCAGCGAATCTGTGACGCGATCGATGCCATGGCCGATCTGCCGGCTGAACGCGTCGAAGGCGTCGCCGACGGTCATCGGCACCGCATCCATTAAATGAGTGCGACCGATCTTCACCACATCGGCGAAGGCCCCGGCTTTCGCGGCGAGTTCGTCGCGCAGGCCGCGCAGCGCCGGGATCAGGCGATCGCGCAATTCCATGGTGGTGGCGATATGCATCACCGTCGGGAAGCTGTCGTTGGAAGACTGCGAGCAATTGACGTGATCGTTCGGATGCACCGGTGACCTTGCGCCGAGCGGATGGCCCAGCAGCTCGTTGGCGCGGTTGGCGATCACCTCGTTGACGTTCATGTTGGTCTGGGTGCCGGACCCGGTCTGCCAGATCGTCAGCGGAAAATGATCGTCGAAGCGTCCGTCGCGAAGCTCCGTCGCCGCGCGCTCGATCGGGTCGGTGAGTGCCGGATCGAGCACGCCGAGCCGGCGATTGGCCCGCACGGCGGCGAGTTTCTGCAGGGCGAAGGCGCGAAACAGGCAGGCGGGAAAGCGCTCGTCGCCGACATCGAAGACGCCGAGCGCGCGCTGCGTCTGCGCGCCCCAGTAGCGGTCGGCGGGAACGGCGACCTCGCCGAACGCATCGCGCTCGGTCCGCGTGCCGACGCTGTCCCGGCTTAAGGCCCGGCTCACTGCGCGCCGACCACACCTGCCGCCTTGATGATCGGCGTCCACTTGTCGATCTCGGACTTCAGATGCGCGGCAAGTGCGGCCGGCTGCGCCCGCTCCGGCGACACCGGCTGCACACCGAGTGCGGCAAGCCGGCTCTTCACGGTCTCGTCCTTCAGGGCCACGTTCAGCGCTTCCACCAGCTTGTCGATCACCGGCTTCGGCGTGCCCTTCGGCGCGAACAGGCCGTACCAGACCGTGTAGGTGAAGTTCGGCAGTCCTGCCTCGACGGCGGTGGGCAGGTTCGGCAGCGCGGGCGCGCGCTGCGCGCCGGTGGTGGCGTAGCCCTTGATGGTGCCGCCCTCGACGTTGGAGACGACGTTGACGATCTGGTCGCACATGACGTCGACCTGGCCGCTCATCATGTCGTTCATCGCGGGACCCGCGCCGCGATAGGCGACCTGGGTGGGTTGCGCGCCGATCGCCGAGGAAAGCAGCAGGCCGCACAGATGCGAGGCCGAACCGATGCCGGCATGGGCGTAGTTCACCTTGTCCTTGTTGGCCTTCATATAGGCGATCAGCCCGGCGAGGTCGGTGGCCGGCAGGTCCTTGCGCGCCACGAAGGCGGAAGGCAGATCGACCGCGAGGCCGATCGGCTCGTAGTCCTTGATCGGGTCGTATTTCAGCTTGGGGTACAGCGCCGGGTTCGTCGCATGGCTGATGTGGATCAGCAGCAGGTTATAGCCGTCCGGCGGCGATCCGGCGACCTTGGCGCTGCCGATCGAGCCGCCGGCGCCGGCGGTGTTCTCGACGATGACCTGCTGCTTCAGCGGCCCGCTCATTCCCTGCGCCAGCAGCCGGGCGATGGTGTCGCCGGGGCCGCCCGCCGCATAGGGCATGTTCATGGTGATCACGCGGGTCGGATAGTCCTGGGCTGCGGCCGGACCGGCTGCGAGCGCGGCGGCGAGCACAAATGCAGCGCCGAACGTTGTCCTCGTCATTGGCATCTCCTCCTGGGCTTCTTGTTGCTGTCAGCGTTCACTCAGTGCCAGCACGCGGTCGACCATCGGGCCGCACAGGCCGAGATAATTGGCGGGATCGCAATGACGGCGGATCGCCTCGGCGCCGCCGAGAGCCTCGACGATCTCCGGCACGCCGGTGAGAATGTCGGCGAGCTGGCCGCCGCCCTCGATGGCCTTGCGGCAGGCGTCATAGACGACGTCGTGCGCCCTCTGCCGCCCGAGCTTCGGCGCAGCGGCCATCATCACGGCCTCCGCGACGATCAGGCCCTGGGTCAGGCCGAGATTTTGCAGCATGCGCTGCTCGTGGACGACGAGGCCGCCGAGCATGAACTTGGCGTTGGCCAGCGACGAGGCCGTGAGCAGAAAACTTTCCGGCAGCGAGATCCATTCGAGATGCCAGGGGCCGGTGGCGCGCTCCAGATCGTGGATCATGCCGTCGAGCATCGCAGCGACATGCTGGCGCACGGCCTTCGCCGCAGCGAGCATCAGCTCGCTGGAAATCGCATTGCGCTTCTGCGGCATCGTCGATGAGGCGCCGCGTCCCGGCACGAAGGGTTCGGACACTTCGCCGAATTCGGATGACGACAACAGCATCACGTCGGTGGCGATCTTGCCCAGCGTTCCCGTGATCAGGCCGAGCAGCGTGACGGCTTCGGCAATGCCGTCGCGCGCCACGTGCCAGGTGATCGACGGCTGATGCAGGCCGAGCTCCTCGCAGAACAGTCGCTGCATTTCGAGACCGCCATCGCCGACGGAGGCGAGGGTGCCGGCCGCGCCGGAGAACTCGCCCAGCAGGATTCGCGGCAGCGCCTGGTCGACGCGCTCGATGTGACGGTCGATGGAGGACAGCCAGACCGCGGCCTTGTAGCCGAACGTCACCGGAAGCGCCTGCTGAAGATGCGTCCGGCCGGCCATCGGCGTGTCGCGATACTTCCGCGCCATCGCCGCCAGGATGTCGCGCACCTCGCGTAGGTCGCGGGCGACGATCTGCAGCGCTGCGCGGATCTGCAGCACATTCGCCGTGTCCATGATGTCCTGGGTCGTGGCGCCCCAATGCACGTAACGGCCGGACTCGCCGGCGGCTTCTGACAGTTGGTGCACCAGCGGCAGGATCGGATAGCCGACGATCTCGGTTTCGCGGCGCAGCTTGTCGAAGTCGATCTCGATGTCGCGCGCGGCGGCCTCGATCGCGGTCG
>DATCUS010000113.1:0-8701 GCA_036561845.1 Tardiphaga sp. | reverse complement strand
GCCGGGCTTGGCGAGGCCGCCGGTGATCGCGTGGCGCAGCGCCTGGTACAGCCGCTGCTGCGCCGAGGCGCCCGGCGTGACATGCGCGCCCTGCAAATCAAGCGGCAGCTCGGCTTTTGCGGGCGCAAAATTGGTCGGAATTTTTCGCATGGAATTGGCACTATCGCAGGCCAAAGCGGGCGCTACAACCGCTTTGACCGTTTCCAATCTGCGAGGACATCAAAGTGACCGACACCGTTGAGCCAACCTATCCGCTGACCTCGCGCAACCGCGTCAAGCGTCGCCACGACCGCGGCTTCTACGACCACAACACCGTGCACAAGATCCTCGACGCCTCGATGATGTGCCATGTGTCCTACGTGATCGACGGCCAGCCTTACTGCACGCCGACGTTCTTCTGGCGCGAGGGCACTAGGCTGTACTGGCACGGTTCGAGCGCCAGCCGGATGCTGAAGAACCAGACGGCGCACCAGCGCGTCTGCCTTACCGTGGCGTTTCTCGACAGCCTGGTGCTGGCGCGCTGCGGCTTCAACCATTCGGCGGATTATCGCGCGGTGATGGCCTTTGGAAACGCCTACCTGGTGACCCGCGCCGAGGAGAAAGAACGCGCGGGGATCGCGATGGTCGACCGCTTCTTCCCGGACCGCACCGCCAGCCTGCGGCCAAGCACCGCGCAGGAGATGAAGGCGACCTCGTTCATCGCGATGGAGATCGAGGAAGCCTCCGCCAAAATCCGCGCCAAGGGCGTCGCCGACGACGACGAGGATTACGCGTTGCCGATCTATGCCGAACGCATTCCCGTGCGCACTGTGATCGGCGCGCCGGAGCCGTGCCCGCGGCTGCTGGACGGCGTCGAGCGGCCGGCAACGTTGCATGGTTATTCGGAAGGCCGGCTGCTCGAAGATGCGCTGGCTGATGCCTATAATCTGCAATACCCCGCGGGATGAGATCGGGCTAGGGTGTCGGCGCTTTCGAACCTTGAATCGTGACTGGAGCTGCCGAATGACTGCCACCGATACGCAACGAAAGATCCTGGACGCCGTCGACGCCTCGTTCGACGCGCAGCTGAAGACCACCCAGGACTTCGTTTCGATCCCCTCGACCCGCGGCGCCGAAGGCCCGTGCCAGGACATGATTGGCGACTTGCTGCGGCAGCGCGGCTACGAGGTCGACGACTGGCATATCGATGTCGAGGATCTCAAGGATCTGCGCGGCTTCGGTCCGATCGAGCATGATTTCTCCCGCGCCCGCACTGTGGTTGGTACCTATCGCCCGGCCACCCAGGCCGGCAAATCGCTGATCCTGCAGGGCCACTGCGACGTGGTGCCGACCGGTCCGCTCGACATGTGGGACAATCCGCCATTCTCGCCGGTGATCAAGGACGGCAGGATGTACGGTCGCGGCGCCTGCGACATGAAATCGGGCACCATCGGTGCGCTGTACGCGCTGGATGCCATCAAGGCAGCCGGGCTGAAGCCGACCGCGCGGATTCACTTCCAGTCTGTGATCGAGGAGGAATCGACCGGCGTCGGCGCGCTGTCGACGCTGCAGCGTGGCTACCGCGCCGATGCCTGCTTCATTCCCGAGCCCACCGCCGGCAAGATGGTGCGCTCGCAGGTCGGTGTGATCTGGTTTCGATTGAAGGTGCGCGGTTTCCCCGTCCATGTGTTCGAGGCCGGCTCCGGCGCCAATGCGATTACCGCGGCCTATCATCTGATCCACGCCGTCGAGCAGCTCGAGATCGAATGGAACAAGCGCGCCGTCAGCGATCCGCATTTCAAGAATGTGAACCACCCGATCAACTTCAATCCCGGCATCATCAAGGGCGGCGACTGGGCGTCCAGCGTGCCGGCGTGGTGCGATGTCGATTGCCGGATCGCGATCCTGCCGGGGTGGTCGGTGGCCGATCATCAGGCCGAGATTCTCGCCTGCATCAACAAGGCGGCGCGCGATCATCGCTTCCTTTCCAACAACCCGCCGCAGGTGGAATGGTCGGGCTTCCTGTCGGAAGGCTATGAGCTGAAGGATTCCGCGGCGCCAGAGGCGGCGTTCGGCAAGGCCTACGATGCGGTCTATGGCGGTGCCACGCCGGACCTGGTGTTTACCGCGCTCACCGACACGCGCTTCTATGGGCTGAACTACAACATCCCCAGCCTGTGCTTCGGCGCGGACGGCCAGGCGATGCACGGCTTCAACGAATATGTCGACCTTGAGTCGCTGCGCAAATCTACCAAGGCGACGGCGCTGTTCATTGCCGAGTGGTGCGGCGTGGAGAAGGTGTAGTAGGACCTACTCTCGCGCATACTCCCGTCATCCTTCGAGGCTCGCCGAAATCGGCGAGCGCCTCAGGATGACGGCCGGGATGATGCGGCGTTTGCCGGCCACAACGCTGCGACGATGGCATCGAGGCCGTCGGTCAAGGCCGCAGGCCCCGGCTGCAGGATCAGCGGCGACTTGATTTCGATGATGCGGTTGTCGCGCACCGCCGGAATGTCAGCCCAGCCCGGCCGCTGCCGGATCTTGTCAGGCACCACCTTCTTGCCGCACCACGACGCCAGGATCACGTCCGGCGCCGCCGCCCGAACATCGTCCTCGGTGACGATCCGATGCTTCGCGGCTTTCTCGGCCCGCAGCTTGGGGAACACATCGTCGCCGCCGGCTATCTCGATCAGCTCGGAGACCCAGCCGATGCCGGTGATCAGCGGGCCGTCCCATTCCTCGAAATAGACGCGCGGTTTCACCGGGCGAAGCCTGGCCGTGGCAGCGACGTCTGCGAGGCGCTGCTCGTATTGCAGGGCGAGTTGCTCGGCACGTTCGACGGCATCGACCATCGCGCCGAGCATGCGGATCATCGCCAGAATGCCTTTGACGCTGCGCTGGTTGAACACATGGATCGCGATGCCCTCGCGCACCAGGGCACTGGCGATGTCGGCCTGCAGGTCGGAAAAGCACAGCACCAGATCGGGAGCCAGCGCGAGGATCTTTGGCACGTCGGCGGACAGGAACGAAGACACCCGCGGCTTCTCGCGGCGCACTTGCGGCGGTCGCACCGCATAGCCGGAGACGCCGACGATGCGGTCCTGCTCGCCGAGCAGATACAGTGTCTCCACGGTTTCTTCAGTGAGGCAGACGATTCTTCGGGGCGGATATTGGTGCATGGCGTCGATATGCCAGTCCGCTATATGCGTGTCACTTCTCCGACGGCCTTGTTGTGACGTCACTCAGGCAGTTTGGCGTGATGACGCATCTGTGAATGTTAAGAATTTGTTAGGGGTGCATGCGTTCAGGGCAGTGTTTGCAGGGCTTGCCGACATTTGAGGCGCGGCAAGGGGTTGAACAGTATGGTGCAATGCACAATATAGAGACTTAGGGAATCGACGCCGCTTCGAGGGCTCCTAAACGGAGTTCTGACGATGCAAAATGCTTTAAAGACCATTCCGACGCAGGCCCGCGGCAGCGTCCGGACATTGACGGCGCGAGAGTTGCCGTTGTTTCGCGAACATATGTTGCGTCTTGACCGCGAAAGTCGTCGCGATCGTTTCAACGGTTCGCTGGATGACAACTTCCTGGCGCGCTATGCGATCCAGTGCGTCAGCGACGGCACCATCATCCTGGCCTATTTCGAGGACGGCGTGGTGCGTGGCGCAGCCGAACTGCACCAGCCCGACCTGTCGCCCGGCTCGCTGCCGGAGATCGCCTTCAGCGTCGAGGCCTGCGTGCGCCGCCAGGGCGTCGGGAGCATCCTGTTCACCAGGCTGATCGATAAGGCGCGCTCGCTTGGCTATGAAAGCCTGCGCATCACCACCGGTGCACAGAACGATGCGATGCGCGCGCTGGCCAACAAGTTCGGCGCTAAGCTGTCGTTTCGCCACGGTGAATCGACGGGAACCATCGATCTCAAGCAATCGCCGATGCCCGGCATGGTCGCGACGCGCACCTCGGGGCTCGATATCGGCCGTGCGCTGGTCGACTACCAGCGCGCCTGCTGGGGTCTGGTGCTGAAGATGTATGGATTGGGAAAAGCCTCGTAAGCGAGGCTGCGGGCAGGGCGATATCGCCCTGCCTTCTGCGGCGCGTGTTACGCGCCGACGCGCTTGTCGTTGCCGATGATCCGCCGCGACACCTTGCGTTCAACAACGATCGAGCGCTGAGCGCCCTGTTCGCCGGCGATTACCCGGGTCGAACGCGCTGCGGTGCGGCTGGCTTTCTTCACTTCGGTCTGCACGGTTTCAAGCGGCATGCCCATCAGTGCTGCCGCGATCTCGGCCTGCTGGTCGAGATCGTCGGTAATGCCCATGGCGGCGAAGATCGCTTCTTCCAGGGTCGGCGGGTCGCGCTTGACGCGACGTGTGCCGTACTTCGTATTCCAATCTTCGCTCATCTCTCGCCTCATGTTGATTTGAGATAGGTAATGGAGCCAATGTTGCATTGCAATATGGAATCCATGCGACATCACAGCCATGCAGATCACTTCCCATTGAGTGGGAAATATTGCGATCAGCGTGTGGCGATTTCGGCCGTGGCTGAGTCCTCGCATAGCGGTTGCGGCCAGCGCTTCAGTGCGGCGTGGCCGGCCTCGGTAAGTATGTACGAGCCGCGCTCGGCACGATCGAACCAGCCATAGACATTGCGGTGCAGGATTTTTTGCGCGTCCGGATGGTCCGGCGTGAGATCGCGCACCTTGCGTGGGCCGCGAACCAGCTTCGCGGCGCAGGCCAGCGCCTGCTGCCGGTACGCCGTCATGATCGGCGCCCGCGTGCTGCCGCCGAGCGCCGGATCGCCCTGGCGCTTCTTGTGCTCGCTGACGAGGCGCGAGCGCTTTTTCGGATTGCGGCGCGGCGCCACGGTCGCAGGTGGCACCAGGATCTCGACGCCGCCGGCATCGGTAATGCCGAGCAGGCCGAAGCCGAGCCGCCGGCACAGGTTACGATAGCGCGCATCGCTCTCGCGGCCCTTGCCGCGGATCGACAGCTTCGCCGCAAGCCACACCTCGTCGCAGGCGCCGGCGCGGTCGACGCCCTGCAGCAGCAGTTCGAGATTGAAGGTCAGTTTCAATTCACCGATCACCACGACGGGCGGATCGTCGCCCTTCAGAGCCACCAGGTCGCAGCCGCCGATCTCGCCCTTGACGGTGAAGCCGAGGCCTTCGAGGAAGTTTTTGACCGGTAGATAGAGCGCGGTTTCCAAGGCGGGTCCGACCAGTGAGACGAAGCGTCGCTGCAACCGCGACTCAGGTTCGGAGTTTAGCCCGGTTCGCGCGCCGCGGCATCCGGGACCTCCCTGCTGCCCATCGACAGGAGAACCCGCTTGTGAAGACGCTTCTGGAAATGTCCGACAGTTTCCGCGTGCTGCCGCATGTCATCGCCCTGGCGGTCGCCTATCTGCTGGCGCTGCCGATCGGCTGGAACCGGGAGAAGGCCGAGCGCAGCGCCGGACTCCGCACCTTTCCTTTGGTGGCCCTGGCGACCTGCGGCGTAGTGCAGGCCACGGAAGGATTCCTCAACGGTCACCCCGAAGGCACCGCGCGCATTATCGAGGGCCTGATGACCGGCATGGGCTTTATCGGCGGCGGCGCGATCCTGAAGGAGGGCGGTTCGGTACGGGGCACCGCCACCGCCGCCAGCTTGTGGTCGACAGGTGCTACCGGCGCCGCAGTCGGCCTCGGGGCCTACGATGTGGCCCTCGTGGTCTCGCTGTTCACCTTCCTGACGCTGTGGCTGCTGGTGCCGTTCAAGCGGGAGGGCGAGGGGGAGGACAAGACCGAGACCGGCTGAACCGGCGATTCGGCCCAATATCGCGGTTTCCGGCGCTGTCATGGCGCGCCATTGACCATTCCGAGGGCTAATTGCGCAATTTCCTCCGGACATGACAGCAATGATTGGCATTTTGCTGCAGAACAGCATAAAGCAGGGCCAACCACCCGCACCGGACTCCTGGACCCGACGTGACCGCCCAATTCAGAGGGGCGGCAGATTCGTTTCCGTTTGGTCCAATTGGGTCCCGACCGCTGCGGCGGTCCTTGAAACCAAGGTTTAAATCTCCGTGACATTTCTATCGACAGGTCCGTCGCTCGCCCGCGCTTTGGCCGAGCGCAACTACAATGAATCCACTCCGGTGCAGGCCGCCGTGCTGGCCGACGACGCCGCCGGCCGCGATCTGCTGGTCTCGGCACAGACCGGCTCCGGCAAGACCGTGGCCTATGGCCTGGCGATTGCCGACAACCTGCTGGAAGGCGCCGAGAAGCTGCCGAAGGCCGGTCTGCCGCTGGCGCTGATCGTCGCGCCGACCCGCGAACTCGCTCTGCAGGTGCACGGCGAACTGACCTGGCTCTACAAATATGCCGGCGCGCGCGTCGTGTCGTGCGTCGGTGGCATGGATCCGCGCAAGGAACAGCGCGATCTGGCCGAAGGCGCGCACATCGTCGTCGGCACGCCCGGCCGCCTCTGCGACCATCTCCGCCGCAACCGGCTTGACGTCTCGCAGCTGAAGGCCGTGGTGCTCGACGAAGCCGACGAAATGCTCGACATGGGTTTTCGCGAGGACATGGAGTTCATCCTCAAGACCACGCCGTCGACCCGCCGCACGCTGCTGTTCTCGGCGACGCTGCCGCGCGGCATCGTGGCCCTGGCAAAGCAGTATCAGCAGCAGGCGTTCCGCGTTGAAGTCGCCGGCGCCGATGGCGGCCATTCCGACATCGAATACCGCGCTATCCGCATCTCGCCGAACGATGTCGACCACGCCGTCGTCAACGTGCTGCGCTACTTTGAGTCGCCGAGCACCATCGTGTTCTGCAACACGCGTAACGCGGTCCGCCATCTGCAGACCGTGCTGCAGGAGCGCGGCTTCTCGGTCGTCGCTCTCTCCGGTGAACTGACCCAGAACGAGCGTACCTCGGCGCTGCAGGCCCTGCGTGACGGCCGTGCCCGCGTCTGCGTCGCCACCGACGTCGCCGCGCGCGGCATCGATCTGCCCAACCTCGGCCTCGTCATTCACGCCGATCTGCCGAACGACGCCGAAGTGATGCAGCATCGCTCCGGCCGTACCGGCCGCGCCGGCAAGAAGGGAGTCAGCGTTCTTCTGGTCCCGCCCGCGCGCAAGCGTCGCGCCGAGCTGCTGCTTAATCTCGGCGGCATCGATGCGGTGTGGGGCAGTGCGCCCACCGTGGAAGAGATCCGCACGCTCGATCAGCAGCGCATGCTGAAGGACACCCTGTTCACCGAGGAATCCACCGAGGAAGACCTGACGCTGGCCCGCGCCATGCTCGCCGAGCGTTCGGCCGAGGATATCGCCGCGGCTTTGGCGCGGCTCTATCGTGCGCGCCTGCCGTCGCCGGAAGAGGTATCCGATCCCGGCACGTTCCGCGGCCGCGAGGATCGCGGCGCGCCCCGCAACGACCGCGACTCCCGCGGCCAGGATCGCACCGAACCGCGTGCAGTTCGTCCGAAGTCGAAGCCGCGCGAAAGCATGGGCGAAGGCTCGATGTGGTTCCGCGCCGCCATCGGCCGGCAGAAGAATGCCGAAGCCCGCTGGCTGCTGCCGATGATCTGCCGCCGCGGCGGCATCGAGAAGAACGACATCGGCGCCATCAAGATCTACGACGCCAATTCCGAGTTCGAGATCGCCGCCGGCGCGGTGGAGAAATTCCTCGTCATGGTCAAGCGCCCGGACAAGGAAGACAACATCCGCATCGAGCCGCTGCCGAACGGCCCGGAAGGCGCGATCGCCTCGAGCCGTCCGAAGCCGGAAGACCGCGACTATTCCAACGCCAAGCGCAAGCCGAGCTACAGCAAGAGCTCGGATGGCGATCGGCCGGACTTCAAGGACAAGGCGTCCTACAAGGAGAAGTCCTGGAACGACAAGCCGCAGGGCGACCGCAAGCCGTACCAGGGTGACAAGCCGCGCTACGAGGGCAAGCCCAACTACGAAAGCAAGCCGAGCTACGACAAGCCGCAGGGCGAACGCGTGCCCTATGTGAAGAAGCCGCGCGCCGACAAGCCGCCCTATATCGCCAAGGCCAAGCGCGAAGGCGCCGCCGGATTCGAGAAGCCGGCCTTCGGCAAGAAGAACAAGGCCTGAACTGACGAAGCGGGACGCTCGTTCCCCGGACGCGGTGCAGCGCGCCGCACTTGCGGCGTGGTGCGCAGATCCGGGGCCGTCGCGGACGCCAGCGCCTGGGACGGTCCCGGTTCTGCGCAGCAACGTGGCGGCGATGCTGCGCATCGCCTGCGCTGCAGCGCGCCCGGGACACGGAACGCTCTGCTTTCAGATTCAATTGTCAAACAGCCAAACACAAACATTCCCGCGACGCTCATGCGTCCGGGGTTTGCTGCATTCCCTGCCTTCTCGCAATCGAGAAGGCGCGCGGAACGCCGGGTGCCCGATGCACCCATGGGCTTGTGCGCAATGGTAGAAAGCGCACAAGGCTTGCCACGGTCACACCGGACTGATCCGGCGTTCCGCGCGCAGTGGTGTTAACGGCTTATGTCGTGCTCTCCCCGGCGGCCGACACGGTTTTTCGTCGCCGTCGCCTCCGGCTGAGGGTTTTCCGCAGCGGTTGCCGCGGACTCTCCACCGGGCTTGGTGCTCACGCGGGGCACCAGGACCACACGCCTTCGCCGTCCGCGCAGCGCTGTCGTCTGCGCTTTGTTCGGTTCTCACTGGCCATTCTGGCGAGCCCTGAACCGAATGCCGCGCCTGACGC
>DATCUS010000112.1:0-19125 GCA_036561845.1 Tardiphaga sp. | reverse complement strand
CGACCGCGCCCCGGAATCTGGAGAGGGGATGAACAGCTCAGGATTCCGGGTTCGCTCGGGCTTGGCCCTCGCGCCCCGGAATGACAAGTACCATTAGATCTCCCGCAGCCCACGCCCGCTGGGCAGACTCACTTCAGCCAGCCGCAGCGCGTCCTCGTTCTGGTCGACGGCCACATACTGGCCGTCCCAATAGGTCAGCGCGGACCTCGGTGCTGAGGTCAGCACATCCCTGACGCGACCGATGACAATGGCATGGGAGTGCCGCTCGATCACCTCCTCGACCTCGCAATCGATGGCCGCCAGACCGCCGACCAGCAGCGGCACCCCGGTGGCGCGGGTCGCCCATTGCGCGCCAGTGAAGCGGGCGGCGCCTTTCAGGCCCTCCTTGCCGGAAAATCGTTCGGCGATGTCAATCTGTTCGGCAGTGAGGATATTGACGCCGAACGCGCCGTAGCGCTGCAGCAGCGGCCATGACGACGACTGCCGGTTGACGCTGACGATCAGCGTCGCCGGCTCCACCGACAGCGATGACACCGAGGTCACCGTCATGCCGGAAATGTCGCTGCCGCGGCCCACGGTGATGACGCTGACGCCGCCCGCCAAAGCGCGCATGGCGCCGCGAAATTCACCGGCGGAAATATCGCGGACGGGTTTAATGTTGCGCACGACGCAGTTCATGTTGACCTCACAAATCCGTTGAATCGTCGCCCTTGAGAAGGTCGCGCAGGATGCCGCCTTCGAGCGCTGCCAGATCGGCGGAGCCGCGCTGCCGCGGTCGCACCACATCGACATCCATATCGTGAGCAATGCGGCCTTCTTCAATGACCAGCACACGGTCGGCGAGCGCCACCGCCTCGGATACGTCATGGGTGACGAGGATCGCGGTGAACCCCTGGTCGTGCCAGACGCGGCCGAGCAGCCGCTGCATCGAGATGCGTGTCAGCGCATCGAGCGCGCCCAGCGGCTCGTCGAAGGCCAGCACCCGGGGACGACTGACCAGCGCGCGGGCCAGCGCCACGCGCTGCTTCTGGCCGCCGGACAACACCGCGGGCCACTGCTCGCGCTTGTCGGCGAGGCCAACTTCGGCCAGCGCCTGCTCGGCGCGAGCCCTGGCATCGGCGGAGCTGCGGTCGCGGCCGAGACCGACTTCCACATTGGACAGTACGCGCGCCCACGGCAGCAACCGCGGCTCCTGGAACATGACGCGAATGTCTTCGGCGCGCGCCTCCGCGCCGAAACCGATGCTGCCCGCGGTGGGCTTGTCGAGCCCGGCGATCAATCGCAGCAGAGTACTCTTGCCGCAGCCGCTGCGGCCGACAATGGCGACGAACTGCCCGGCGGGAATATGCAGGTCGATGCCGCGCAGCACCTCGTTGTCGCCGAAGGATTTTCGCAAGCCGCGGATGGTCAGGCCGAGGCCGCGCGACGGTGCCTGCGAGGCGCGGCGCGTATCACGCGCCTGCCCAACATAATCCCGCGGGTCGGCAAGTCCGGCTTCCACGGGAACGACACGAAGGGGCTGCTGCATGTTCACTCTCAAGCTCTTGCTCACTGTTTCTGAAACGCCGGATGCCAGGACAGCGTCAGCCGTTCCAGCAGGCGGGAGGCGCTGTCGGCAACCTTGCCGAGCAGCGCGTAGATCAGGATGCTCAGCACCACGACGTCGATCTGCATGAATTCGCGGGCCTGCATCGCCATGTAGCCGAGCCCCGACGACGCCGCGATGGTTTCCGCAACGATCAGCGTCAGCCACATGATGCCCAAAGCGAAGCGCACGCCGACGAAGATCGACGGCAGCGCGCCCGGGAAGATCACGCGGCGGAACAGCTCGCCGTTGCTCATGCCGTAGATGCGGCCCATCTCGATCAGTTGCGGGTCGACGGTGCGGATGCCGTGCAGCGTGTTGAGATAGATCGGGAAGAACACGCCGAGCGCCACCAGGAACAGCTTTGCGGATTCGTCGATGCCGAACCACAGGATCACCAGCGGGATCAGCGCCAGATGCGGCACGTTGCGCACCATCTGCAGTGTGGTGTCGGTCAACTTGCTGCTCAACTGCGAGAGGCCGTTGGCAAGTCCGAAAGCAAAGCCGATGCTGCCGCCGATGAGAAAGCCGACGCTGGCGCGCCAGAACGACACCCAGATGTTTTGCGCCAGCTCGCCGGACAGCAGCAATTTCCAGCCGGCCAGCGCCACGTCGCTCGGTGCCGGCATCACCCGCGCTGGCATGAAGCCGGTGACGGAAGCCGCCTGCCATGTCAGGATAATGACCAGCGGCACGATCCACTGGGTCAGGCCGTCGACACGGGGCAAACGCCAGGCGCGAACGCGGGGAAGGCTTTCGACGATGCTCATGATTGCGATGCCTTGATCAGCGGCCGGTGCTCGTTGGCTATGGTCTCGCCGAACGGACCGGTATTGACGCGCAGCGAGGTGACGTTGTGGTTCTGCCGCAGCGACAGCAGCGGGAACACCAGTTCGGCGAAGCGATAGGCCTCCTCGAGATGCGGATAGCCGGACATGATGAAGGTATCGACGCCGACGTCCTGATATTCCTTGATGCGCGCGGCCACCGTGGCTGGATCGCCGACCAGCGCGGTTCCCGCACCGCCGCGCACCAGACCGACACCGGCCCACAGGTTGGGGCTGATCTCGAGCTTGTCACGCCGCCCGCCATGCAACTGCGCCATGCGCTGCTGCCCGACGGAATCCATCCGCGAAAAGATTTTTTGCGCAGCCGCGATGGTGTCGTCGGTGACATATTGGATCAGTTCGTCGGCAGCCTTCCACGCGGCTTCATTGGTTTCGCGTACGATGACGTGCAGGCGGATGCCGAACGACAGCTTGCGCCCGCGCTTGTCGGCCACCGCCCTGACGCGCCTGATCTTGTCGGCGACATCCGCCGGCGGCTCTCCCCAAGTGAGATACTTGTCGACAGTATCGACCGCCACATCGATTCCGGCATCGGACGAACCACCGAAATACAGTGGCGGCCGCGGCGACTGCACCGGCGGAAACAGCAGGCGGCCGTCCTCGATGCTGATATGCTCGCCCTGCACATTGACCGTCTTGCCGGAGAGCAGGTCGCTGTAGACGTTGAGGAACTCGCGCGTCACCGTGTAGCGCTCGTCATGGGCAAGGAACACGCCGTCGCCCTTGTTCTCTACGGGATCGCCGCCGGTGACGACGTTGATCAGCAGCCGGCCATTGGAGACACGATCGAGCGTTGCGGTCATGCGCGCCGCGACCGCGGGCGACTGCAGGCCCGGCCGGACAGCGACCAGGTAGCGCAACCGCTCGGTCCACGGCGCCACCGCCGAGGCCACCACCCAGGAATCTTCGCAGGAACGCCCGGTCGGCAGCAGCACGCCGTAATAGCCGAGCTGGTCGGCGGCCTGGGCGACCTGCCGAAGATAGTTGAAATTGACCTCGCGGCCGCCAGTGGTGGTGCCGAGATAACGACCATCGCCATGGGTCGGCAGGAACCAGAGAATATTCGCGTTGGGCAATTCGTTGCTCATGTGCCGGACTTTCTTGCAATGTCGGAAACACGTACTTCCTTCGGAATCAGCTTCAGCTGAAACAGCGTGTCGGCGACTTTCTGTTGTTCGGCCAGAACCTGCGCATCGATCGGCTTGATGCCGTAGGACTGCCGCTTTAACGCCACTTCGAGGATCGGCACGGGAAGGCCTACCGCCGGGCTGAGCTGTTCGGCAACCGCACGCGGATCTGTCTTGGCCCAGGTATCGATCTCGCGCAGGGATTCGAGCAGGACGTCGAGCACCTTCGGTTCGGTCTCGCTGAACTTCTGCGAAGACAGATAGTACTGCGTATTCGGAGCAAGCCCGGTCGCATCGGTCAACGTCCTTGCCTGTAACGTTGCCTCGGCCGCGGACTGATAGGGATCCCAGATCGACCATGCATCGACAGCCCCGCTTTCGAAGGCCGCACGCGCATCCGCCGGAGCGAGGAAGGCGGTCGTGATCTCCTCATATTTCAGGCCGGCTTTTTCGAGCGCCTTCACCAGCAGATAGTGCGCATTGGAGCCTTTGCCCACGGCAACCTTCCTGCCCTTGAGTCCGGCGACGCTCTTGATCGGGCTATCCTTGGGAACGAGGATGGCTTCTCCCTTTTGCGCCGGTGGCTCATACGCCACGTAGCGGATCGGCGCACCGGCCGCTTGGGCAAATACCGGCGGCGTCTCGCCGGTATTGCCGAAATCGATCGCGCCGACATTGATCGCCTCGAGCAGCGGCGGCCCGAATTGGAACTCGGTCCAGGTCACGTTGTAGCCCAGCGCCTTCAGCTTCGGCTCGAGCGAACCCTTGCTCTTGAGTAGCACCAGCTTGCCGTATTTCTGAAAGCCGATGCGGACGGTCTTGTCCTGCCCGTATGAAACGCCCACGCCGGCAAGCGCCGTGCTCATCGACAGCACGGCAGCCGCAATCATCCTGTTATACCAACGCATCCCGATATCCTCTGCCTGTGAATTGTTGAATTAGGTCTGCGTCGGCTTCCACACCGCATCGCGCACCACGATCGGCCTCGGGATCAGCCCGAGCTTGAAGAAGCGATCGGCGACGCCCTGCTGGGTCGCGACGATGTCGTCGGTCACCGGACCCACCGCAAAAGAGGAGCGATTGGCGGCGATGGTCTGGATCTCGAGCGGAATGCCCGTCACCGCACTCAGTGACTTTGCCACGTCGTCGCGATGGGCTTCCGCCCATTGCGCCGCCTGCCCGGTGACGTCGATGATCTGCTGCAGTATTGCGCCGTGATTCTTCGCGAAATCGCGATTGGCGATGTAGAAGGAATTGGTCTTGGTGATCTCGGCTGCGTTGATCAGGATGCGGCCGTTCTGCCTGGTCTCGCCGATGGCAAAGTACGGATCCCAGATCGACCACGCATCGATGCTGCCATTGGCAAAGGCCGGCCCGGCGTCGGGCGGCGCCAGGTAGACCGGCGTGACGTCGGCATAGGTCAGGCCGGCCTTCTCAAGCGTCTGCACCACGATGTTGTGCGCGCTCGACCCCTTGGTGAATCCGATCCGCTTTCCCCTGAGATCGGCGATACTGCGGATACCGGATTGCGCCGGCACCAGAATACCCTGGCCATTGGTGATTGGCTGGCCGGCGGCGTAGACGATCGCAGCACCTGCGGATTGCGCAAACACCGGCGGCGAGTCACCGACGGCGCCGTAATCAACGCTGCCGACATTCATCGCTTCCAGCATCGGCGGACCGGACGAGAACTCGACCCATTTGACGGCGATGCCTTGCGGGCCAAAATGCTGCTCCAGCGCCGCGCGCTGACGCGCGATCACCAGCACGCCGTTCTTCTGATAGCCGATCCGGATCTCCCTCACTCCGGCTTGCGCGCGTGCATTCGACCACATCGCGGTGGCGACGGTTCCAACAGACAACTGCAGAAATTGTCGACGTTTCATCTCAATTCTCCGACACCACATCGCGCAGTCTGGCGATCGCCTAACTGTTGGGATGATGGGAGCGGCTCGCGGACGTGTCGAGAGGTCCGGAAAAATAGCGACGCGCACGCTGTCAGCGCGCTGCTCGGCGCGTGGTTTGTTTCAACGACGCGCGCATGCAAAGCGCATTTTTCTCCGTGGCAATTTCGTGTGTCCCTCCGATCGCCACGTTTCTTCAGCCCGGCGGCTGGTACGCATCGCGACCCTGGCAGGCTCCGCAGCAATTCGTTTCTCCAGTGCGCTGCACGACGTCGCTATCGACCTGCCTGGATGCCGATCTGGAAAAATCATGCTGCAGACGCCGCTCGCGACGCGGATTCGCCGGACCGGGGCCCGAATGTTGCGAAAAGCGCGTTCTTATGTCGGCGTTGGCAGGCCGTGTTGACGTTCTGTTAATGACGACCCGCTCGGACGGTCCGCAAAAGGCTCCTCCGTAGGCAAGTACCGATGTTTCTGCGGTCTGCTTAACCAAACCTAGAAGAGACTTTGCGAGGGTCCGTTCCCATGCAGACCAGCGCGCGACAGCACCCATCAGATCTCACAGCACGAACTGAGCCAATCCCCCACGGCAATGGCCAGGCATTGATCGACGCCGGTGACCCGCAGGCGGCGCTGACATTGCTGAGCGAAATCGTCAGGATGTTGCCTGCGTCGGTGACGGTTCAGGACGAAGCCGGCAATTTCCTGCTGGTCAACGACGCCGCAGCAGCGCAGTTCAACACACCGCCCGAGTGCTTTCGCACAGACGCCGTCCATTCGGGCTTCCTGACGCAGGCGCTCAGCCATCGCCGCGAAACCGCGATCGATCTGGTGACCACCGGACGCTCGGCTGTTTTCGAAGAGCGCGTCAGCGAAGGCCAGAACAAGCGGGTATTCCTCACCAGCCACCGGCCGGTGCAAATCGGCGACCGAACGCTGCTACTGTCCAGCGCGACCGACCTCAGTCGGCAGAAGGCCGTCGAGGACGACCTGTTCCGCCGGGCCTATTTCGATGAGTTGACGGGCCTGCCGACGCGGCGGGTGATCGAGAAGCACGCCTGCGACATCATCGCCAAAGGCGGCCAGCCGGAGCGCTTCGCACTAGCATTCCTCGACATCGACAATTTCAAGCACATCAACGACTATTACGGCCACGCCATCGGCGATTCCCTGCTGATCGAATTCTCCAGGCGGCTGGGTCTCGACCTGCGCGGATCCGATATGCTGTCGCGGATCTCCGGCGATGAATTCCTGCTGCTGCTCAATCCGATCCAGAGCGACCTGGAAGTGGTGGAGTACATCGAATTCGTACTGAAGCGCCTGCGCGCGCCGTTCTTCATCGACGGTTCCGAAGTGTTCGCCTCCGCCTCGATCGGCGTCAGCCTGTATCCCGAACATGGCCGCAGCTACGACGCCTTGCGCCAGAACGCCGACATCGCGATGTACCGCGTGAAAAACGAGACCAAGGGCGCCGCGGCGTTCTTCGATACCGGGATGGAGAGCGAGGCGCTGGCGCGCATGGCGACCGAGCAGGCGCTGCGGCTGGCGATCCTCGACCGCCGCTTCTGCTGCGCGTTCCAGCCCAAGGTCGACATCAGGACCCATGAGATCAAGGGCATCGAGGCGCTGGTGCGGCTGCGCGACGACAATGGCGTGATCCAGGCACCGGGCAGCTTCATCAATCTCGCGGTGGAACTGGGACTGATCGATGAACTTACCCATCTCGTCCTGGCCGAAGTCATGAAATCGATCGACCTGATCGACGACACTTTCGGCGCCGGCGCCAGCATCAGCATCAATGTCGCAGCCAAGCAGGCCGGCAATCCGGAGTTCATGACGACGTTTGCGCGGGCCATCGAGGACACCGGCTGCCCGCAACGCTTCATCGTCGAAGTGAC
Organism: Tardiphaga sp.; assembly: GCA_036561845.1. Classification (GTDB taxonomy): domain Bacteria; phylum Pseudomonadota; class Alphaproteobacteria; order Rhizobiales; family Xanthobacteraceae; genus Tardiphaga. Next base: position 11,763 of record DATCUS010000112.1, on the reverse strand, counting down.
GGAAGACGCCTTCGTCGCCAAGTCGCATTTCCAGGACGACATCCTGCCGCTGTTCCGCGAGCTTGGCATCGGCATCTCGATCGACGATTTCGGCATCGGCTACTCGTCGCTGTCGGCGCTGGCGGACATCACCGCCGACGAGATCAAGATCGACCGTTCGTTCATCACCGATATCCACAAGCGCCCCCGCAGCCAGGGCATCCTCAGGGCGATCGAGACGCTCAGCGAGGCGCTCGGCATGACGGTGATCGCTGAAGGTGTCGAGACCTTCGAGGAACTGGCCTATCTGCAGGCCGCCACCAAGATCCGCTACGCGCAGGGCTATTACTTTTCCAAGCCGATCTTCCTCGACGAGATGAAGCCGCAGGCGCGGGCGACCAGCGACCTGCGCGGTGGTCCGGCCAGCCGGCCGGTCGCCGAGACCCGCCCGGCCTATTCACGTGCCGGCGGTCGCGGCTTCTGATCGCTCTGCCCGCGGTTGACAGTGTCGCAGCGGTTCGACCTCTGTTATGGAGAAGCTGCGCCCTCCGACCATTGAATGGAACGCCATGCCGCCGGTCTCGCTGCTTCTAAATATCCTCTGGATCCTGTTCGGTGGCCTGTGGATGGCTGCGGCCTGGGTGGTGGCGGCCGTCGTCATGGCCATCACCATTGTCGGGCTGCCATGGGCCCGGGCGGCGTTCAACATCGCCGCCTATACGCTGCTGCCATTCGGCCAGCGCGCCGTGCGCCGCGACCTTCTGACCGGCCAGCGCGACATCGGCACCGGCCTGCTGGGCGTGATCGGCAACCTGATCTGGCTGGTATTGGCCGGCTGGTGGCTGGCGATCGGGCATCTGGTGACCGCCGTCGTGCTCGCCGTCACCATCATCGGCATTCCCTTCGCCTGGGCCCATGTGAAGCTGGCGGGGATTGCGCTGTGGCCGATCGGCAAGGTCATCATTCCCGCCTGACGCCGCCGGAGCACGGCGACGCCTGACGATAAGGCGCATCGTCTTCCGTAGCAGCCGGGGCTAGATCGGATAGTGCTGGGGACCGGTTTCGATGGTGATCCAGCGCAGTTCGGTGAATTCGGCAATGCCCGCCTTGCCGCCGAAGCGGCCATAGCCCGACGCCTTGACGCCGCCGAACGGCATCTGCGCCTCGTCATGCAGGGTCGGACCGTTGACGTGGCAAATGCCGGACTCGATCCGCTTGGCGACGTTGAAGGCGCGCGCGATATCGCGGCCAAATACGGCGGCCGACAGGCCATATTCGGTGTCGTTGGCGATCCGCACGGCCTCGTCGACGCCGTTGACCCGCACGACGGTCACCACCGGGCCGAACGATTCCTCGTCATAGATGCGCATCGACGATGTGACGTGGTCGAGCACCGTGGCCGACATCAGCGTGCCCTCGATCTTGCCGCCGGCCACCACGCGCGCACCCTTGCCGACCGCATCCCTGATCAGCCCCTGCAAGCGTACCGCGGCCTCGACGCCGATCAACGACCCCAATGGCGTATTGCCATGGCGCGGGTCGCCGGCCACCAGGGTTTCCGCCTTGGCTGCAAATTTGGCGATGAAGGCATCGGCGACGCTCTGATCGAGCACGATGCGCTCGGTGGACATGCAGATCTGGCCCTGATTCATGAAGGCGCCGAAGGCCGCAGCTGCGACCGCGGCGTCGAGGTCCGCGTCGTCGAGCACGACGAGTGGCGCCTTGCCGCCGAGCTCGAGCAGCGCCGGCTTGAGATATTTCGCGGCGATCTGCGCGATGATGCGACCGACCCGCGTCGAACCGGTGAAGTTGATGCGCCGCACCGCCGGATGGGCAATCAGCGCCTCGATCAGCGCCGGTGCATCCTCCGGCGCGTTGGTGATGACGTTGAGCACGCCAGGCGGCAGGCCGGCATCGCGCAGGCATTCTGCAATCAGCCGGTGCGTCCCCGGGCAGATCTCCGATGCCTTGAGAATGACCGTGTTGCCGCAGGCCAAAGGCAGCGCCAGCGCGCGCACGCCGAGGATCACCGGCGCATTCCACGGCGCGATGCTGAGAACCACGCCGGCAGGCTGGCGCACCGCCATGGCGATGCAGCCCGGCTTGTCGGAGGGGATCACTTCGCCGGCAATCTGCGTCGTCATCGAAGCCGCCTCGCGCAGCATGCCCGCGGCGAGATGGACGTTGAAGCCGGCCCAGCCGGCGGTCGCGCCGGTTTCCTCCGCCATCAGCGCGACGAAGCCCTGCGTCTTGCTTTCAAGCACGTCGGCCGCCTTGAGCAGGATGGTGCGGCGCTGGCTCGGGCCGGTGGCCGACCACGCCGGGAACGCCGCGGCCGCGGCATCGGCGGCGCGGCGGGCGTCGGCGATCTGTGCCGCCGCCGCGCGGGTGGCGATCGACCCGGTCACGGGATTGAGGCGATCGAAGGTCACGCCGTCGACGGCTTGCACGTCCTGGTTCTCAAGCAGCAGGCTGATCTGATTCATCGCCAATCCTCCGTCTTGTTTTGCGTTGCGTCAGGTTGAACGTCATGCCGCGCCATGGGCGAGCCCGCCGAGATAGGCGCGGCGCACGGCATCATCGGACATCAGCGCGGCGGCGCTGCCGCTGCCGACGATTATTCCGTTCTCGATCAGATAGCCGCGATCGGCGATGGCCAGGCTTTCCCGCGCATTCTGTTCGACCAGCAACAGCCCGACGCCGGTGTCGCGCACCTGACGCAGCGCGGCGAACAGCTCGCGGACCAGCAACGGCGACAGGCCGAGCGAGGGCTCATCGAGCAGCAGAATGTCCGGATTGGACATCAGCGCCCGGCCGATCGCCACCATCTGCTGCTCGCCGCCGCTCATGGTGCGCACTGTCTGCCGCAGCCGCTCGCCGAGCCGTGGAAACAGCGTCATGACCTGGGCGCGCAGCGCCGCCTCGCCTGCACGGGCGCGTTTCGGATTGGCGCCGAGCAGCAGGTTCTCCGCGACCGTCAGATCGCCGAACACGCCGCGGCCCTCCGGCACCAGCGCGAGGCCGGCTTCGACGATCTCGTACGCCGGCAACCGCGACAGATCGCGGCCACCGAGCCGGACATTCTTGCCAGGCGCGCAGGGCAGCAGACCCGCAATCGCCTTCAGCAACGAGGTCTTGCCGGCGCCGTTGGCGCCGAGAATGACGACGATCTCGCCGCGCGCGACGCTCAGCGCTGCGTCGCTGAGCGCGCGGTGCTGGCCGTAGCTGACACTGACCTCCGACACCTCAAGCATCGATGGATACTCCGAGATAGGCCTCGATCACCGCGGGATCCGACAGCACATTGTCCGGCGTGCCCTCGGCGATCCGGCGGCCGCCGTTCATCACGACGCAGCGGTCGCAGAGCGAGCGGATGGCATCCATGACGTGCTCGACCAGCAGCACCGCCAGGCCTTCGTCTTTCAGCGAGCGGATCAGCTCGATGCCGATGAGCAGCTCCGACGGGTTCAATCCGGCCAGCCATTCGTCGAGCAGCAGCAGGCGCGGCCGCAGCGCCAGCGCGCGCGCGAGCTCGAGCCGCTTGCGATCGATATAGGTCAGCGAGGTGGCAGGACGCGGCGCATAGCCGGACAGCCCGACGCGGGCCAGCAACTGTGCCGCAGCCTTGTCGATCTCGCCGCGCGCCAGCGGCGGACCATGGAAGGCAAGGCCGGCCTTGACGTTTTCGGCGCAGTCCATGCCGTCCAGCACGCGCACCAGCTGAAAGGTGCGCGCCAGACCGAGCCGGGCAATGCGGTGCGTCGGCAATCCCGCGATGACCCGCCCGGCAAGACGGATCGATCCGGAATCCGGCAGCAGAACGCCGGAGATCAGATTGAGCGCGGTGGTCTTGCCGGAACCGTTGGGGCCGAGCAGCCCTACGATCTCGCCTTGACGGACGGTGAGATCGATCCCGTTGACCGCCACCAGGCCGCCGAAGGCACGGGTCAACCCGCTGATTTCGAGCACCAACGAGGCTTCTGCACCGTTCATGCCTTGGCTCCGCTAGTATCGCGCCGCGCCGGCCGCCATGCCTTGAGTCGCTCCCACAATCCCACCACGCCCGCGGGCAGCGCATAGACGATCAGCAGAAACACCACGCCCATGATCAGTGTGGAGGTCGCCGGAAAGCGCGCTGACAGGAATTCGAACAGCAGCGTCAGCGGCACCGCGCCGAGCGCCGGACCCCACAGCCGATGTGCGCCGCCGAGCAGCGCCATGACCACCACCTGGAAGGAGATCGTCGCATTGAACGCGATCGACGGTTCGATATAGGTCCAGCGCGGCGACATCAGCGCGCCCACCAGTGTCATGAAGGTGGCGCTGATGGTGAACAGCGCCACCTTGGCGACGGTGACGTTGATGCCGCAGTGCCGCGCCACGACCTCATCCTCGCCGATGATGCGCAGGGCAAATCCGAGGCGCGAACGGGCGATCAGCCAGCCGGTCAGGAAGACGGCGACCGCCAGGCCAAGCAACTGCCAGTAGATGTCCTTCTGGGTGATATCGACGAATACATAGCGCCCCAGCACGCGAGTGACATTGACCTCGTACCAGACGACGATCTGGCGCACGAGTTCGGCGAGGCCGAAAGTGAAGATGACGAAATGCACGCCGCTGAGGCGCAGCGTCGACAGGCCGACGACCGCCGCCATGAGGGCGCCGAGCACGGCGGCGACGGCCAGCACAAGTGGCCAGGCCAGAACCTCGCCGAGCACCGCGACCGTATAGGCGCCGACGCCGAAGAACGCGGTGGTTGCCAGCGATACGTAGCGCGTCGGACCGGAGAACATGCCCCACGCCGTGGCCAGCACGGTGAATTGCAGCAGGCTGATCGCCAGCGACAGATAATAGGCATCGACCATCACCGGCACGAGCGCCAGAACAGCAACGCCGGCCAGCGCAGCGACGACGATCGAGACATCCGAGCGGGTCATCATCGCTGCGCCCTGCCGAACAGGCCCGCCGGCTTGACCAGCAGCACGCCGAGGAACAGCGCGAAATTCACCGCCAGCGTCAGCCCGGGATCGATGAAAGTCGCCACCAGAGCCTCACTCAGTCCGAGCAGCAGACCGGCCACCAGGCAGCCGAGCAGGTTTCCAACGCCGCCCATCACCACCACGATCAGCGCCTTCATGGTGAAGACGACGCCGGACGTGGCGCTGAAGGTGAGGAACATGCTGATCAGCCCGCCGGCGGCGGCGACCAGCGCGCCGCCCAGCGCGAAGGCCAGCGCCGATGTCCGGACGACATTGATCGCCACCAGTTGCGCGGCGTTCGGGTCGACCGCCACCGCGCGAATCGCGGTACCCAGCCGGGTCCGCGTCAGCGCGAGATACAAAGCGAGGCCAACGACCACGGACAGCCCGAAGGCGATGAGGCGGTTCAGCGCCAGGATTTCGCCGAGCGCGTGGATCGGAATGGCGAGGAACGAATAGCTGAAATAGGCTCCGCCAAACAGCGTCAGCATGATGCCCTGGACGATGAACATCATGCCGAAGGTCGCCAGAATGCTGTCGACCTCGAGCGCGTCGCGGTTGCGGGCGCGGCGCACCAGCGGCGTGAGCAGCACGCGATACAGCGCGAGGCTCACGCCGAAGCTGACGGGAACGACGAGCAGCAGGCCGAGCAGCGGATTGACCGCCCATCCGGTGAACAGCCAGTAGGACGCAAAGGCCGCGGCGATCAGGAACTCGCCATAGGACAGGTTCATGATCCGCGCCACGCCATATTGCAGGGTCAGCCCCATGGCGATGAGCGCGTACATGCCGCCCAGTACGAGGCCGGTCAGGATTGCGTTGGTCATCGGCTCATACCGGACGGCGCGTTCGCGCCGTCACATCGCCTTCCATGCCGGCTTGGGCAGGATCGGCGCACGTGCGCCTTCATTGGTCGACGGCCCGACGCCGTAGAACTCGCCATCCTGCCACTGCCCGACCCACCAGAAGCGGGTTGGCATGTTGTTCTCCATCTTGACCTTGCCGATCACGGTATCGAACGTCCCGGTCTGCAGATCCTTGATCACCGCGGCGCGGTCGATCTTGCCGACCCGCTCAATGGCCTGCTGCAGCATCTGCAGGCTCGCATAGGTCACCGCGCTGGCCCAGCGATCCGGCTCGGCGCCCTTGGCCGACGCCTTGTGGCGCGCCAGGTAGTCCTTGATCGCGGGGCTGTCGCCGCTCCAGCCGCCGATGCCCATGACGCCTTCGGCGTTGGCGCCGAACTTCTGCTTGAAGAGCGGAAACGCCGTACCGACACCGGTGTAGAAGATCTTGGGATTGAAGCCGGCAATGCGCGACTGCTCGGTGATTCCCAGCGTATCGGGCGGATAGCTGAAGGCGATGAAGACGTCGGGGTTGAGCCCCTTCACATCGTTGATGATCGGGCTGAGATCCTGCGTGCCGACCGGATAGGACTTGTCATAGACCAGCTTGAACCTGGCCTTCGTCAGCGCCGGACGCGCGGCACCCGACAGGTCGATGCCAAAGCCATCGGCGATGCTCACCATCGCCACGGTGTCGCCGATCTTGCCTTCGCCGCGCAGCTTGACCAGCAGCTCGACCAGGGTGTTCGCAGCGCCGGCGCTGGTGCCGAGCAGCCAGAAACTGTTGGGCCAGCGTTTGGCAAGTTCAGGCGCGCGGTCGGTGACCGCGGTTGCCGCCAGATGCGGGTAACCCGCCTTGTTGAGGATCGGACCGATGGCGAGATTGAGCCCAGTGCCCCACGGCGGCAGAATGAAATCCACCTTGTCCTGGGTAATCAGGCGCTCCAGCGCGCGCGCCGCCTCTTCCGCGCTCGACCGGTCATCGTATTCGACAACCTCGATCGGCACGCGCTTGTCGCCGAGCTTCAGCCCGCCGGCCGCATTGACCTCCTTCACCCACATTTCGTAATTCGGCAGTGTGGTCACCGCGACGCCGCCAGCCCCGGGGCCAGTGCGCGAAATCGCGTAGCCGATCTTGACCGACGTCTGCGCCTGCGCAGTTCCACTCAGCGAAGTCGCGGCAGCGCCAGCCAGCGCGAGCAATCCCGCCGCAAGGCGGGTGATCGATGACACCATGTTGTCCTCCCCGAATTTTGGCCGACGCCTTGTGGCGCTCGACGGGACCAACCTACGCGAGCCGCCGCGGCTAGGAATTGGACGGTTCCGGGCAAATATTGTATTGATCCGTCGAAATGCCGCGCAGACGGCGGCGAATTGCCTCAGGGATTCCAGGATGGCCATCGGCTCGGCTCCACCCGGCTTCACCGAAAAAGCCATTCAGGCATTGTCCGCCGAACGATTCGCCGGCGGGCTGGCGCCGCGCGACTGGACCATCCGACAGAATCCATACCGGCGGGCGCATCTCCTGGTCATCGAGACGCGCGGCGGCACCGCTGCCCTGCGCGGCACGTCGATCGGTTGCAGGGCCCCGGGGCTGCTGTGGCTGCCGGGCGGTGGCGAGGGCAGTTTTCGCATCGAGGCCGGCGCGCAGGGCTATCTCATCGCCATGTCTGAGGATCTTCTGACGGGGATCGTGGCGGGCAGTGCGGAGGCGCTGCATCTCCGGCGCACCATCGATCGGCTCATTATGCTGGATGGCCCGCAGCTTGATGACGCCTTCGCCGCGATCATCGCCTCATGCGCCACGCTGGTTCGCGAACTTCGCACGCCCGGCCGAGGCAGCATGACGATGATATCGACACACGTACTGCTGCTCTGTCTGCACCTGTGGCGTTCGGCAACATCAGAGGAGACCGTCGGTGAAACCGCCCGGCGCGGCGACGGACCGCGGCTGGTGGGAAATTTTCTCCAACTGGTCGAGCTGCATTATCGCGACGGCTGGCCGATTGCACGCTATGCGGCGGCGCTCGGCGTCACCGACGATCGGCTGCACGCCCATTGTAAACGTGAAAAGGGGAGAAGCCCCCGCGCCATCATTCACGCGCGAGTGATCCACGAAGCTTGCACCCGGCTGCAGCAACTCGACCTGCCGGTCGAACAGATCGGATACGGACTTGGCTTTCGCGATCCCGCCTATTTCAGTCGCTTCTTCCGCAAGCATCAGGGCGATACACCGGGGACTTACCGGCGTCGCGCCCGACTCGACCAGGCGCGGCGCACCCCCTCCTACGCCGCCTGGCCCTGACTGAGAAGCATCGAAACGGCAGCGGTATTTTGCGAATTCGCCAGCTTGATCTACCGCAATGTCGGAGCGACGGTCGGCTGCGATACTACACTTAGATTCGTGCAACAATGGGAGGGCGATATGACCCCCGAAACCAAACCATACCCTGTGGTCGATATGTTGATCGACATGTTCGGCAACTGGCTGCGGGCACGACGCGACATCAACGAATTGCGCGAGTTCGACAGTGGCGAGTTCGCGCGCATCGCTCACGAACTCGGCGTCTCGCCAGACAATCTCGATGCCTTTGTCCGGCAGGGTCCGCACGCTGCCGACGAACTGCCGCAACTGCTCAAGGCGCTCGGCATCGACAGGGACGCCGTCGCGCGCAGCCAGCCCTTGGTGCTGCGGGACATGGAACGGGTCTGCTCGTTGTGCCCGCACAAGCGCCAATGCGACCACGATCTTGCCGCCGGCAGCTCGGCGCGACACTATGAAGAGTACTGCTGCAATGCGCAGACGATCGATGGCTTGGCGAAAGAGCTTCATTAAAGACGATTGAGGCACACACCGGCAGACAGGACAACGGACATGTCGCGAACCGTCTGGATACGGGTCATCGCAACGGTGATGATCGTTGCCGCTGTGCTGTTCCTGATCCGCTTGCACAATGCGGCCGGAGAAGCCTCGTCGAACGGCAGTGAGCCGACGGCCGGGCGTCGTCTGGCGCAGGCCATGTGCAGCGAATGCCACGTGGTCGAGCCCGATGCCCGGCGCGCTGGGCGAACGGCGCCCGACTTCGTGGCGATCGCCAATCTGCCCTCGACGACCGCGCTGGCGCTCAATGTGTTCCTGCGGTCGAACCACAGGACGATGCCCAATTTCATTATCGCGCCAGACGACGCCGACCGCATCGTCGGCTACATCCTCAGCCTCAAGCGCTAGACCGACGCGACCGCGCAACGCCGCGGCCCGGTGTCGCCTAACCGATCTGCACCATCCGTAGATTGTTGGTCGTACCGGCCTCGGCGAACGGGATGCCTGCGACCACGACGATGGCGTCGCCCTGTTTGGCGAAGGATTCGGCCCGCGCGGTCTGACCCGCCTTGTCGACCATTTCCTCATAGGTGTGGATGTCTTCCGACAGCACGCTGTGCGCTCCCCATAACAGGCACAGCTGACGCGCCACCAACTGATCCGGCGTGATCGCCAGCAGCGGCACCTTCGGTCGCTTGCGGGCAATGCGCGCCGCCGTGGTGCCGCTCGAAGTGAACGCGACGATGGCGGATGCGTGCAGCGCTGCGGCGAGATCGGCGGCGGCGGCGGCCACCGCGTGCGGCGCGGTCTCCTCCTCGCCCGGCTGCGATGCTTCGAGAATCGGGCGATACATCTTGTGTCGCTCGGTGCTTTCGATGATGCGGCTCATCATCTCCACTGCTTCGCGCGGATAGGCGCCGCTGGCGGATTCCGCCGACAGCATCACCGCATCGGCACCGTCATAGATTGCGGTGGCGACGTCGGAAGCCTCGGCCCGCGTCGGGGTCGGTGCCGCGACCATCGAATCCAGCATTTGCGTCGCGACGATTACCGGCTTGCCGGCGAGACGGCAGGACTTGATCAGCTCCTTCTGGCGGCCCGGCACATCCTCGTGCGGGATTTCCACACCGAGATCGCCACGCGCCACCATGATGGCGCCGGACAGCCGGATGATGTCGTCGATATGGTCCAGCGCCGCCGGTTTCTCGATCTTCGACATGATGCCGGCGCGGTCGCCGACCAGCGCACGCGCTTCGATGACGTCGCCCGGCTTCTGCACGAAGGACAGAGCGACCCAGTCGACGCCGAGCTCGAGGCCGAAGGCGAGATCGGCGCGATCCTTGACAGTCAGCGGCGACAGGTTGAGCACCGCGCTGGGCACGTTGACGCCCTTGCGGTTCGAAATGGTGCCGCCCGTGATGATCCGCGCGTCGATGAAGTCCGCGCCGATCCCGGTGACGCGCACGCGGATCCGGCCGTCGTCGATCAAGAGGTCGTCGCCGGGCGTAACGGCGTCGAAGATCTCCGGATGCGGCAGCGGGATCGACATCTTGTCGCCATCTGACCCCGACAGCACGAAGCGCACCGCTTCGCCGGCGGCAACCGCAAATTTGCCGTCCCTGATGGTGCCGACCCGGATCTTCGGACCCTGCAGGTCCTGGAGAATGCCGATCGGGCGGTTGACCCTGGCTTCCAGCGCGCGGATCGCGGCATGCACATTGGCGTGGTCCGCATGGGTGCCATGGCTGAAATTCAGCCGGAATGTATCGACCCCGGCGAGGAACAGTTGCTCTAGCATGTCCGGAGAACCGCTGGCGGGCCCCACTGTGGCGACGATCTTGGCCCGGCGATTGCGGCGCATGATGTTTCGGCCAGTGGGCCGTCCCTTGTGATCAGATTGGCTCTGATATTGTTGACACTGCGGCCGGCCGGGCCGGTTAGAATCAGCTCGCCGGATATGACCAGCAGATCATAGCCACGCTGTGTGGCAAAGGCGTGCATGCGGACCGCATTTGCCGACCGGTTTGCGCGCATTGGCTTATTTCACGGTTACGGCGTCGCAAAGCGACCGGCAAGCATTTGAAGTGGCAGGCGAATCAACGACAATGGTGGAGCAGGAACAGCCCCGCCGGTTGATGCCGAGCAATTACATCATCACCATGCAAGAAGGTTGCGGCATGCGCTTCAGAGTGATCGACATCGAGACAACCGGCCTGATGCCACCTGCGGAGATCATTGAAATTGGTTGCGTTGACGTGGTCGCAGAGAACGGTCTCATCAGCATCGAGCCGCCGCGATCGCAGCTGTTCAGACCGCTGCGCGGCATCTCACCGGAGACCATGGCCGTGCACCATATCACCGAACGGGATTTCCAGCGGGACACCCCGAGCTGCAGCGACGCGCTGCTGTTATCGCTGACCAGTCAGTCGCCCGAGCCGGACGTGCTGGTGGCGCATAATTGCGAATTCGAGCGGCGCTTCATTTCGGAGTTTGCAAGCAATGGATTGCCATGGATCTGCACCCACAAGACCGCGCTGCGGGTGTGGCCGGACGCACCGCGGCACTCCAACCAGGTGCTGCGTTACTGGCGTGGCCTGGTGCTCGACGAGGCGCTGGCCATGCCGCCGCACCGTGCGGGTCCCGATGCCTGGGTGACCGCGCATCTGCTTGTGGAACTGCTCGAGGGAGCTTCCGCAGAGGAGATGATCGAATGGGCATCAAAGCCGGGCAAGCTGCCGAGCATCACCTTCGGCAAGCACAAGGGCAGCAAGTGGCCGGACGTGCCGACCGACTATCTGCATTGGATGACGCGGCAGAAGGACATGAATGCCGACGCGGTGTTTTGCGCCAATGAGGAGATCGCGCGTCGCAACGCGGGCTGAGCAATTCCCTGACGAGCAAGGTGCTTTCCCTGCGGACCGCGGGCACCGCAGCGCGTACCCCGGCCTTGAAACGCAAAAACGCCGCGTTCCTTTTGGAGCGCGGCGTTTTTGTTGTGTCTGACATCGTATTGGTGAGGTTTCTTTGTCCTTTGCAGGCCTGGCAGCGACCTACTCTCCCAGGGCTTAAGCCATAGTACCATTGGCGCTGAGGAGTTTAACGGCCGAGTTCGGGATGGGATCGGGTTGAAGCTCCTCGC
>DATCUS010000111.1:0-69003 GCA_036561845.1 Tardiphaga sp. | reverse complement strand
GGCCACGCCGGTCGTGCCAGCGCCACCGGCCGCCTCGGCGCCGGCTGAGGCAGCGCCCGAAACGCGCGAAAATCCCGGTCTCATCAATGAGCTTGGAAAGTTGTTCAAGGCGCCGACATGGACACTGCCGGCGATCCCCTCGCTTCCCGCCCTTCCGTCTCTGAATAATCTCGGTCAATCCGGCGACGGATTGCCCCAGCTGACCACGGTGGTCAAAGGACGCATGGTCTGCCCGGTGGCGGCCAATGGCGCGCCGGATTGCAAGGCGGCCTCCGACAAGCTCTGCCAGGGCAAGGGATTCAAAGAGGGCAAAAGCCTCGACACGGACTCCGCCCAGAGTTGCTCGCGAAAGTCTTTTATGACCGGCAACAAGGCCGACGACGTCTGCAAGACTGAAAACTACGTGACCCGCGCGCTCTGCCAGTAAACGGGTATTGGGTCGGCGGATTTCCGCCGCCACGCGATTGCCTTCCAGCCCCGGGTTCTGGCATCGTCAGTCGGCCCATCGGGCAGGCGTCGAAGGAAATTCCGTTTCGCGCAAAATAAAAACAAAGACGAGGAAGCTCCATGTCCATGCCTGCTTTGTTCAAGAACCGCCTGTCGATTCCGGTGATCGGTGCGCCGCTGTTCATCATCTCGGTGCCGGCCCTGGTGATTGCGCAGTGCAAGGCTGGCATCGTCGGCTCGTTTCCGGCGCTGAACGCACGGCCGCCGGAATTGCTCGACGAATGGCTGAGCCAGATCAAGGAAGAGCTCGCCGCTCATGACAAGGCGCATCCGGAGCGCCTGTCGGCGCCTTTCGCGGTGAACCAGATCGTGCACAAATCCAACAACCGGCTCGAGCACGACCTGGCCGTCTGCGAGAAGCACAAGGTGCCAATGATGATCACATCGCTCGGCGCCCGCGAGGAGCTGAACCAGGCCGCGCATGGCTGGGGCTGCATCGTGTTTCACGACGTCATCAATCAGCGCTTCGCGCACAAGGCGGTCGAGAAGGGCGCCGATGGCCTCATCCTGGTGTCGGCCGGCGCCGGCGGCCATGCCGGCGAAATCTCGCCGCTGGCCTTCGTGGCGGAGACCCGGCAGTGGTTTGACGGGCCGGTCGCGCTGTCGGGGGCGATTGCCAATGGCCGCGCGATCCGCGCAGCCCGCGTGCTCGGCGCCGATTTCGCCTATATCGGCTCGGCCTTCATCGCCACCACCGAAGCCAACGCCGTGCCCGGCTACAAGGACATGATCGCAGCTTCGGCCGCCGAGGACATTGTCTATTCCAACCTGTTCACCGGCGTGCACGGCAACTACCTCAAGCCCTCCATTGTCGCGGCCGGCATGGATCCCGACAACCTGCCGGAGTCCGATGCCACCAAGATGAATTTCGGCACCGACAGCAGCGGCGAGCGCGCCAAGCCGAAGGCATGGAAGGAAATCTGGGGCAGCGGCCAGGGCATCGGCAGCGTCGCCAAGGTGGTGCCCGTCGCCGAACTGATCGCGCGCTTCAAGAAGGAATATGACGAGGCGATCGATCCGCCGCTGTAGGAGAGCGGTGCTTCTTTTCTCCCCCGCGCGAAGCGAAGCTGCGCCAGGTGGCAGAAGGTGGCCGCGCGCAGCGCGGCCGGATGAGGGGTAGGCCTCTCGCTCTGCACCGACCCCTCACCCGTCGATCCACGCTCTGCCATCTGGCGCAGCGTCGCTGCGCGCGGGGAGAGGGAAGAAAGAGAACGTCAGATGGACTTCATCTACCGTATCGACGGCAACCAGGCGTTCACCAGCCCGCATGCCGCGGGGCCATGGGATCCGTCCATGCAGCACGGCTCTGCACCGTCGGCGCTGGTCACCTGGCTGGCCGAGCAGATGCCCACGGCCTCGCCGATGCAGGTGGTGCGCGTCACCATTGACCTGATGCGTCCAGTGCCCGTGGCGCCGCTGACGTTCGAAACCGAGGTGCTGCGCGAAGGCCGCAAGATCCAGCTTTGCGGAGTCAGGCTGCTGGCCGGTGGTGTGGTCGTGGTGCGAGCCACTGCGCTGAAGGTCCGGATCGAGGCGCAGGCGTTGCCGGCGGAGATCGGCGATCCCCCGCTCGACCTTCCGCTGCCCGATCAGGGCGGATTGCTGGAGCCGGAATATGCCAGCAGCCCGTTCGTCGCCGGCATGACGGTGCGAGCGGTGCGCGGTGGCTTCCTCAAGCTCGGGCCCGGCGCGATCTGGTACCGGCTCAACCGGCCGATCGTCGAGGGGGCGCCGATTTCCCAGGTGATGCGCGCCGTGGTCGCCGCCGATTTCAGCAATGGAACGTCGAACGTCTTGAGCTTCGACCACTGGACTTTCCTCAATGCCGACCTCTCGGTCAGCCTGTCGCGGCCGCCGGTGGGCGACTGGATCCTGCTGAATTCCGAAAGCTGGATCGGGCCGGAGGGCACCGGCATCGCCGCCTCGAGGCTCGCCGATGTTAACGGCTACTTCGGCCGTGCCGTACAGAGCCTGGTGATCGAGAAGCGCTGAACCGAACTCCACTCTCGCGGGATCAAAAAATGGCGCCACCGCCGGGAACCCGCTGCCGTGATCGTGGTTGTTCGACGTCAGGGGGTCTTATGAGTTCTGTATTTGCACCCGAAGATCGGGCGAAAACCGGTATTTGGGGTCTGGATAATATCCTGTCCGGCGGCTTTACACGCGGCCACCTGTTCTTGGTGGAAGGTGCGCCGGGCACGGGAAAGACAACTGTTGCGCTGCAATTCCTGCTCGAGGGGGCGCGCGCCGGTGAAACCTGCCTGTACATCACCCTGTCGGAGACTGATCGCGAGTTGCGCGACGGCGCAGCTTCGCATGGCTGGACGCTTGGAAGGGGCATCGACGTGTTCGAGCTGCTGCCGCCGGAAAGCCTGCTGGATTCCGAACAGCAGCAGAGCCTGCTGTATTCGTCGGACCTCGAACTTGGCGAAACCACCAAACAGATCTTCGAGGCCGTCGAACGGGTCAAGCCAAGCCGGGTCGTGCTCGACAGCCTGTCGGAAATCAGGCTGCTCGCGCAGAGCTCGTTGCGCTATCGCCGGCAGATCCTCGCCATCAAGCACTACTTTGCCAAATTCAACACCACGGTGATGCTGCTGGACGATCTCACCGCCGACGTGGCCGACAAGACCGTGCACAGCGTCGCTCATGGCGTCTTGCGGCTGGAAGAACTGGCGCCGTCCTATGGCGCCGAGCGCCGTCGCGCCCGCGTGATCAAGTATCGCGGCGTGAAATTCCGCGGCGGCTATCACGACGTCACCATCTCTACAGGTGGATTGAATATCTTTCCGCGGCTGGTGGCCTCCGAATATCGCAACAGGCTGGCCCGCACCACCAAGTCGACCGGTATCGCCGAACTCGATCAGTTGCTCGGTGGCGGGATCGAGACCGGCTCAAGCACGCTGGTACTGGGACCGGCTGGTACCGGCAAGTCGCTCGCCGCCATCGTCAACGTGGTCGCCGCGGTGAAGCGCGGCGAAAAGGCCGCGATGTTCGTGTTCGACGAGGAACTCGGCCTGCTGTTCGAGCGCATGAAGGGCCTCGGCATCGATCTCGCCGAAATGCAGGAAAGCGGAATGCTGTTCATGGAGCAGGTCGATGCAGCCGAACTGTCGCCCGGTGAATTCGCGCATCGGGTTCGCAAGCAGATCGACGAGCACGCCATCAAGACCGTGGTGATCGACAGTCTCAACGGTTATCAGGCTTCGATGCCCGAAGAAAACTCGCTGATCCTGCACATGCACGAATTGCTCCAGTATCTCAATAGGCGCGGTGCAGCGACCTTCATGACCGTTGCCCAGCATGGCCTGGTTGGCGACATGAAGGCGCCGATCGACGTCACCTATCTGGCTGACACGGTGGTGCTGTTGCGCTATTTCGAGGCGGGGGGCAGCGTGCGGCGCGCGATCTCCGTGATCAAGAAGCGGACCGGAACACATGAGTCGACGATCCGCGAATACCGGATCGACCGCCGCGGCCTGACCATCGGCGCCCCGCTCAGCGAATTCCAGGGCGTGCTGCGCGGCGTGCCGGTCTACAGCGGCGTCAGCCCGCTGCTGGAGGAGCAGGCCTCGTGAAGCCCGGCCTGTCCTCGGAACGCGCGGTCATCCTGGCCCCCACCGGCCGCGACGCGTCGGTGGCTGAGGCGCTGATCCGCGAGGCAGGCTTTTACGCGCAGGCCTGCGCGGATTTTGCATCTCTGGTGCAGGAGATCGAGGGCGGCGCAGGACTGGCGGTGATCGCCGACGAGGCCATCAAGACTGCCGATCTGCGGCGGCTGGTGACGTGGCTGCACGATCAGCCGTCATGGTCGGATTTTCCCATCGTGCTGCTGACCCGGCAGGGCGGCGGTCCCGAGCGCAATCCCGATGCGGCAAGACTCGGACAGTTACTCGGCAACGTCACCTTCATCGAGCGGCCGTTTCACCCCACCACCTTGGTGAGTATCGTCGGCTCGGCGGTGCGCGGACGACGCCGGCAATACCAGACCCGCGCCATTCTGGAAGACCTCACCGAAAGCGAAGAACTGCTGCAGACCGCGCTCAATGCCGGCCGGCTGGGGGCGCTCGAGCTGCATCTTCCCACGCTCGAACTCGAGGTTTCGGACACCTGCAAGTCGTTCTTCGGACGGGAGGCGGGGCAGCCGTTCACATTCGCCGACCTGCAGGCATCGGTTCATCCGGACGATCGCGCGCGCCGGCAGCAGGCACTCGACCAGACCCTGGCCAACGGCAGCGACTACAATGTCGAATATCGCAATATCTGGCCAGACGGCTCGGTCCATTGGGTAGAGACGCGGGCGCGCGCGGTGCGCGGGCCCGACGGCAAGCTCAAGTCGCTGGTCGGCGTGTCGCTTGATATTACCGCGCGAAAAACCTCCGACATCGAGCGGGAAACACTGCTCGATCAACTCGCCGCCGAACGCACGGCACTGGCCGAACTCACCGCCACGCTGGAACAGCGCGTCGAGGAGCGCACGGCCGACCTGATGAAGGAAGTCGCGGCGCGCGAAAAGGCGCAGGAGCAATTGCGGCAGGCGCAGAAGATGGAGACCATCGGCCAGCTCACCGGCGGCGTTGCGCACGACTTCAACAATCTGCTGATGGCCGTGATGGGCAATCTGGACCTGCTGCGCAAGCGCATCCCCGACGATCCGCGCATGCACCGGCTGATCGACGGTGCGATGCAGGGGGCCGAGCGCGGCGCTTCGCTGACCCAGCGGCTGCTGGCATTCGCACGCCAGCAGGACCTCAAGGCGGTGCCGGTCGATCTGGGCGCGCTGATTCGCGGCATGATCGATCTGCTGGAACGCTCCCTCGGACCGCGCGTCGCGCTGCGTCTGGATATTCCCGACGGCCTGCCGCCGGCGCGGATCGACGCCAACCAGCTTGAGCTGGCGATTCTCAATCTGGCCATCAACGCGCGCGACGCCATGCAGGATGGCGGATCGATCGACATCAAGGTGTCCCGGCATACGATCAACAACGACCCCGCCTTGACCCCCGGCGACTATCTGAAGGTCTCGGTGATCGACAATGGCAGCGGCATGTCGCCGGAAACACTGAAGAAGGCGATCGAGCCGTTCTTTTCCACCAAGCCGCTGGGCAAGGGCACCGGTCTCGGCCTCTCGATGGTTCACGGTCTCGCGGTGCAGCTCGGCGGCACTCTCGAACTCAGCAGCGTCGTGGGGTGCGGCACCACTGCAACGCTGGTGCTGCCGGTGACGACCAAGACGCCTGCCGCCGTCGATGCCAGCCGGGGGGCTCGCAATGCCGCGCGCTCCGCGGTGATCCTGTTCGTCGATGACGATCCCCTGATCGCCATGTCCACGACTGAGATGCTGGAAGATCTCGGCCACCGGGTCATCGGCGCGAATTCCGGCCGCCACGCGCTGGATATCTTGCGCAGCGAACAGCCGCTCGATCTGATGATGACCGATCACGTGATGCCGGGGATGACCGGCATCGAACTCGCCGCCGCCTCGCGCGAGGTGCGGCCGTCGCTGCCGATCCTGCTGGCGACCGGCTACGCGGAGCTGCCTGAGGGCGCGCAACTCGATCTGCCACGCTTGGCAAAGCCTTATCATCAGGACCAGTTGCGGGAGAGGCTCGATCAGCTCCTGGGGTGATCGAATTGGAACCCGCTGGGCGGCGATTAATTCTTCGTTAACTGTCATGGGACCAAGAATAGGCCGTGGAGAATCGCGCGGTGCGCAATCGGGCACAGGACGGCAGCCATGGATCTCGAATCCTATTTCGCGAAGACGCCGGCGACGATCGCGGAGATCAAGGCCCGGGTGGCCTTCGCCTTCGAGCGCCATCCGCTGTGCCGCAATGTCGAATTCGACATCGTCAGCACACCGCGGGCCGCCAAGGGCGCGAACTGGACCATCAGCATGCAGTCCATCGCGCCGGACGCGCTGTGGGAAGCCTCCGATATCGTTGCCGATATCCAGGATGCCTATGTGCTTGAGGTAGCTGCCTAAGTTCAGGTCGGCCAGTTCGGGCCTCGCTCCGCCTTCGGGCTGGCATGGTTAAGCCTTATTTATTCTCCATTTGTCAGGCCGATAGACCACAGTTCGTCGCTGCAGCGGAGACAGCCTTGACGCGAACAATGACAATCTGCGCCTTGGCGTGTGTCCTGCTGGTGGGTGGCGCGGTTGCGAGCATCCTTGGCCGGGACAGCGTGCCCTCGTCGGGACAATTCGATGTCTCGAACTCGGTGGCAGTGGCCCGCGGCCCGTTGTCCAACACCCAGGGCAAGAAGGACAAGCTGCCGGTGGCCGGCGCACTGCTAGCGTCCATCGAACCGTTACCGGCGGACTCAGCGCAGAACGAGTCGTTGCGGCAGGCGTTCGCGGCGGAGAGCCAAGGCACCACTGCCACGCCCGGCATCGCTGACCCCGGCATGATCCCACCGCAACTGCCGGCCAAGCCGAAGCTGGCCGCCAAGCCGCCGGTGCAGAAGAACTATGCGTTGCTTAGCGATGCGCAGATCGCCGCCATCAAGGGACGCCTCAACCTGACGGCGTCGCAGCAGCAGAGCTGGCCGGCCGTCGAGGATGCGCTGCGGGCCGTGGCGCGAAAGATCCACGATACCAGGCAGGCCAGACCGGGGACTGGCAGCCCGCCGATCGATCCCGACAGCACCGAAGTCCAGCAGCTCAAATCGGCTGCCATGCCGCTGCTGTTCTCGCTGCGTGAAGACCAGAAGCGCGAGGTCCGCGCGCTGGCCCGCATCATCGGCCTCGAAGCGGTGGCCTCGGCGATCTGACGCTCGTCAGGCGACAGCTTCCGCCGCTGGCTGCCCTTGCTGCCCGCTCTGTGTAGCGGCGATCAGCTCGTAGGAATGCAGCCGCGCTGGATGGTCGTAGACATCCGATACGATCATCAGCTCATCCGCGCCGGTCTCTTTCACCAGTGCCTCGATGCCGGCACGCACGGTGTCGGGCGAGCCGATGATCGAGCGCGCCAGCATGCTCATGGCCTGCTTCTTTTCCATCGGCGACCAGTAGGTCTCGATGTCGTCGATGGGCGGCTGGCTGAGGCCACGGGTGCCGCGGAACATGTTTACGAAGGACATCTGCTGCGTGGTTGCCAGGCGCCTGGCTTCCTTGTCGGTATCGGCGGCGATGATGTTGACGCCGACCATGGCGTACGGCCGGTCGAGCTGCTCGGACGGCTTGAAGCGGGCGCGGTAGATCGCCAGCGCCTGCATCAGTTGGTCCGGGGCGAAATGCGAGGCAAAGGCGTAGGGTAACCCGAGTTCGGCGGCGAGCTGCGCGCCATAGGTGCTGGAACCGAGAATCCAGAGAGGCACTTCAGTGCCTGCCGCCGGCACCGCCTGGATATTCTGGTTTGGTCCGACCGGCGCGAAGTAGGCCTGCAGCTCGAGCACGTCCTGCGGGAAATTGTCCGAACTCTGCAGCGACCGGCGCAGCGCGCGCATGGTGATCTGATCGGTGCCGGGCGCCCGGCCGAGGCCGAGGTCGATGCGCCCGGGATACAGCCGCGCCAGGGTGCCGAACTGCTCAGCAATGACGATCGGGGCGTGGTTGGGCAGCATGATGCCGCCGGCGCCGACCCGGATCGTGCTGGTACCCGCAGCGATGTGGCTCACCACGATCGAGGTCGCGGCGCTGGCGATCCCCGCCATGTTGTGATGCTCGGCCACCCAGAACCGCTTGTAGCCCCACTGCTCGGCGTGGCCGGCCAGATCGCGCGCATTGTCCAGCGCGCCGCGGGCGTCGGTTTCCTGGGTGACACGGACAAGATCGAGGATCGAAAGGGCGGCCATGGGCAAACTCCTGGAGGGAGTCTTTAACTGGGGGCGCAGAATCCGAATTGCCACGGGCGCAGAGCTGACGCGCCGCAATGCTGTGCCAGGGCTATGCTTGACAAGCTGGTCGAGAGAGATGTTATGTTATAACATAACAATAGTTGGTGCCATGGTTGCGCGCAGGATCCGCCGGTTTCCGTCCCTCAAACGATTGTTCGATCTCGATGCAAAAACTCCCCGTCACTGTCTTGTCCGGCTTCCTCGGGGCTGGGAAGACAACTTTGCTGAACTATGTGCTGAACAACCGCCACGGCCTGAAGGTAGCGGTGATTGTGAACGACATGAGCGAGGTGAACATCGACGCCGACCTCATTCGCGATGGCGGTGCGAAGCTGTCGCGGACCGATGAGAAACTGGTCGAGATGACCAACGGCTGCATCTGCTGCACCCTGCGCGACGACCTCCTGCTTGAGGTCCGCAAGCTCGCCGAGGACGGCCGCTACGACTATCTGCTGATCGAATCCACCGGCATCGCCGAACCGCTGCCGGTCGCCGCCACGTTCGATTTCCGCGACGGGAATGGCGACAGCCTGTCCGACGTGGCGCAGCTCGACACCATGGTGACGGTGGTCGACGCGGTAAACCTGCTGAAGGACTATTCCTCGACGGATTTCCTGCAGGACCGCGGCGAGTCACTGGAAGGCGACCGGCGCACGCTGGTGGACCTGCTGGTGGAGCAGATCGAATTCGCCGACGTGGTGGTGCTGAACAAGGTGACCGACGCCACGCCGATGCAGCGCGACAACGCGCGAAAGATCATCCGCGCACTTAATCCCGATGCGGACATCGTCGAGGCTGATTTCGGCAGGGTGCCGTTCGACCGCGTGCTCGACACCGGCCGCTTTGATTTTGAAAAGGCCCAGCAACATCCGCTCTGGTACAAGGAGTTGTACGGCTTCGCCGACCACACGCCCGAGACCGAGGAATATGGCGTGCAGAATTTCGTCTATCGCGCGCGGCGGCCTTTCGATCCGGCGAAATTTCAGCAGTTCTTGCGCGAGAGCTGGGCCGGCGTGATCCGCAGCAAGGGGCATTTCTGGCTGGCGACGCGGCCGCAATGGGTCGGCGAACTCAGCCAGGCCGGCGCCATCGTGCGCAGCGAGGGCATGGGCTTCTGGTGGGCCAACGTGCCGGCCGACCGCTGGCCGGACGATCCCTATTGGCGACAGTCGCTGAAGAAGAACTGGAACGAGATCTACGGCGACCGTCGCCAGGAGATCGTCTTCATCGGCTCGGACATGGATGAAGCCGATATCCGCAGCCGTCTCGATGCCTGTCTGGTGTCGGGCAAGCCAGGTATGGATGTTGCTGCATGGGCGAATCTGTTCGACCCGTTTCCGCTCTGGAAGCGAGCCGAAGAGATAGCCTAATTCTGCACTGCGGCATCAATCGACCTTGGTGCGCAGGATCGCCAATGCCAGTGCCTGGGCTCGTGGCACGATGCTGTCGAGGTCGAGCCATTCCAGCGGGGTATGTACGTTGCCGCCCACGGGGCCAAGCCCGCACAGCGTCGGCGTGCCGACGCTGGCGGTGAAGCCGGAATCGGCACAGCCGCCAGCGAATTCGCCGTCGAGCTTAGGCAGGCCGGCGTCCCTGGCGGCGGCGCGATAGGCATCGAACATCACCTTTGACGAATCGCTCTGCACCAGCGGCAGGAATTCGCCGTTGATGTGCAGCTTTGCCGTCGTGCCGTCTACGGTGGGCGTCCCGATGATGGTCTCGATGGCGGTCATGATCCGCGCGCGGTCTGCCGGATCGATGTAGCGCATGTCGATATGGCCCTCGGCATGGGGAGCCGTGGTATTGACCGATTGCCCGCCGGAGACCAGCCCGACATTCAGCGTGATGCCCTTGGCCATGTCGGTCAGGGCGTGGATCTGCACGATCTTGTGGGCGAGTTCTCCGATCGCGCTGATGCCGTCGCCGAAATTATTGCCGGAATGCGCGGCCTTGCCCGCGATCTCGAAGCGCATGAACACTCCGCCCTTGCGGCCGGTGGTGATGTTGCCGCTCGGCCGGCCTGGCTCGGAATTGTAGACGGCACGAGCGAGGCGGCCCTCGCGTTCGATGATCGGCCGAGACGATGGCGAGCCGATCTCCTCGTCGGCGGTGATCAGCAGCCTGATCGGGCATGGCGCGCAGCCAAATGTCTTCAATGCCGCGGCAACGAACACGTTGATCACGAGGCCCGCCTTCATGTCGGCGACCCCGGGCCCATGAGCGCGGTGGCCCTCGATGGTGAACGGGCGGTGTGACACCTCGCCTTTCGGAAACACGGTGTCGCGGTGGCCCATGAGCAGGATGGGCTTCTCGTTACTGCCCGGCTTGGCCACCAGCGCATGGATGGCATCGCCGAACACGTCATGCGGCTCACGCCAGGTCTCAATGCCATGGTCAGCAAAGTGCTTCTCGAACTGCGCACCGACCGCATCGACACCGGTCTTGTCGTAAGAGCCGGAATCGATGTTTACCACGTCGCGCAGCAGGCCGATCATCGCCTGCTTCTGCGATGCAATCCATTCGGTGATCTGGGTTTCGGTTGTGGGCATAGCAATATCCTTCCTTGTCATCGCGTCGCCATCGTCACGGTGGGCTTCGACGATTCCGCCTCGCGCATCATCATTCGTGCAATGTACTCGCCGATCACGACGGTCGTGAAATGCGTATTGGCCCGGCAATCCGACGGCATGATCGAGGCATCGGCGACGCGCAGGCCTTTGAGGCCCTTCACGGTGCCATCGGGATTGACCACGCCGTTTACATCGGCGAAGCCGGTCATGCGGCAGGTGCCGGCGGCATGCTGGATGTCGCCGGTGTCGCGGCGCAGCAGCGCGTCGAGGTCGTGATCCGGAAGTGCCGCCGCTTGCGGCAGTGTCAGGTCGGTGTCGGTAAGGCGGATCCAGTCGGCGATCCCGGCCAGCGCCGGCTGCGCGGTCAGCACCGCCAGCCGCTTCACCGCGTCGCGCATCCGCAGGATGTCGCGATCGTCGGCGAGCATGTTCTCCTCGACGATCGGATCGATCGACGGATCGATCGACGCCAGCGTCAGTGCGCCTCGCGAAAACGCATTGAACAGGCCGGTGCC
Source organism: Tardiphaga sp. (assembly GCA_036561845.1). Taxonomy (GTDB): domain Bacteria; phylum Pseudomonadota; class Alphaproteobacteria; order Rhizobiales; family Xanthobacteraceae; genus Tardiphaga. The sequence goes on along the minus strand of DATCUS010000111.1, from coordinate 57,572 downwards.
GATGGCGCCGGGCTTGCCGATGCCGCGGTGGTTGAAGGCGATCATGATCATGTCGCGCTTGCCGCCGCCGGCGAGGCCGGAGGAATAGGTCACGCAGCAATTGGTGTGGCGGGTGTCGGGATCGACGGGGCGAATGTCCTCGCGCAACTGAATCGTGGTGCGGAACAGCGGATGATCGAAGAAGTTCCTGCCGACGGGCAGGTCGCGCGCGACCGCGATTCCCATGGCTTTCAACTCGTCGGCGGGGCCGATGCCTGAGCGCAGCAGGATCGCGGGGCTATGAATCGCGCCGGCGCACAGCACGATTTCGCGCGCACCGATCTCCATCGTGCCCTGGCCTTCGATGTGGACCACGACGCCGGTAGCCTGGCCGTCCTCGATCACCAGCCGGTCGACCAGCGCCTTGCCGCGGATCTCCAGATTGGCGCGGTCGCGCGCCGGCTCGAGATAGCCCTCGTTGGTGGAGATGCGTCGCAGGTTGCGGCTATTGATGGGGTAGCAGGCGGCCCCCTCGCCATCCGCGCCGTTGACATCGCTGCACCATGGATAGCCCGCTGCCAGCGCGGCGTCGCGCAGGCCGCTGTCGATCGGGCCCCATTTATCTGCGGGCGCGCGATAGACCGGCAGCGGTCCGCCGCGGCCATGGCCCTCGCTGTCGCCGAACTCTTCATCGTCCTCGATCGCCGCAAACAGCGGCATGACGTCCTTGGCCGACCAGCCGGTGCAGCCCAGCGCCGCCCATTCGTCGAACGCATCGGCGACGCCGCGGATGGCAATCTGGCCGTTCATCATAGATGAGCCCCCAAGGCCCTTGCCGCGCCAGTAGAAATGCGCGTCCTGGCCGGCCACGCGGCGGCTCAGCAGGTTGGGCCACTGCCACTTTTCCTGGAATTCACGGTGGTGGATGACCGGAATCGGGTTGGGCGTGGTGATTTCCCACGGCGCCTCGGCGGCCCGCCAGTCGAGCCCGGCTTCCAGCAGCAGCACGCGGGTGGCGGAATTCTCGGAGAGGCGGGCGGCAACAGCAGCGCCGGCGGAGCCGCCGCCGACGACGATGACATCAAACATGGGGTCAGTTCTCACGTTATGCGGATCGCAGGGGAAGATCAGCGCGCAGGGTTGGGCGGCGGCCGATCTGACAGGATTATTTATATCCCGTGCGACGTCCCCTCGCACGCGCATTCAGGCTGGGGGCTAGCGCGAACCGGCCATTGCCCGGTTGCAGAAATGCAATGCTCTCGGTCGCCAGCTGCATGCCCGGCGGATCCAGCGGAAGCTAGTCTTCCATCCGGACGAGGACAACTTCGAAAGGAATCTCGGGCTGCTGTCGGATCCTGCCCGCGCAACTTGCCGTCGTGGACCTGGACGTGCCCTCCAGGTCAATCTCGACTTCGTCGAGTCCAAGAATTCCAGCCTGCCCAGCTGAATGCCGTCGCGTCGCGATGGTCGCCGTGAAGCTATCGCCGTCCTGGACATACGATCCGTGGTAGGCGATCGTCGTATCGCCACCGGAAAGCCGGCCATCCAGAAGTTCGATAACTCCCATGCCTCCCGCACGTGGTGTGTTGAACCAGGCCGAGTATTTTCCGTTTGGAAGCATGGATGCACTCCTCTTGCATCGCGCCAGCTATCACGCCTGCCCATCATCTTCGTTACTGGAATTGCTTGCAATTGAATGATTCTCTGCTCTCGAATCGACGAGCACGACGGCGGCGCTTCGGTGCGCGCTGAAGCGTTCCTGGAGAACTGCTGCGTTTTGGAATGAGCATCAAATCGGACGTCGGCCAACGCCTCCGAATCCATGCGCGCAAATCCTGGACCATTTCCGCCAGAATTATCCCAACTGATGGTTTCCGGGGCGCCATGGTGACCAAGCCGTGCTGCCACGCAGCGTCCATCTTGGCTCGATCGTCGACGAAGCTGGTTATCCCCTGCAGCGAAGATGCCAGCCGGAATGCGAGCGATCACAGCGGCGGTCGCTTGAGATGCAGATAGGATGGATCGAAATCCGCGAGGCCGACGAGCCTGTCCCAATGATGAACAACGATCTGGCCATGGCGGAAGTCCACCGAACCGGTTTCCCGGAGCTCCGATAGCGTGCGGTTGACCGTGGCCAACGACATGCCCAGCGTTTCGCCCAGGTGCCCCAGGGTTATCGGTGTCTGACACACCTCGTTGTCCGTGAGACCGGAAGCGCGGGACCGATAGTACAGCTCGCAAAAAAGATGCGCCATGCGGCGTTGCGTGGGTCTGGCGCTGTTGTTCGTAATCGCCTCCCGGAAGATTGCGGCATCGATCAGCGTCTCGCGCCAGATGGCAAACGCCAGCGACGGACGGCGATCGAAGGCCGCTAACAGCTCTTTGTGCGGGATCGAAGCGACTCTCGCCGGACCGATCGCACAGACAGCATGATCCATCTGTTCAACAAAAAGCGCCTGAGAGTCGGGCATGTCCCCGGGCAGGTGAAACGATAAATATTGGCGTCGCCCATCCGGCAACAGATGGTAGCGCGCCACAACGCCGCTCACCACCAGGGCAGAAGCCCTGGGGCGGTCGCCCTGGCGCACGAAATCCTCTCCGAGGCCAAGTTCATGCATCGTGATGTTGAATGCGCGGATCTCGCTCACGTCTTCCTTGTGAAGGCGAGAGTGTTCTTTCAGCTTGCTAATCAGTAACGCGTGGGGATCGATGTCCGCCTCCTTTGGACTCAGGGCATCGACACCAGGACAGATATCGACCGCATTTTCATCACATGAGATAGCATATGTTTGGCCATGCGGGCGCGCATAAAGCTTGGGCGGCGGCCACGTGATCTCCGCTGCTATAGGACGATTGCGGGGATCCCCAGCCGCTATACGGAGGGCGGCTTCAGGCCACTGGCGATCCAACGTGCCGCGACCTCCGCGGAATCGCGACAATCGGGTTCGCTGCACTCATATTGAGTGCTCGAAATTGTTCGTCGCCGCTTCATCGGGAAGCCGCACGATGGACATTTAGGGGTGGGTAGGAGATCTACCATCATTCGTTTCCAATTCGGCCAACTGCCGGACCCGGCGCTTGGCCTCCCGCGTGCCGACGAAGTGCAAGCCCAATTCCTTGGCGCGCTTGCGAATAATATTTCCCCGCCGGTTCAATGCCGCCGTCGCCCGAAGCAGCGTTGCTCCCGTCCTGGCGAGGCTCCTGAGCTCGTCATCCTCGTTTGGAGACCACTTCCGATAGATTGGCGGGCGCTTGAATGTCATGACTGGCAACTCCGGCCGAGTGCGGAACCCCGATAACAGCAGATGTCAACGGTCCCTGCCATCTCAAATGAGACGCCGTCAAATTTGCCTTCGCGAGCGAAAATTGGCGGCGCCAGGGACAGGTGCGTCAACGCTCCGTTGGAGGCGGAGGCAACCGGCCGGGACAACCCGCCGAACTCGCCACCGCCTACGTCATGCTCGCTGATCCGCTATCGAGCTATGTCTCCGGAATGACCAATGACCATTGCCTTGACCGGCGGAAAGCCGTTCATCCAGGGCATTTCCAAACTGGAAGGAGACCAAGCCGGTTCGGAACCAGTGCCGTTCAATGGAGTTGCCGTATGAAAGTCTGTCCGCCGGGATAGCTCGTGGAGGAAGCAATGGATGATTTGAAGAAGAAGGTTCAGCAGGACCGCAGCAAGATCAACATGCACGAAGATCACGAGGTCAAGTACTGGACCAGGGAGCTGGGCATCGAGAAGACCCAGCTTCAGATGCTAGTGGACAAGGTCGGGAATGCCGCGGCCGCCGTCCGTAAGGAACTGGGGTCCTCCGGTAAATCGTAGTCGACAGTGGGAGGCCCGGTCCGTCGGCGGAATTCCTTGCGCGGATTCGTGGCAACACGAACCAAGATACGAGGGCTTTCGATTGTCCCATCGGCGCGGCGACCGAGGAATGCCGACGGCTTTTCTGAACAGGATCACGAAGTTGTCCCTGGAAGGCCATATCCGATCAGGTACAAAGATCTGTATCTAACCCTTTAGCCAGCATCTGCTTCCCGGAAGACATTCGCTCACGTTGAGTTCTTCTTCGGTTTCGGCCAACCGCTTCACGAACAGCCAACACGCGTACGCCGGCAGCGGGAAGCATCCAATTCGATACCGGGCATTTCTTCCAACGAGTGTCCCGGCGGCGGGCCGATATAGTTCGGTGCGGTGCAGATATCGCCCTCGGAATGACGCCGACAAGCGCTGCCTCGCGGCCGATCATCGGCCGACCGAGCAGATCGGTCTCCGTCAGCAAATGCGCGGCGCCGGAGCGCGCCGCGTTCGGCAGGGCATCCCGCGCCAAGCCACCAACACACGGATATATTTCGCGCAGAAGACGTTTTGGTTTGCGGTGGATCAAGTCGCGTCTACGCCTTTGCTGTTTGGGTGACTCATGGCTTCGACAGGCAGGCTATTGAGGTGCGGAGAACAGTCATGTTGAAGAATCTGCTCGTTCACATCCCTTCGGAGCGCCCGATAGGTCCGGTCGTCGACGGCGCCGTGTCGCTGGCGAAGGCGCGCGCGGCGCATCTGGACGCGGTCTCGGTCGGCTATGAAACCGTAAATGTCGGTCTCGCGGCTGACGGTGGGGCGGCCGTCGCGGCGGTTTTCGAGATTGAGCGCGAGCGCGCCCTGGCCCGGGCCAATGCCGCGCTTGCGGTCTTCGAAGCCGAGGCGCGCAACGCCGGCATAAGTTACGGCCTCAAAGCCCTCACGGATCTTCCGGTCGAAGCCGCCGCAACAGTCGGTGCCTCGGCACGGCTCTACGACTTGACGGTCGTGCTGCAGCCGGAGCCTGACGGCGACAGCTTCGATAATACTATGCCCCAGGATATCCTCTTTCAATCCGGTGGTCCGGTTCTCTTCATGCCGTACACGCACAAGGGCCCGTTCGAGCCGAGACGCATCGGCATCGCGTGGGACGGCAGTCGCTTTGCGGCGCGCGCCGTCCGTGACGCCGCATCGTTCCTGACCCGGGCGCAGGCCATCACCATCATCAGCGTCAACGAAGCGGAGGAAGCCGCTGATGTCTCCGCGGCGGCCCTGGCGGCGCATCTGGCGCGACATGGTCTCACAGCGCAGATCGAACGCAGCAGCGTGAAGCGTGCTGACATCCAGCCGAGCATCCTGTCGATCGCGGCCGATGCGAGTCTCGATCTGCTCGTCATGGGAGGCTACGGCCATTCGCGGCTGCAAGAGCGCATTCTGGGCGGAGTTACGCGCGGCATGCTTCAATCCATGACCGTGCCGACGCTGATGTCGCATTGACCGTCGCGCGGTGAGCGCGCTCGATCAATCGCTCCGATTCTAGTCCTTCGTCGGGAAGCTCATGCCGTACCGCACCAATATCGATCTTCCTACATCGGTACGCGACCACCTTCCGCCGCATGCGCAGGACATTTATCGAGCTGCGTTCAACCATGCCTTTGCAGCTCACGCGGGAGACAATCGTCAGGAAGAGATCGCTCACCGAATTGCATGGGCGGCCGTCAAGCGCTCCTACGTCAAGGATGGCGATCGCTGGGTTCCGATAGAATGAGGAGGTGTCGCGACCGTTCACTCGGTTTCAAGGAATCACGGCCGGTCGCTTGGCCGGAAAGCGCTTCAGAATGGCTATGACTTCCTGATCGCTAACCTGCCGGAAGTCACGATAGAAATAGCCGATGGCCCCGAACAGTTCCGGCGTCTCAAGGCAAATCAGGGCATCGACTTGCCCGCGCAATTGCGCGATCGTGTCCGGAGGTGCGACGGGAACGGCGAGCACCAGTTCCTTAGGTTTCTGGTTGCGAATTGCCTGCAGTGCTGCCCGTGTCGTGGCCCCGGTTGCAATGCCGTCGTCGATAACGATCACCACCTGTCCCGCTATCTCCGCTCGAGCGCGGTCTCCAAGGTAGAGTTGGCGCCGGCGTTCGATCTCCTCAAGTTCACGCGCGCACGTCGCCTCGAACTCATCCGATGTTGTGCCCGAAAGCTCAATCACTTCGTCATTGCGGACCACGATGGGCGCGGCGCCGTCCACCACGGCTCCCATCGCGAGCTCGGGCTGGGTCGGCACGCCGATCTTGCGAACAAGAATCAAATCGAGGGGAGCCTCGAGCGCCGCAGCGACCTCCGCTGCCACGGGGACACCGCCGCGCGGTAAAGCAAGAACGATGGGATGCCGTTTCTTATAGCGCGAAAGCGCCTTGGCCAGTCTGCGCCCGGCATCTGATCTATCCTCGAACTCCATCATTGACGTGCATCGGGCTTGCGCGGATCCGTTTTTGTGGTGCGGAGATTTCCGGTCACCAGATGGCTTTCAAACCAGCCGGCAGCGAGTTCGATCACCGCATCCAATGCGCCGGATTCTTCAAAGAGGTGGGTGGCACCCGGAACGATTTTAAGACTCTTTTCGCCTCCGAGGCGCTGCAAGGCCTGTTGGTTGAGTTCGATCACACCGTAATCCGCGCCACCAACAATCAGGAGCGTCGGGACCTTGACGAGCGGCAAGATGTCGCCGGCAAGATCAGGCCGCCCGCCACGGGAAACCACTGCGCCAATGCGATCACCGAGTCCGCTGGCCGCCACCAGGGCCGCCGCTGCGCCTGTACTCGCCCCGAACAGCCCGATCGGAAGGGAACTGACGTCTGGCTCCTCGATCACCTGGCGGACCGTTTGTTTCAGTCGCTGGGCGAGCAGGGCGATGTCGAACACGTTCTGCCGGTCCTCCTCCTCCTGGGGTAGCAGAAGGTCGAACAACAGCGTCGCGATCCCTCTGCGATTGAGCGCCTCCGCAACCTGAATATTGCGCGGGCTGAACTGGCTAGACCCGCTGCCATGCGCAAAGATCACCAGTGCCCGGGCGCCATCCGGGCGGTTCAAGGTACCAGCCAGACCAAGTGGCGGTATCCTGACCTCTCGCGAAGCCACCACCGGGTGGTTTTTACGCTTGCTGTCATGGCCGGACGTGGAGATTTGTGGCATGGCCTGATCACCCGATTTGTCCTGCAGGTTATCTCCGCAGTGGGAAGTGATTTTGATCAGCCTCAAACAAGGCTGAACGAATCCGGCCATTGTTCGATGGAGCCTGCAGCGCCGGGACGGTGGTGGCACGCGAGACCTACGTATCCCGGGTCTTCATGGCTGGCGATGCGGTTACGCGCATCAGACGCCACGATTCTCCGAGAGACATTTGCGCCGCAAACGTACTAGCGAGCCCCGATGGCACCTGTGAGATGCTTCTCGATTTCAAAGATCGGATGCTTGGTCAAATCCTTGTTCAGCTCCGCGACAATGCAGGATTTCACATCGGGGTGAAATGCAAGCCGTAGTTCTGCGAGGGTTCGCGGCGGAGCCACGACAATCAGCTCCTTCACCTTGCTGGCCCGTATAAGGTCTTCCATGGCCGCGGCGACCATCCGAACGAAGTGATGCGCCTCGAGTTCGTGCCAATCAGTTGGCTCTACGGCACTTCTGCCGCCTGTGCGCGGTCCCTTGCTGATGCGGCCTGGCCGTTCAGTGCCTTGCTCGCGGCTGGGCGGATTTTCCTCCATGAAGACCTTCTCGGCCCTCAGATTCGGGAATTTCGCGTCGCCGTGGTTTCGCAAGAACAGAGCCCTACGGCCGTCACCGACAAACACCAGCGCATCATGCGGAATCTTGAGATCCATAACTCCTCCAGCGTTGATAGACGAGGCGTCAGTCCCGCGACCGATAATTAGTCGTGCAAGATCGTTACGGACTGACGCACTTCGCCTTATGAAATGATGCGGACGTCAAAGCTATCGCTAGGATGCTATCGTCAGCCGGTCCTTGACGTTCTTCACGCCCGGGGCCGACCAGGCTGCGTTCTCGACCGCAGACCTCTCCTCCCAATTGCGAACCTTGCCTTCAAGCAGCACTTCATCATCGTCTCGAACAGTAACACGTATGTCCCTGGCTTCGATTTCGGCATGCCGCTTCAAGGCGGCCTCGATCTTCCTTTTGACGTTCTCGGGCTTCGCGTGCGGCTCTATTTCGACGTTGTTGACGACGCTACGTACGCCCGACAGCCCTCGGACATCGCGCTCGGCGCTGCTCCTTTGATAGTACCAGTTGACTTTTCCGGTCAAAGTGACGAGTCCGTCCCGCACCGTGACCTGAATCACATCGCTTGGAATGACGCTATCCCACGACAGCACATTGACCGCACGTTTGGCTATCTCGTCGTCGGACGGCGCACTATCCGAAGAATTGCGAACTTCGATCTCATCCGCGATTCCATGCACGCCCTTTACCCGGCGTACTGCGGATAAGGCCGCCAGCTTCTGGGCGTAGCTGCCGACGTGTCCACTAAGCGTTACAATATCCTGATCTACGGCAACGCCGATATGGGCTTGGTCGACGATGGGTTCATAAGCGAGCTCGTCGAGGATATCGTCCCGTAGTCTCAATTCACTCATGATCTGCCTCCCGAGCATTGATTTTTATTAGACTGCTCGCCCTCATCAGTCGCGGCGTTGATGCAGGTCAAAGTTGTCAAACGGGTCCGCTCACGGGAAAGTCACTTTCATCCAGCGCATCATCGTCGGTCAATATTTGTCAAGCGCCCGTTTGCCCATGAGCAGGCCAAGATGGCTGGACGGCCCGACCTCATAACGGAGGTGCTCAGGTTGAGTTCTCCTCAGTTGCTCTACGGCCAACAGTTGTTCCGCGGCAACAATTTCGTCGGCGCTGCCGATAAGGAGGTACATAGGTAGCCGTAGCCGCGGGAGGTCGATTTCTTGCCCACCACCATCGATACCAACCGTTGGTACTCTAAGAATTGGCATCGAAAGAGCGCGGCAACCGTTCGATTGTGACGCGGACCGGCGGCGGCATTCTCGACAAGACCGTCGCCGAGCGGGGAATCATCTGGATGTCTCCCGCGGGGTTGCAGGAAGACCTCCTGGAAATTTCCGATCCCATGCCGAGCGTGTTGCATATTTACCTTCCGGACGGACATTTCTCGCCGGACAACCTCGGTGTCGAAGTCGATAGCTCAGTGGTTGCATCGCTCCGGTTTGAGAAAAGCTTTCAGGACCCACTTCTGGCGGAGATCTCATATGCCATAGCTTCGGAACTGAACTCGGAGACCTCCGCAGGTCGGCTTCTCATCGAAACGCTATCTGCCAGCTTGTCAGCAAGACTGGTCCAAAACTATTTGAGCCGCACGTCTGCTCAAGATCTTTCTTTTGCTTCTCAGGAAGGTCTTGATCAACGCAGGTTGACTCGAGTCCTTGATTATATCGATTCAAACCTCGAAGGTAACCTGAATCTTGACGAACTCGCATCGGTCGCATGCTTAAGCCGGTTTCATTTCGCGCGTGCTCTTAAGATCTCGGTTGGCCGGCCGCCTCATAAATATGTCAGTGCGATGCGTCTGGAACGCGCCAAGTCACTTTTGAAGAAGGGGGATCGGCCATTGGTGGATATTGCGCTCGCCCTCAATTTCTCCTCACAGGCCAATTTCTCACGCGCGTTTCGTCAATTGACCGGCCAGGCGCCTGGTCAATTTCGGCGCAATTCTCTCTAGAAATTACTTCGAGAGGCCTGCCAAAGGTCGCGATAAGCAAGCCCGGACATGCGTTCTATTTTGCGCGGTCTATGATTGCGACCACCGTCCGATGCGGCATTCCAAACCACTTTGAGCGATCATGTAAAGAATTCGCCTATGCGTTGGACTATTTTCACGAGGGTCGTACCTGTATGAAGGTTAGAGAGACCTTCAGCGGCGGTCAGGGAGAACAGGTGCGACGTTCGGGGCATGCGGATTACTGCCGTCAGAAAGGAAGGATGTACTGCGGCACACCAGAAGGATCGGCCATTAAGCCCATGAGGCGCTTTCGTTACGAACCTGAAAGCTTTAAGCCGAAGAATATTGTGCTACGCTCTTAGGCGATAGGCAACTGGCCGGCAGCTCTTGGCGGATATTGTTGATTTAATCGCCGCTTCTGATTGAGCTCTCTCGTTGGGAGATCGTGTGAGGTGTGTCTCAACGCTGGGCGGGCACGGCGCTGATCTCTCAGGCGCCGTCATGCCGGTACGGGGCAAGCACCTGTTGTCGCTCGAAGCTTGGCGAGCTTCCTCAGATTTTGGGCGGTGGCGGCGAGAAGGAATTCGTCTCGCGCGCCGCTGGGACCGCGCAGCCTGAGGCGACCGAGCCTGAGAATGCGCTTCAACTGAGCGAACAGCATCTCGACCTTCTTGCGGCGACGCCGGGAGCGTTCGTACGCCGGCGTGTCCGCCAGGTTTCGGGCAAATCCCGCGCATCTTCATGAAGGTCACGCGGCACTTTGCGCTCCTGCATGTTCGGACAGCACTTCGCCTTAAGGGCGCAGGCCTGACAGTCCGACTTGCTCGATCGGTACAGCCGCGTTCCGCCCTTGGTGATGCCGGAGCGGGGTGTCGCGTAGGTCCGCCGGAACTGGACCAGCAACTTCCCCTGCGGACATGTGTAGTGGTTGAGGTCATTATCGAAGATGAAGTCGGATCGTGAGAAGGTGCCGTCGGTCCGGTTGGACTTGTCGAACACCGGGATGTGCGGTTCGATCTGCCGCTCCTTGGGAGGCGCCGACCTCCGGCTGGCGGATGGCCCGGCTGGCCTCGACGTCGAGAATGACGGCGTTCTCGGTGTCGATCAGATAGTTTGTGGCGTAGGCGAAAAAGGCGTGGCCCTTGTGGGCGCCGGTCCATTGCGCCGCCGGATCCGCCGGCGACACGAATTTGGGCTTCACCTCGCTGGCGGCATCGAAGGCCGCATCGTCCAGCGTTGCCAGATACTCGCGAATGGCCCGCCCAGCATCGGCATCGAAGTCACCGGTCCGCCACTGAACGCCGGGAACAGAGCGCTGCTTATTGGCATCTGCCGCGATGAGGCTTGCGTCCACAGCGAACCCTTCACCGCCGACAAGGCCTTCCTGCATGCACCGCTCCACGATCGTCTCGAACAGATGCCGCAGGATATCGCTCTGCCGGAACCGGCCATGCCGATTGCGCGAGAACGTGGAGTGATCCGGCACCTTGCCGTTGAGCCCCAGGCGGCAGAACCAGCGATAGGCCAGATTGAGGTGAACCTCCTCGCACAGCCGCCGCTCGGACCGGATGCCCATGCAGTAGCCGACGATCAGCATCCGCATCATCAACTCGGGGTCGATAGAGGGACGGCCAATGGTGCTGTAGAACGGCTTAAGCTCGGTACGTACCCTTGCCAGGTCGAGAAATTGGTCGATACGCCTAAGCAAGTGATCGTCGGGAATGTAGTCGTCGAGACAGAAATCGTAGAACAACTGTGCCGGCGCCGTCTGCATCCCCATCATCGTCCTGCTCCTTGCAAAGCAATACAGAGATGGAATCACGGCCCCCGACGCCTATCAAGCGAAGACTAAATCAACAATATCGGCGTAAAGCGGCCTTTTCAGTTTTTGAAGCATGACGATCTCACGCCATAGCGGCTGCGGCACTACCGTCCGGTCGATTGACGAGCTCGTCTGGCGACGACGGCCAGTTGCTGACGGGATCACTGGCGTACTATCTAGTGATCACCGCTCCCGAAGTGCCGTGTGTCCGGCTCGATCGTTTCAGGACGGTCCCCCTCACCAACCCACTCGGCGTGCGCGGCGTTGGGGAGGAAGGCATCGTCCCCGCCGGTCCGCATCGTCATGCGCTTGCGCGCATCGTCGCACCCGAGAGCTCCGGCGGCGAGGAGTCGCTGTTCAGTCTGCCCGTCAGGCCGGAAGCCGTCTTGCGGGGGCGCCGAACCTCAGTCCTGACTTCTGACGAGCATCTGCGATTTCGCAGGGCATTATGACGGCTACCGCGGCCCGATGCATATCGCCGGTGCCAAATCTAGGTTTGCGGAAGGGGCCGGAGCAGAATGCCTCAAAAAACGCCCGTGCTCAAGCGAGCGCGGGCGTCATGTCGTCTGCTTCAGTTCAGGGAGACTTCCTTCAGGATCTTGACCTTCTTGTTGGCGACTCCCTCGATGAGCACGACCTTGCCACCCTGGTTGTGATCGTCGAACGTGACTTTGGCACCCATGACATTGGTGAATTCGATTTTCTTGATGGCGTCACGGATCGCGGTCGGTTCGACCGAATTGGCTTCCTTGATGGCCTTCAGCAGCAGACGCATGGCGTCATAGCCGGCCCAGGTCTGCAGAACCGGCGTCGTCTTGTGGCGCTTCTCGACTTCGGCGGCAAACGCCTTGTTCAACGGGTTGTCGACGAGATAGCTGTAGGTCCAGGCGGTGATGGAGCCTTCCATGCCGCCGGCCTGGATGATCTGCAGGTTGTTGCCGCCGGGATCGAAGCGACCGATGTAGGGAATCTTGACGCCAAGCTGCATCGCATTGCGCAGGAAGTTCAGCTGGTCGCCTGCAAGCTGAAAGATGGCAATCGCGTCCGGCTTGCCCTGCTGGATGCGGGTCAGCAGCGATGTGTAGTCCGGATAGCTTTGCGGATGGAAGTCGGTCGAGATGATTTCCAGACCGTTCTTCTTGGCCACCGTCGTGAAGGCGGCCGCGCCGCCGCGGCCGAAATCGGTGTCCTCGCCGATGATCGCGACGCGCTTGATCTTCGATCCGCCCTGGCCGAGATAAAGGCCAAGGGCGTTCATCATGTCATCGTCGGACGGATTGATGCGGAATGTCCATTCATTGCCGCCGACGCCCGACAGTTCGGTGATCTTCGGGCTGGAGGCAACGCCGTCGATCATCGGGATCTTGGCCGCGGCGATCAGCGGCATGCTGGCCAAAGTCGCCGAGCTGCAATGGGCGCCGACGATGGCAACGACCTTGGCTTCGATCAGCTTGTTGGCGACGTTGACGGCTTCCGACGGATTGCAGCGGTTGTCGTAGGCGACCATCTCGACCTTCTTGCCCAGCACGCCGCCGGCGGCATTGGCTTCGTCAAGCGCCATCTGGTAGCCCCAGCGCTGCCATATGGCGGGCGCTGCCGCGGGGCCGGTGTCCGGCACGCTGGCGCCGATCATAATGCTCTGGGCGTTCGCCGCCATTGGCAAAGCGAGCGCCAGCCCGATTGCGGCAATCATCGTCCTGTTCAGCATCATCAAACCTTTCTGAAAAATTATCTGGACATCAACGCAAGATGCATGCCGCGTTGTGGCGTCATGCCATTCAGGATACCGCTTCGCGAACTGTGGCGACGAAAGACCGCACCGCGCCGGACGTGGAGCGCCAGTGTATTGGATGCCGTGCCGCTGGGGACGAAGAAGCTGGTGACCTCGCGCTCGAAAATGTCGTTCAGCAGCTGCCTGGCGCGTTCGCTGAACGGGTCCTGGCCATACGCCGGCACCGCGTCATGGTTCGCGGCGAGCAAGGCGTCGAGCACCAGCGGACTGGCTCCGACGGCATTGTCACTTGCGAAATCCATCGGCGGTCCATGGTGAACGATGTGTGTGATCTTCGCGTGTTCCGATTAAAAGAACAACGTTCCGACCGATATTGTCGAAAAGTTCGGTAGCCCTGTCAAGGCAGCGGCTGCCCACAATTGCAGCCCGCGCTGCACAGATTGCAGCTGCAACGATCATTGTGTTGATGCAGCGTTGACTTTGGCGCCAGCGGCCTCATACGCTGAGGCGAACGCTGTTCCTTTTATCGGAATGTATCATGGGTGCTGAAAGTCAGTCGGTTGCGCGTGCGGTCGATATTCTCGAATTGCTCGCTGAGCACGGCGCGCTGGGTGTCCGCGACATCGCCCGGCGGATGGAGCTGTCGCCGACCATCGTGCACCGCCTGCTCAGCACGCTGGCCTCCACCGGCTTTGCCGAACAGGCGCCGGATACGCAAAAATACCGCATCGGCTATCGCGCGTTCCGGATCGGCTCATCGTTCCTGTCGCAAAACGACCTCGACCGCGCGTCAACGCCGGAACTGGTTGCGCTGGCCGAACAGCACCAGGTCAACAGTTTCCTGGGCGTGCTGCGCGATCATGCGATGGTCTATCTCAAGGTGGTGAAAAGCAACGGGCCGATCGTCATCAACAATGCCGCGGGGTCGACGGCACTGCCGCACTCCACGGCGTTCGGCAAGGTGATGCTGGCAGCGCTGCCGGACAAGCAGGTGGCTGAGGTAATGGGCCGCGAGCCCTACAAGAGGCTCACCAGGAAGACCAAGGTCACGTTGCGGTCGCTGCTGACCGATCTGCGTGAAATCCGCGAGTCCGGCATCGCCATTTCTGACGAGGAGAATATCGTCAACGTCTATTCAGTCGGCGCCGCGGTCCGCGATGCGTCCGGCGCGGTGGTGGCGTCCCTGAGCGGCGCGGTGCCGCGCCAGGGTCTCACCAAGCGCGATATCGACGCCTTGTGCGTCCTGGTCAAGGAAGCGGCCGACAGCGTCTCGCGAAAAATGGGTGCGCCGCCGTCTTCGCTCGCCGTGCGCAGCAGGTAGCTCGCGACCCGCGGCCCCGGTTCACTCCCCGGGGTTCAACCGAGCTCTAGCGTCCTGAACACTTTTTGCAGGTGAACGGGATCGGTGATGCCCGATGCCACGATCTCATCGATGCCGACGTCCTCATACGCCGCAAACGCGGCGCGGACCTGGTCGGGCGTGCCGCTGGCGCTGTGGCGCATTACCACGCCGTCGGTCACCAGCGCATTGACGGCATCCCAGTTATCGGCGGCGTAGGCGGCCGCCAGCGCTTTCTGGTCGAGCTGGGTGCCCGCCATTTCAAGGTTGCGGGCGTGGTGCCCGCCGCGCAGGATGAAGCCCAGCGTGCGACGCAGCCGGTTGCGCGCGACTTTCTCGTTATCGTCAACGGAGACATAGACCAAGCCGGTCTTCTGGATTTTTCGCCCGGCGGTTTCCTCGCCCTTGCGGACGAGGTCTAGCGTCCAGCGCACGAATGCCGGGGAAGTCGCGGCGCTGATTAGCACGCCGTCTGCAACGGCTCCCGCCAGTTCAAGCATCTGCGGGCCGGAGGCGGCGAGAAAGATCGGGATGTCGCGGGCGCCGTTGGCGAGGCGCCGTCCCGCCACCTGGAAACGCTCGCCCTTGAAGTCGATCGCTTCGCCGGACAGCAGCGCACGCGCGACGCCGATGGCCTCACGCATGGTGCCGATCGGATGTTCGGCCTTCAGGCCGGCGGCTTCGAGATCGCGCGGCGCGCCGACGCCGAAGCACAGTTTGACGCGACCGGGGAAATATTCGTCCAGCGTGGCGGCCGCCATGGTGGCGTAGAGCGGGTGCACCGAATAGGGGCTCATGGCCATCAGCGCGATGCTGATATTGCTGGTGCCCGCGAGCGTCATGGCTGCTGTGGCGATCGGCTCGCGCTGGAACAGGTGCGACGCCAGCCATGCGGTCGCCGCGCCGCCATGGTCGGCGGCGCTGACCATGGCGCGCAGCGCGTCCGGCGTCTCACTGCCGTCAAAGGAAATTCCGAACGTGCTGGACATGCGTGGCCTTCGTGCGTGCGGGGGCTGTCGATCAAATGACGCGCGGGATGATCTCTTCGGCGAAGAATTGCATCTGGTCGAGCAGTTCCTGGACATCATTGGCAGCGAAGTACAGGCCGAGCAGGTGCGTGACGCCGGCGGCCTTGAGCTTGTGCACCTTCTCGACGATAGAGTCCGGATTGCCGATCAGGTTGATGTCTTCCATCTTCAGGCCGGCCTCGCCCTTCAGGGTCGACTTCGACAGCGACAGAAGATGCTTGTGCATCTGGCTTTGCTTGTAGCGCGCCACGGCGGCTTCGTGGTTGTGGCCGGCATGAACGACGAATTGCGGCGCCACATGGATCTGCGACGGATCGCGGTCGGCTTTCACCGTCATGTCCATCATCCGCTCCACCATGACCTTCAACTTGTCTGCCGGCATTCCGGCGGGAATCCAGCCATCGGCTCCTTCGGCGACGCGCCGGAGGTGGTTCTCGTTGTTGCCGCCAAAATAAATCGGCAGTTTTTCCTGCTTCGGCTTGGGAAACAGCTCCACATCCTTGTAGGCGTAATATTTTCCCTCGAAGCTGGCGCTGCGTTCGTTGAACAGCAGCTGCAGCGCCTTGACGCCTTCCTCGACCATGTCGCCACGATGCGCGCCGCCCTCGGGGCGCAGGGCGTCGAACTCCTCCTTATAGGCGCCGACGCCGACGCCGAGCTCGAACCGGCCGCCGCTGAAGTGATCCAGCGTGGCGATCTGCTTGGCGAGCACGACGATATCGCGCCGCATCGGCAGCACGAGAATTCCGGTGCCCATACGCAACGTGGTGGTGGCGGCCGCGATGAAGGCGTAGGTCATCAGCGGCTCCCAGAAGCGCGGCGGGACCGGAAACTCCTCGCGCACGTAGTGCTGCGTGGTCATGTGATCATTGCCCCACACCGAGTGATAACCCAGTTTCTCAGCGTGCTGGGCTATCCGGATCAGAGTCTCCGGGCTGGAGAACGGGATCGGATAGGTCAGGCCTTCCATTCCGGTGGGCAGGCCGGCGCTCACGATCAGACTCATGGGTTACTCCTGTCGGGCACAGCGTGCCGCATATGGTTGTCGGGATCTCAGCGGCGGCTTTGACGCGCTGCCGTTGTGGCTTCAATGTCGATACTGTTGTCGGCGCGCAGCACCACGCCATAGTCCTTCGCAGCCGCAGCCAGCGAGACCATGCCGAGATGCACGTCCTCGGCGACCGCCGCGGGATCGCGATCCAGCGGGTTGCCAAGTCCGCCGCCGCCGGGCATTTCGATCAGAACCGTCTCGTGCTTGGCGATGGTCTGGCGGCCCTTGCTTTTCAGCACGGCGCCGGACAGCAATGTCAGCCTTCCGGCCATGCCGTCGCTGCCGCCATTGCGGCCGCGCGGCGGATAGAGCACGCGGTCGTAATTGGCGGAAATGGCAAAGGCGGCGTCGTCCAGGGTGATGACTTCGATGACCTGGCCAAGACCGCCGCGGAACTTGCCGGCACCGCCAGAATCCGTGCGATATTCCTTGCGCAGCAGCAGCAGCGGCGACATCGCCTCGGTCACTTCCACCGGCACGTTGCGCACGCCGCTCGGGAAGGCCGTGGCGGACAGCCCGTCCTTGCCCGGGCGCGCGCCGGTGCCGCCGGAATGGAACGACATGACGTTGAACGCGCGCGCTTTCATCATTTCAGTGGAGTCGGCGTCGATCTGGCTGGTGCCGCCGAACGCGAACAGATTCCACAGGCATGATGTGCCTTCGGCAGGTACAGCATTGTCCAGCGCCTGATTGAGGCAGCCAATCATCAGGTCGGGCAGCATCTGGCCTGTAACGTGGCGCGTCGCAACTGGCCGGGGGTGCTGTGCGTTGAGGATGCAGTTCTCCGGCGCATGCATGCGCAGCACAGCCAGCGAGCCTTCGTTGTTGGGAATCTTCGGGGCGACGATGCACTTCACGCCGAACGAGGCGTAGGCCTCGGTGTAGCAGAACGGCACGTTTATGCCGTAGGAAGAGGGCGGCGACGTCCCGGTGAAATCGACGTCGATGCCGTCGTCGGAAATGGTCATGGTGGCCACCAGGTCGAGCGGTTTGTCGTAGCCGTCGATGCGCATGGCGTGGCGGAACGTGCCCTTCGGCAATTTGCGGACCGCCTCCAGCGTGGCGGCGCGGGAGCGTTCGAGAATGTGCGCGCCGAGCAGGTCGAGCGTGTCGATCCCGAATTCCGCCATCATCGCCAGCAGTTGCCGGCTGCCCACGTCGTTGCAGCCAACCAGCGAATAGATATCGCCGATCACCTGCACGGACTCGCGGACGTTGTTGCGGACCATCTCGAGCAGGGTGTCGTTGGTGCCTTCGGCGCTGGCGAAGCGCATGATCGGCACGTAGATGCCTTCTTCGTAGACCTCGCGCGCTTCGGGGCCCATGCCGCGCCCGCCGACATCGATGACATGGCAGGTCGAGGCGAACAGCGCTACCATGGTCTGGTCGCGGAATACCGGCGTGACCACGGTGAAATCGTGCAGATGTCCGGTGCCTTTCCAGGGATCGTTGGTGATGAAGACATCGCCGGGCTTCATCGTGGCGGCGGGAAACTTGTCAAGGAAGTGCACCACGGCGCGGGCCATGGAATTCACATGGCCCGGGGTGCCAGTGATCGCCTGTGCCAGCATGTGGCCGGCGACATTGAACACGCCGGCGGAGACGTCGCCTGCCTCTCGCGTCGAGGTGGAGAAGCCGATGCGGATCAGGGTCTGCGCCTGCTCCTCGACCACCGAGATCAGGCGATCCCACATGATCTGCTGGTGGATGACGTGCATCGGGTCGTCGTTCAGGGTCTGGGTTCCGTCCATGGTCATGTCCTGGTCATTACAACAGCGCCGAACCCGTCGATCCGCGCGGTAAAGCTCTTGGTCACCAAGGTCGTCGTCTCATCCTCGACGATCAAGGCGGGGCCGGCAATGGTAGATCCCGGCGCCAGGGAGCTGCGGTTGTACAGCGCGATGCGTTCGAACTTGCCGGTGGGTGGATCGATCACCTCGACATGGTCGGCGGGTTCGGCGGCGTGGTCCGCCGGTGCCGGCGGGCACAGCGTGATCGGTGCGCCGACCGTCGCCAGCCGCAGCGACCAGCTCAGCACTTCGACATCGAGGTTGGGAATGCGGCGTCCGAACTGCTGCTCGTAGTCCGTGATGAAAATCTTTTCCAGCGTCGCGACCGAGTCGGTGTCGAAATCGCCGTCGGGCAGCGTCACCGTGATTTCATGGCCCTGGCCGCGATAGCGCATGTTCGCGGTCCAGCCTTCAGTCAACGGCTCCGTGGGGGCGCCGAGCCGCACCACGGCGGTGGCTTCGGCGCGCATCTCGGCGCGCAGGGCATTGAGGCCGGCGATATCGAAGGAGTCGTTGAGATGGACGTAGCGGGTGCGCACCACCTCATAAGCGATCGGCGCCAGCAGGAACCCGAACGCCGAGCCGACGCCGGCGCCGGCGGGCACGATCACCGTGGAGATGTTGAGCTTCTCGGCGAGGCGGGTGGCGTGGATCGGCGCGGCGCCGCCGAACGCGATCATGATGCGGTTCGACAATTCGCGGCCGCGCTCCACGGCGTGAACGCGCGCCGCATTGGCCATGTTCTCTTCCACCACTTCGGTGACGCCGAGCGCCGCCGTTGTGGCATCGAGCTTGAGCCTGTCGCCGACCGTGCCGGCGAGCGCGGAAGCCGAGGCCTTGGGATCGAGCTGCATCTTGCCGCCGGCAAAGCGGTCGACCTGGATTCGGCCGAGCATCACATTGGCGTCGGTCACGGTGCCGTTGAGGCCGCCGCGGCCGTAACAGGCCGGGCCGGGCTCGGAGCCGGCGCTGGCCGGGCCGACCTGGATTCGCAGGAGGTTGTCGACCGAGGCGATCGAGCCGCCGCCGGCGCCGATCTCCACCATTTCGATGACGGGAATGCGGATCGGAATGCCGCTGCCCTTGAGAAAGCGGTATTGCCGCGCGACTTCGAACGAACGCGAAAAATGCGGCTGACCGTCGTCGATCAGGCAGATCTTCGCGGTGGTGCCGCCCATGTCGAACGAGACGATGTGATCGTGGCTGCGCTCCAGCGCGATGTGATTGGCCAGAATGGCGCCGCCGGCGGGGCCGGACTCCACAAGGCGAATTGGAAACCGGCGTGCGATCGCCACGGTGGTGAGGCCGCCGGCGGAGGTGATCAGGAAGATCGGACAGGTGAAGCCGCGCTCGGTGAGCGTATCCTCGAGCAGCTTCAGATAGCGGTCCATCACCGGTTGCACATAGGCATTGGCGCAGGCCGTGGACCAGCGCTCGTATTCGCGCATTTCCGGGCAGACTTCGCTCGACATGGTGACGGCAATGTCGGGCGCGAGCTGCTTCAGGATGTCGCGGGTGCGGATTTCATGTACCGGGTTGGCATAGGAATGAAGGTAGCCGATCGCAACGCTGGTGATGCCCTCATTGCGCAGCACGGGGACGAGGTCGGCCAGTGCCTTCTCGTCGAGCGGCCGATGAATGCGGCCGGTGGCGTCGATGCGTTCCGGGACTTGCAGGCGCAGGTGGCGTGGCACCAGCGGCGCCGGCTTGTCCATGAAGATGTCATACTGCTCGAAGCGATGTTCATAGGCCATCTCGATGGAATCGCGGTGGCCGGCCGTCGCCAGCAGTGCGGTCTTGGCGCCCTTGCGCTCGATGATGGCGTTGGTGGCCAGCGTGGTGCCGTGAATGATCAGTCCGAGGTCGATCGGCTTCAGCGCGGCGTCGGCCAGGATCATCTCGATGCCGGCGAGCACGCCCTGTTCGGGGGCCTGCGGCGTGGTCAGTACCTTGCGGCTGAAACGCTTGGCGCCGACTTGCAGCGCGAAATCTGTAAACGTGCCGCCGATATCGACAGCCAGACGAGCGGACGTCATTGCGAGATGGTCTCCTTGATATTGCCGCCAAGATAGGCCTCGCGGATGCGCGGATCGTCGCGGACCTCCGCGGCAGGGCCTTCGAGAAATTTCTTGCCGAGTTCCATGACGATGGCGGTGTCGGACACCAGCAGCGCGCCATGGACATTCTGCTCGACCACGAGAATGGTGACCCCGGCGGCGGCGATCTGCTTTGCCACCGCGAACACTTCGGCCTGCATCTTCGGCGACAGGCCGAGCGATGGCTCGTCAAGCAGCAGCAGCTGCGGGCTGCTCAGCAACACCATGGCCGTCTCCAGCACCTGCTGTTCGCCGCCGGAGAGGTTGCCGGCCAATTCCGACCATTTTCGCGTCAGCATGGGAAATTGGGCGGTGACGCGCGCGATCGCGGCGCGGTGTTCGCGGCCGGGCAGGGTGTAACAGCCCATCTTGAGGTTTTCCGCCACACTCATCAGCGGAAAATTGCAGCGGCCCTGCGGCACGAAGCCGATGCCGCGCTGCAGCCGGTCCGACGGGCCAAGCTGTTCGATGGCCTGGCCGTCGAAAATGATCTGGCCGGAGAACCAGCGGTTCGTGCCGAAGATCGCGCGCAGCAGTGTCGACTTGCCGGCGCCATTGCCGCCGATCAGGGTGGTGATGGAGCCGGGCGCCAGCCGCGTCGAGAAATCGCGGACGATCTGCACGTCGCCATAGCCGGCGCAGAGGTCGATGATCTCCAGTTTCGGATATTCGCTCATGTGGCCTCCACGTGCGAGGCCGGTGCCATGCCGAGATAGGCTTCCAGCACGCGGGGATCGTTCCGCACGTCGTCCGGCGTGCCTTCGGTCAACTTGCGGCCCTGTTCGAAAACCACCACCTTGTTGCACAGGCTGTTGATGAACTCGACATTGTGCTCGACGATCAGGAACGAGATGCCGCCGGCATTGGCCTTGCGCAGGATGTCGGCGACCTCGTTGACGCGCGTCGGATTGACGCCGGCGACCGGCTCGTCGAGCACGATCAGCCGCGGCCGTGCCATCATCGCTGCGGCAAATGCCAGCAGCTTCTTCTGGCCATAGGACAGCACGGTGGCCGGCGCATCGATCAGTCGCGTCAGCCCAACCAGTTCGATCAGCTCGTGCGCGCGATCCCGGGCCGCCATGCTGGTCCTACGAAACGACGAGGTGCGGAGCAGCGCGTCGAACCAGTTCATCTCGCGGAAGGTCGCGTCGGCCACCAGCAGGTTATCGACGAGGTTGTAGGAATCGTAAACTCGCACGTTCTGGAAGGTACGCACCAGCCCGGCCCTGGCTACCGCCGCAGCGTTGAGGCCGGTGATGTCCTGGCCGGCCAGCCCGACACGTCCGGCATCGAGGCGCTGGAAGCCGCTGATGCAGTCGATGGTCGTGCTCTTGCCGGAGCCATTGGGGCCGATCAGGCCGGTGATACTGCCTTCCTCGACGTCGAACGAGGCATCCTGCACAGCGCGGACGCCGCTGAACGACTTTGACACGCCGGCGACCGACAGAATGACACTCATTGCAACGCTTTCCGCAGTGCCTTGATGCGACGCTCCTCGAGCCAGCCGGAAAACCCCGCGGGCATGAACATCATTACGGCCACCAGCACTACGCCATAGATCACCATGCGCAGCTCGTTGGAAAAGCGCAGCGCTTCCGGCAGCACGACCATGGCTGCGCCTGCCAGCACCACAGCCCAAAAGCTGCCGGCACCGCCGATAATCACGATGATCAGGAAGGTCTGCATGTAATAGAAATCGAGAAAGCTCGGGTCGATAATCTTGAGATGAAACGCGAAAATTCCGCCGGCCATGCCGGTGATCACCGCGGCGATTACGAAAGCTGCGAGCTTGTACGGTGCCGGCGAGATGCCCTGAGACTGCACCAATGGGTCGTTCTGCTTGATAGCTTTCAGCACCAGTCCGATGCGCGACGTCATCAGCGCGTAGAGAAACGCCAGGGCGACCAGGGAGAACACCAGGGCGATGTAGTAGAACCGAGCGCTGGTGTTGAACACAAATCCCATCAGTTGCGGCGGCGGCAGGCCGGGAATGCCGAGCGGACCGCGGGTGACGTCGATCCAGTCGCGTGCGATCAGGTTGGTCAGCAGCGCGAAAGTCAGGGTGACCACCACGAACGCGTGGCGGGTGGTGCGGGTGATGATGACGCCGATCAGGGTGCCGAGCAGCAGATTGATGCCGCCCGCGAACAGCACGCCGCTCCAGAAACTCCAGTGAAAATCCATCACCGCGATGGCCGAACAATAGCCGCCGACGCCCCAGAAGCCGAGTTGCGCGAACGACAGCAGGCCGGCGTAGCCATAGACCAGGTTCAATGACGCCGCGGCAGTGAGGAAGATCAGGCCGGAGATGGCGATGCCGGTAAAGTAGTTCGAGCCTGTCAACCAGGGCAAGATGAACAGCAGAATGACGGTCGCAACCACGGCGACGGGGATCCACCGGGGCTGGGTCATCCGACGCGCATGCTCCCGCGCTGGAAGATGCCGTCGGGCCGCAGCAGCACCGCAAGGATCATGATGGTGAAGATGGCGCCTTCCTGCCAGACGATGCCGAAGAAGCCGCCGACCCAGCTCTCGATCATGCCGAGCGCAATGGCCACGACCACCGCGCCCGTCATGTTGCCGAGTCCGCCGATCACCACCAGTGCGAAGGCCTTGAAGATGATGGCCTGGCCCATGGCCGGATGCAGCAGCTGGATCGGCGCCAGGGCTGCGCCGGCAAGTCCGCACAATGCCGCCGCCAGCGCCACGGCGTTGCGCGCGACATGGCGTGGCTTGATGCCGACCATCATCGCGGCCTCGCGGTTCTGCGCGATGGCCCGCATGGCGCGGCCGAACTGGGTGAATTTCAGCAGACAGTAGAGGCCAGTGAAGGCCGCGACCGACAGGCCACCGGCGATCAGGCGCGTCATCGTGATGCGGATGGAGCCGATCTCGAGCCCTTCAAAGCCGTAGGCGGTATCGACCATCAGCGGGGTGGCCGTGAACAGATACTGCATGCCGTAGAGCAGGATCATCGATATGCCGAGGGTGGTGAGAATGCTGCGTTCGAACTCCTTCTGGCCGATATGGCGGAGGAAGAACTCATACAGCACCACGCCGACCAGCGAGGTTACCATCACCGACACGGCGAGCGCAGGCCAGTACGATAGGCCGAACAGCGGCAGCGACAGTGCCATGGCGTAGCCGCCGAGCATCAGCAATTCGCCATGGGCGAAGTTGATGACCTCGAGCACGCCGAAGATCAGGGCCAGGCCGACGGCAATCAGCGCATAGATCAGACCGAGCATAAGCCCGTTCAGCATCAACTGCAGCAGATAGGTGGCGCTGATTTCCATAGGTTCCAGGTCGATCGCGCACAGTGTTCCGATAATAAGAACGACGTTCCGAATAGTCTAGACAGGCAAATCTGCGCCGTCAATTTCGGCGGCGCATCAACTGCCCAACGGGCTGGCATCGGCTGCGCATTTGCCGATCATTCTGCACATATTCGTTCTGACGGCCGCGTGACTCTCGCGTCGCCATGCGGACCGAGGCCGGCAGAACGTCGTTGCTTGACTTGGCTTCAGCGCGCCGATTACATAACAAGAACGATGTTCTGTTAATCGGAACGCACTGTCTTCTCCGAAAGATGTCGCTGCGATGTTGATAGACTCAGATTGCCTGTTGCAGGCGTCGGAAGACACCGTAAGTCCGGCGTCAAGAACATGACGACGATCATGAGCGACATGGATACGCCGATACGCAACAACGCCGCGGCGCAGGTGAACTGATGGCCCGGGTCGTTGGCTTGCAGTGCGTTCGGTGCTCCGCGCTTTATGCGGCGGATGACTATGCCGAGGATTGCTTGTCGTGCCGGCCGGTGGTGCGCAGCAATCTTGTGGTCGCGTATGACAAGACCTTGCGCGTACCTCGCGACAAACCTTCGGGCGGCGAAAACCGCGGTCTTTGGCGCTATGGCGATGTCCTGCCAGTGGCAGAATCTTATGGGATTAGCCTCGGTGAGGGCGGCTCGCCGTTGCATCGCCTCGATCACGCCGGTGCCCGTATCGGGATCTCAAACCTGTTTGGCAAAGACGAAACCCGCAATCCCACCTGGTCGTTCAAGGACCGGTTGGCCTGCATGGCGGTGTCGGCAGCCAAGCAGATGGGGGCGAAGGTTGTCGTATCCAGTTCGACCGGCAATGCCGGGGCGGCCGCGGCCGCGTATGCGGCCAAGGCCGGCCTTGCTTGTGTGGTGTTTACCGTGACCGGTACCACCGGTCCGATGCTGACGCAGATGCGTGCCTACGGCGCTACCGTGGTCGGCTGCGCGCACAAGGACGATCGATGGATCTTCATGGAGCACGCGGTGCGCAACTACGGCTGGTTTCCGACCTCGCCGTTTTTCGGCCCGGTGGTCGGCAGCAATCCCTACGGCATTGAAGGCTACAAGACGCTGGCCTATGAGGTTGCCGAGCAGATGGACTGGTCCGTGCCGGACTGGTGCGTGCTTCCCGTCTGCTACGGCGATGCGCTGGTCGGCATGTGGCGCGGATTCGAGGACATGATGGCATTCGGCTGGACCGACCGGATGCCGCGCATGGTGGCCGCCGAGGTCTATGGCTCGCTCGGCGCGGCTTTGGCCAGCGGTGGCGATGTGCTGCCCGACGTGCGCAGGAATGATGAGACCCTTGCCTTTTCGATCGGCGCCACCCGCGGCACCTATCAGGCCCTCGATGTGGTGCGGCGCTCCGGCGGCGCCGCGTTGACCGTCGGTAACGAGGACATGATGCGCTGGCAGCAGACGATGGCCAAAAGCGAGGGGCTGTTTCTCGAGCCGTCCTCCGCGACCGGCCTCGCGGCCATCGAGCAACTGGCGCAGACCGGCCGCATTTCTGCCGGTGAATCCGTCGTGGCGCTGCTCACCGCCAGCGGATTGAAGGACCCGGCCACCACTGCGGCGTGGCAAGGCGAGATCCTGACCTTGCCCGCCGATCGCAACGACGCCATGGCCGCGCTGAAGGCGGCCAAGGTCTTTCCGGACTGACGACACCGGCGCATTGCTGCGCGACAACCGAGACGTTCGAGAGAAGTCATGAAGTTCAGTGTCAGCCTGTCGACCGCATTCGAAGGCGTGATGTACCCGGTGCCGTTTGTGCAGCCGGAAGACTTCATCGCGCAGGGAAAGATGTGCGAGCGGCTCGGCTATGATTCCGTATGGGGCAATGACCACATCACGACGCAGGACTATGTCCGCAAGCTGCATCCCGGCAAGCCGCCGAACTTCTACGAGCCGATGACGGTGCTGGCGGCGATCGGCGCCGTCACCACCACGCTGAAGCTCGGCACTGCGCTGACCGTGTTGCCTATGCGCGACCCGGTCTATCTCGCCAAGCAGGCGATCACGCTCGACCGGATGACCGGCGGTCGCTTCATTTTGGGCGTCGGCCTCGGTGCCTATCGCGAGGAGTTTCTCGCTTGGGGAGGCTCGCGCGTCGACAAGGCGCGCCGCGGCGACATGATGGACGAGGGCCTGCAGGCGCTCGAACTGCTGTTCAACGAAGATTGCTGCAGTTTCGAGGGCAAGTACTACACCTTCAGGGACATGGAGATGTTTCCGAAGAGCACGGCGCAACCGTTTCCAATCTATGTCGGCGGCCACAATCTGGAGGCGCTGGAGCGCGCAGCACGCTGTGGCCAGGGCTGGCTGCCGGCGTGGCGGCCGCTGACGGAGATGGAGGAGCGCATCGCGCGGCTGAAGGCGCGAGCGGCCGAGCTTGGCTGCAATCCTGACCATATCGAAATCGCTCCGCAATTCTCGGTGACCGTCGGCAAGACGCTGGAAGCTGCTGAAAAGCGCTATATGGAAAGCGGTCTGGTGGCGCACCGGATGTCGCTGGCCTATACCGGGCGAGACCTCAGCCATCAGGTGGTCGCTAATCTGGTGGGATCGCCGGACGTGATCCTGGAGAAGATTGACAAACTGCGCAGCATTGGCGTCGATCATTGCAGCGCGCTGATGTTTCCCGCAGACACGGTGGCTGAGATGAACGAACAGGTCGAGTGGTTCGCCACCGATGTGATGGCGAAGGTCGATGCCTGATGGCTGGGGAGACGGACATGGACACATCCGCTTCGGCCGAACAGACGCTTGCCGCTTTTGAGGCGATGCCGACGGCAGAGCTGCTTGCCCGCGCCGCGGCGTTGCGTCAGTCCGGCTTCGGCATGGCGATCAGCTATTCGCGAAAGGTCTTCATTCCGCTGACGCATCTGTGCCGCGACGTCTGCGGCTACTGCACCTTCGCCAAGGCGCCGCGCGACGTCGCCAGCGCCTATCTGTCGCCGGAGCAGGTGCTGGCCATTGCGCGTGCCGGCGAGAAAGCCGGATGCCGGGAGGCGCTGTTTACGCTCGGCGACAAGCCGGAGCTGCGATACGCCGCTGCCCGCGACGCGCTGGCCGGCCTCGGCTTTGCCAGCACGGTGGACTACCTGGAGTCGATGTGCACCCTGGTGCTGAAGGAAACCAGCCTGCTGCCGCACGTCAATGCCGGGGTGATGACCGAAGCCGATATTGCAAGGCTGCGCAAGGTCAGCGTCTCCCAGGGCATCATGCTGGAGACGATCTCTTCGCGCCTGAACGAACGTGGCGGCGCGCATTTCGGCTCGCCGGACAAGGATCCCGCGCTTCGCATGGCGATGATCGAAGCCGCGGGTCGCCAGCGCGTGCCGTTCACTTCGGGAATCCTGATCGGCATCGGCGAAACCCGGCTCGAACGCATTCAGTCGCTGCTGGCCCTGAAGAACACCCATGAGCGCCACGGCCATCTGCAGGAAATCATCGTGCAGAACTTTCGCGCCAAGCCGGGCACCCGCTTCGCCGGCTGCGACGAGCCCGATCTCGACGATCTGCTCTGGACCGCGGCGGTCACGCGCCTGCTGTTCGGCCCCGCGATGAACATTCAGATTCCGCCCAATCTCAGCTACGGCGCCTTTCCGCGCCTGCTGGACGCCGGTATCAACGACTGGGGCGGCATCTCCCCGGTCACTGTCGATCACGTTAATCCTGAGGCGCCGTGGCCGGATCTCTACAAGCTGGAAACGGCCACCGAACGAGCCGGTTTCTCGCTGCAGCAGCGCCTGGCGGTCTATCCAGCCTATGTCGCGCAATCGGCGATCTGGCTCGACAAGCCGCTGGCCACCAAAGTGCTGCGCGCGGTCGATGCAGACGGTTTTGTTCGCGAGGACGGTTGGATGCCCGGCTCGCTTGAGGCGCTGCCGGCGCCACCGCGTCGCCCGCGCATCGACCGCGGCCTCGACGCGCTGGTCGCCCGGGCCAGTGCCGGCAACCGGTTGGCGGAAGCCGAGGTCGTGTCGTTATTCAAGGCGCGTGCTGGCGACGTCGACATGATCTGCTCCGCCGCCGACGATCTGCGTGCAGGGGCCAGCGGCGACGTGGTGCGCTATGTCGTCAACCGCAATATCAACTATACCAATGTGTGCAGCTACCAATGCAGCTTCTGCGCGTTTTCCAAAGGGAAGATGCACGAACAACTGCGCGGCAAACCCTACGATCTGGCGCTCGACGAAGTGGCGCGGCGCGCCCGCGAAGCATGGAACCGCGGCGCCACCGAAGTCTGCATGCAGGGCGGCATCAATCCGCGCTACACGGGCGATACCTACCTGGAATTGCTGCGCACGGTGAAGAACGAAGTGCCGGACATGCATGTCCACGCCTTCTCGCCGCTGGAAGTTTCGCAGGGCGCGGCCACGCTCGGCGTTTCCGTCAGGCGCTACCTGGAGATGCTGCGCGATGCCGGCCTGGGCTCGCTGCCCGGCACCGCGGCCGAAATCCTTGACGACAAGGTCCGTGCGGTGATCTGCCCCGACAAGCTCGGCACGGAACAATGGCTCGACATCGTCGGCACCGCTCACGAGGTGGGGCTGCGTACCACCTCGACCATCATGTTCGGTCATGTCGAGCATTACGGCAGCTGGGCAAAGCACCTCCTGCAACTACGTGACCTGCAGGAGCGCACCGGCGGCATCACGGAATTCGTGCCGCTGGCCTTCGTGCATATGGAAGCGCCGATGTCGCTGCGCGGACAGTCGCGGCTCGGGCCAACCTGGCGCGAGGTGCGGCTGATGCACGCGGTCTCGCGGCTGGTGTTGAACCCTCTGATCACCAACATCCAGGCGTCCTGGGTCAAGCTCGGCGAGCAGGGGATCACGGCACTGTTGAAGGGCGGCGTCAACGATCTCGGCGGTACCCTGATGAACGAAAGCATCTCGCGCGCCGCCGGCACTCAGCATGGCCAGGAATTCGCGCCGGCGCAGATGGAAGGCGTCATCAGGTCGCTCGGCCGCCGCTTCGAGCAGCGCACTACGCTGTACCAGAAGGTGTCGCAGGAGCGCGTCGATACCAGCTTCGATGCCGCACCGCTGACCGAGATGGTGATGACGCCGTTCTCCAAAACACGAAAGCATGTCGATCATGCCGTGTGATCGCGTTTTGATCTTGTCTGTGGAAGCCACTATAGGGAGAGGCCTCTCGCGAGCCTGCCGATGACCCGATCGATCACCTATACCGCGCTCCCCGACATCCCGCTGGTGCAGCCGGGAGATGACATCTGCGCGCTGATCAAGGCGAGCCTCGCCCGTGCCGGGATCGTTCTGCAGGACGGCGACGTCCTGGTGATCGCCCAGAAGGTCATCTCCAAGTCGGAGAACCGCTATGTCGACCTGGCGGACGTGGTTCCCTCGCCGCGTGCCAGGGACCTCGCCGAGATCAGCGGCAAGAACCCGCGGCACATCGAGGCTGTGCTCGGCGAATCCGCCGAGGTTCTCCGCGTCAAGCCCAACGTGATGATCGTCGCGCACCGGCTCGGTTATGTGATGGCCAATGCCGGCATCGACGAATCCAACATCGAAAAGCTCGATGGCATCGATCGCGTGCTGCTGCTGCCGGTCGATCCCGATGCCTCCTGCCGCGCCATCAAGACCACGCTGGACAACGAATTCGCCGTATCGATCGGCGTGATCATCAATGACAGCTTCGGCCGGGCCTGGCGGAATGGCGTGGTCGGTGTGGCGCTCGGTGCCGCCGGCATTTCCTCGTTGCACAACATGATCGGGTCGCCGGATCTGTTCGGCCGCGCCATGAAGGTGACGGAAGTCGCGATCGGCGACGAACTCGCCGCGGCCGCCTCGCTGGTCATGGGGCAGGGCGCCGAAGGCCTGCCGGTGGTGCACGTCCGCGGCTATCACAATCGCGGCGCGGAGAACGACGCGGCGGCGCTGATCAGGCCCAGGCATATGGACATGTTCCGGTGACCGCGCCCTCGCTCGATCCGTCGCGCACGGTGGTGGCGATCTGCGGCGGCGTCGGCGGCGCCAAGCTGGCGCTCGGCCTGCAGCATCTGCTTGGCGAGCGGCTGACGGTGGTGATCAACGTCGCCGACGATTTCGAACATATGGGACTGCGCATCTGTCCCGACATCGATACGGTGATCTACACCCTCGGTGGCCTTAGCGACGAGGTTCGCGGCTGGGGCCGCGCCGGCGAGACCTGGAATTTCATGGAAGCGACGCGCCAGCTTGGCGGCGAGGACTGGTTCGCGCTCGGCGACCGCGACCTCGCGCTGCATGTGGAGCGCACGCGGCGCCTGGCCTCCGGCGAAACGCTGACCGACATCATCGGCAGCATCGCCAGGACGCTGGGGATCGCGCCGCATCTGCTGCCGGTGACCGATGACGACCTCCGCACCAAGGTGAAGACCGATATCGGCGTTCTGGATTTTCAGCGCTATTTTGTCGAGCATCGCTGCGCGCCGGTCGTGCAGGACATCTCGTTCGAGGGAGCCGCTACGGCGCGATTGAATCCCGCCGTCAGCGCCGCGTTGGCGTCGCCGCAACTTGGCGCGGTCGTGATCTGCCCGTCCAATCCCTATCTCAGCGTCGATCCCGTGCTGGCGGTGCCCGGCCTGCGCGAGGCGATGATCCGCGCCACCGCGCCGGTCGTGGCCGTGTCGCCGATCATCGGCGGCCGTGCCATCAAGGGACCGACGGCGAAGATCATGAACGAGTTGAAGATCGAGACCAGTTCGGCCTCGATCGCCCGTCACTACGAAGGCTTGATCGATGGTCTGGTGATCGACAGCGCGGATGCAGGCGACATCGCAGAGTTCGCAGCGCGCGCCCATTCGACACCGACGCTGATGACCGATCTGCAGTCGCGTATCGCGCTGGCGCGCGAGGTGCTGGCCTTCGCAGGTTCGCTGGGCGTCGGCGGCGGCCGGGATCAT
Source organism: Tardiphaga sp. (assembly GCA_036561845.1). GTDB lineage: Bacteria > Pseudomonadota > Alphaproteobacteria > Rhizobiales > Xanthobacteraceae > Tardiphaga. The sequence continues at coordinate 26,931 of DATCUS010000111.1, read as the reverse complement.
GCGGCGGCGGCCCGCTCCGGATGAAAGCGCTCGCCGTCATCATCCCGGTCAAGCCGCCAGAGCAGGGCAAGTCCCGGCTCTCGAGCGTGCTGCTGCCGCAAGACCGGCTGGCGCTCAACCGCGCGCTGCTCCGTCACACATTCGAGCAGGCCGCCAACCTGGCTGATTTTGCCGACATCTACGTCGTATCGAAGTCGGCCGAAGTCGCCGCCGATGCCTTGAGGCGCGGCTTTGTCGCCTGCGACGAGCCTGAAACGTGCGAACTCAACGGCGCGATCAGGATCGGCGCCAACGCTGCGCTGCGCGCCGGACTCGATGAAGTCATGGTCCTTCCGGTCGATCTGCCCGGCCTGTCGTCGACAAGACTGGTGGAACTGGTCGAGGAGTTTCGCAGCGGCTTCGACGCGCTGATCGTTGCCGATCGGGCCGGCAGCGGCACCAACGTGCTGCTGTGGCGTCCGATTGGCGCGGCGGTGTTTCGCTACGGCAGCGATAGCGCGCGACACCATGCGCGCAGCGCCGAGGCGCTCGGTCTGCGTCTGGCGCTGCGCCAGGACGTCGCGCTGTCATTCGATATCGATACCCCGACGGACCTGCAGCTGTGGATGCAGGAAGGCCGCTTGCCGCGGCTTGCGGGCGTCGACACTGACTTTTGCTAAGGGCCCGATGCAGGCCGTAAGGGAGATTTCATGCTCAAGATTGGATATAAGGCTTCGGCCGAGCAGTTCACGCCCAGCCGGTTGCTGGAATTCACCTGCCTTGCGGAGAAGATGGATTTCGAATCCGTTTTCATCAGCGACCATTTCCAGCCGTGGCGCCACACCGACGGCCATGCGCCGTTCTCCTTTGCCTGGATCGGCGCCGCCGGTGCGAAAACCAGCAGGATCCGGATCGGCACCAGCGTCGCGACGCCGACCTTCCGCTACCATCCGTCCGTGGTGGCGCAGGCGGTGGGCACCCTGGGGGCGATGTTTCCCGACCGTATCGTTCTCGGCGTCGGCACCGGCGAGTCGCTGAATGAAGTGCCGGCAACGGGCATGAAATGGCCCGGCTTCAAGGAGCGCTTCGGCCGGCTCAAGGAGTCCATTGTGCTGATGAACCGGCTGTGGCGCGAGGAGCGAGTCAGTTTCGACGGTGAATATTACAAGACCGAGAGCGCGACGATTTACGACCGCCCGGAAAATCCGGTGCCGATCTACATCGCCGCGGCCGGGCCGACGGCAGCAGTGCTGGCCGGCGAAGTCGGCGCGGGCTTTATCTGCACCAGCGGCAAGGCGCCGGAACTGTACCGTGACACATTGCTGCCAAAGGTCGCGGAGGGCCTGGCGACGGCGGGTCGTGCCCATGACAGCATCGATCGCATGATCGAAATCAAGTTGTCGTTCGACAGCGATGTGCGGCAGGCGAAGGAGGACACCCGGCATTGGGCAGCGCTGGCGCTGTCCGCCGAGGAAAAAATGACCGTTGAAGACCCGCTGGCGATGGAGCGCCTCGCCAATGCGCTGCCGCTGGACCGCGCAGCGAGCCGCTGGATCGTGTCGTCGGATGCCGACGAGGTGGTGGAGAAGATTCGCCCTTATGTCGAGCTCGGTTTTCAGCATCTCGTGTTCCACGCGCCGGGCCTCGACCAGCCGCGCTTCATGCAATTGTTCGCCGAGCAGGTTGCGCCAAAAATACGCGCAGCGTTCGGCTGATTCGAGCAGGACCGGCGAGCCACGCTCTCGAGACCTTCCCGGCCGCCGGTGTCCGCGTGCCTTGCTCCGGAATCGCGGCGCGCATCGCTTCAATGCGATGTCGCAAGTCGTTGGATATTTTGCGGAGTAAGAGGTCAGCCGACAGCGCCCGAGATCGCCAGCGCCTCGAAACCAAAGCATCTGAAGGCCGAGATATCTTGACCGGCCGCTCTTGGCGAATACTGTTGAAAAAGTCGAAAATCGAACGACCGCAAAATTCTCGCAAATGCTGATTTTAGGACAACCCCACCGGAGCGATGCACCGTGGCGCGGATGCGAGACGCCGTGGCCATTTTTCTGAGATGCTGCGCGGTCCCTCATATCATCGTAAACAAAACGCATCAGCGGGCCTGAAAAATTTTGTCTGCCACCCCAAAACGACTTTTTCAACAGTATCGGCGCGAAGCGGACCGTCAGCTGCTCCGCCGATCCGTTTCGAAAGCTCCCTTCGCTTCGAACACAAAACACGGCTCCGATCTAGGTTCAGACCGCAGCGCGCGCACTAGGTGAGGCGGCTCGCCAGATTTGCTAGTCTAAGCAACTGACTGACCGTTGCAGCGGCCTTGTGGATCGACCGCACAGCAAACGAACTCTCGACGATACATCATCATGAGGGCCGTGGTCACGGGCGCCGGCGAAATGCGACGAGTGCCCGTATGGGGGCTGGAATGCAACAGGCACGCGCAGCCGCGAGCCGAGCGCTATCAACAGAACCCGCGGTGCCAAGGTGCCAAAATTGGACGCCCATGAGGGCAAAGTTGTAAGCCGATTGACGAATTAGTCGTCGAGCCCGTCAGCGGCCGTCAGGACCGCCGCTGGAAACGCCGGACGCGATGCTGCGAGGGCCGAGGACTGCCTTCGCGACGTCGCCAATGGCTTCGACCTTCTCATCCATGCCCTCGAAGCAGACGATGCGGCACGGACAGGCCTCTAGGCCTTCGTAGCGCCACGGGAACGCACCGATCACGGCGCGCTTGTTCAGCATCAGCTCGATGTCGCCGCCGACGTTTTCGGCGTGGATGAGACCTTCCTGGAACGCGTAGGAATGGAACGGGAAGATGTTCTCGGTGACTTCGCGGCCGGACCTGTTGTGCGTGTAGCTGTATTCGCCGAAGAATTCGTCGCAGGTCATGCCGACTTTCTTCTCGAAGCGTGCGGCGAGATCGGGACGCATGTGGCGGATCGACGTGTTCATGGCATGGTCGCCGGAGCCGCAATCGATGCCGAACCACTTGATCTTCTTCTTGATCATCCAGTTCAGCAATTCCATCTTGCCGCCGGGATGCATGCAAAAATACCTTACCAGATCCTGTTGCGGCTGTCCTTCCCAGTAGCGATGCCAGCCAGTGTGCAGGATCAGGATATCGCCCTCCTTGACCTCGACCGGCGCGCTCTCGATCATCTCCGGCGTGATCACCGCCCAGTCGTCCATGTGGGCGGACACGTCGACCACGGCGCCGGGACCGACCAGGAAGTCGAGTGGATAGGAGGCCATGTCGCCCATGCCGTCGGTGCCATGCATCGCGCCGTCGATGTGGGTGCCGACGTGCAGCGCCATGTCGATACGCTGCGCCACGATCTGCTTGGTCTGCAGGTTCTGGGCGTAATACATCTTGTTGCCGGCATAGCCGACCCAGCCGGGTGTGTGGACGTTCATCAGGTGGGAGAGGTCGACGATCTTCATGGCAGTCTCCGGTTTGTGACGGTGCGGTTAGTTGGTACGGCTGCGGAAGGGTGACATCAGCCAGGCCTTCAGTGCACTGAGTAAAAGAGTGATCCCGCCGATCGGCGCCGCGGCGGGAAGTGGCTGCGCCGGTGCGGGAGATGCCGATGCGGCGGATGCGGTCGCAGGCGCGGCGCGCGCGGCCAGCCGCACCTCAGCATTGCGGACGAAGTCGGCGACCATGATGGTGGCGATCTCGGTGATGATGCCGGTGCGGCCGAACTGGGCAATGGTGCCGGACAGCTGCAGATCGGCATCGACGGTGACCTTTGTCGCCGTCCCCTCGGGCATAAGGCGGCAGTCCATCACCATCTTGCCGCGGCTGGCGCCCTTCTTGTCGACGCCTTTGCCCTCGACGTGAACGCTCTTGGCCTCCTCGTCATAGGCCACGTCTGCTTCGCCTTCGAAGCTCGCCTGAAAAGGGCCGATCTTCGAGGAGACCTTGCCGGCATGCTTGCCGCCTTCGGCGGGCCCCAGATACTGCGCGCCGGGCAGGCAGGCCGCGACGTCGGAGATGTCGTGAAAGAAGCGCCAGACCGCCGGCAAGGACTGCGAGACGACGAATTCCTTGGTGATTTTCACGTGAGGCACCTTCCGTCAGAATGTTTGGCCGGCGACGCTCAAGCCATAAATATCGGTGCGCCGGTCGAGACGCGGCCGGATCAGCTCCGAGCGTTGCTTGGCCTGCTGGACGACTGCCAGATCCATGTCAGCGATCAGGATGCCCTGGTCGGCTTCCGGCATGGGACCGGCGAGGATGCGACCATAGGGGTCGGCAAACAGCGAACTGCCGAGAAAATGCACGTCTGACGTACGGCCGCCCTGCGACGCGCAGGCGACATAGACCTGGTTGAGATTGGCCTGCACGATGGCGCCGCGCGCCTGTCCGATCAGGCCGTCGCCATCGCGCGGTGCCTTGTCAAAGCCGGCCACCCAAGCGGTCGGGACTGCGATCAGGTCGGCGTCCTGCAGCGCCAGTGCGCGCATGACTTCGACAAATCGCAGATCGTAACAGACGCAGACGCCGATCCGCCCGAATGGCGTATCGACCGGGCGAAGCGTGAGATCGCCCGGTGCGAACACGTGTTTTTCGCCATCGAACAGATGCAGCTTTCGATAATGAAGAAGCAGTCCCCGGGGGCCGACCATGATGGCGGCGTTGAACAGCGACTCGCCAAGACTCTCGCAGAAGCCGCCGACGATTACGACGCCCAGACGACTTGCCGCGTCCGCCCATGCCGCCATCGTCTCGCCGTGGAGCGGCTCGGCGGCTGCGCGCAAGCGCAAGGCATCCGCGGTGTAGCCGGATACAGACAGTTCGGGCAGCACAATCACCTGCGCTCCGGCCTGTGCGGCCTGTTCAATCTGGCCCAGCGAGCGGGCACGGTTCTCGGCCGCTTGTCCCGGCTCGGTGGTGAACTGGACCGTGGCGATGCGGACCGTCATTTCGGGGGCGCGGCGTCAGCGGGCAGGGCGCCGACAGCTTTCAACAGGGGAACGTCGGCCGGACTCGGGCCGCCCGCGCTGACAACGAGGACGCCCTTGTCAGCGGCGACCGCATGCTTGATTCCAACGGGGACATGCACGATGCATCCGGCGTGAAACGGGACGCTGACGTCGTTGGTGTAGTCGTTGATCGTGCCGGAGCCTTCGAGGATGAAGATGGTATCTTCCGACACGGTATGAATATGCGGCTTGTTGGCCTCGCCGGGCTCCAGCCGAACGTAATTCATGTTGGCCATCCAGGCGCCTTCGCCCGGCCAGACGACGAACCGGGCGTCATTGGAGATCAGCGGCAGCCTGAGCGAGGGTGTGTCGCGGTGAAAGACGCGGATAGCCATGTCAGACAGCTCCACTCTTCAGATGAAGGTACATTGCCGGATCCGCCGGGCAGGGGCCGCCGATGATCCGCATGGTAGCGGCGCCGCTGTTCTCAAGGCGATAGCAATCGCCGGCGTCGATATGGACCATCGCACCTTCAATCAGACTCTCGTGCGTTCCCGCGGCCACGTCGATGACGGATCCGGATCCGCTGGTGACGTAGTAGACCGCATCGGACGGATGCCTGAGTTCGATGGTTCTTGCGCCGGCTTCCAGGTCAATGACGTGAAAAGTCCGGTAAATCGCACCATTTCCGGGCCAAAGCACGGCCCGGGCATTGCCCGAACCTTCGACAATAGGTAGATTTGGACAGGGAAGCGTGCTGTCGATGACGCGGACCGTTTCGGGATTCGAAGCCAAATTCACGAGACAACCTTTTGAATTTAATTCACGGACTTTAATATAATCAAAAAATCTGCTAGGCAAGTGCGTGGCGGATTTTAATGGCATCAAATATGGGATTTGGACGGCGATGAGCGACACGGCCCATATCGCACCCGAGGAACTGCACGGGTCGACTGCGAGCACGCTTGCAGCGATTGGCGTTCGCATCCGCGAGGTCCGTCAGGCGCGCGAAATGACCCTGCAGACCCTGGCGGATATGTGCAGTCTCAGCCCATCGATGCTCAGTCTGGTGGAGCGCGGACGGGCGTCTCCTTCCATTGGCTCGCTCATCGTCATTGCCAATGCGTTGGCAGTGCCGATGTCCGAACTGATTGTCGACCAGGTCATCGACGAGGAGAATCTTGTCGTCCGGGCCTCCGACCGACGGGTTGTCGAGACCGCCGAGCACGTCATTCGACGCCTGATCAAGGAGGATCGGCCGCGCGGCGTTTCCATCGCCATGAACGAGTATGCGCCGCAAACCGGCGCAACCGAGAAGCCGATCAAGCATGATGGGTTTGAGTACGGATTCGTTCTCGAGGGAAAGCTGACCGTCGAGGTCGACGGCACGCTGCACTTCCTGGAGAAGGGAGACCTGATTTCCTACAGCTCCCGCCGCCCGCATCGCATCTGGAACCACGGCAAAGGACATGTGCGGACGCTGTGGATCAACGTCGACAGGGACTGAGCGCGGCGCCATTCAGCCGGCAGCGGCATTGAGAAGGCCGTAGAGCCGGTCCGGCGAGATCGGCAGTCGCGTGATCAGTCCGGGCCGCCCGAGCGCATTGTCCACGGCTGACGCAATCGCTGCGCCTACCGCCGTGATGCCGCCTTCGCCGGCGCCTTTGACACCCAGCGGGTTCTGCGGGCTGGGCGCGTCCTCACGCAGCAGCACTTCGACAGGCGGGACTTCGTTGCAGGTCGGCATCAGATAGTCGGCAAAGCTGGTGGCAAGCGGCTGGCCCGATTCATCGTAGATGAACTCCTCGAAGATCGCGCCGCCGATGCCCTGCGCCGCCGCGCCGACGATCTGGCCGTCGATCAGCATGGGGTTGATCGCCCTGCCGACATCGTAGGCGACCAGATAGCGTTCGATGGCGATGCCGCAGGTCTCGCGGTCGATGCAGACCTGGGCGATGTGCACGCCGTAGGGATAGTTCATGTGGTCGGCCTCGAACAGGCCTTCGGCAGACAGTTCGCCGCCGGATTGCGCCGCGATCTCGGCCATGCCGATGGTCGCACCGCTCGCTTTCGACAGCACGCGACCAGATTCGAAGACAAGGTCGGCGGGACTTGCCTGCAGCAGCGGCGCCGCCATGGTGATCGCCTTGTGGCGCAGCGCTTCCGAAGCGATCCGCACGGCCGATCCTGTCATCACCGTGACGCGCGACGCGAACGCGCCGAAGCCGATCGAGATGCGATCTGTCTGGCCATGGACAACCGTGATGCGTTCGATCGGCACGCCGATGGCTTCGGAGCAGATCTGGGCCATCGCGGTTTCGATGCCCTGCCCCACGGATGCGGCGCCGGTGACGATCTCGATCGTCCCGTCCGCCTGCACCGACATGGTCACCAGATCGCGCGGACCGAGACCGCTCTTTTCGACGAAGAACGCGATGCCGAAACCGACGGCCTCGCCGGCCAGGCGGCGCCGGGCCAGACTCGCCTTCAACTCCGGATAGTCGATCCGGGCGAGGCTGCGGTCGAGCAGGTCATGATACTTGCCGGAGTCATAGACGACGTGAGTCCCCAGCGCCTCGATGCCACGATCGAACGGCATGCGATCTTCGGGAATCAGGTTCACGCGACGGACGTCGATCGGGTCGAGTTGCAGGCGTTGCGCGATGGCATCGATCAGGCGCTCGCGGGCGAACGTGGTCTCATAGCGTCCCGGCGCGCGGTAGGTGCCAGATGGTGTCTTGTTGGTCAGGCGGATATGGCCTTCGACCCGGTAGGCCGGCACCAGATAGGGGCCCGGCAGCAAGGCCGCCGCGAGATCGGAGACGGTGCCGCCGTGGGTGCGGACATAGCCGCCCTGATCGGTGAAGAAAACGTCGGTGAGACCACGAATGAAGCCGTTGGCATCCACGGCCGCCCGCATGCGGTGCACCTGGTCGCGCGAATGGTTGGCGGCGAGCAGATGCTCGCGGCGGTCCTCGATCCATTTGACCGCCCGGTCCAACCGGACGGCGGCGGCACAGACCAGCACGTCCTCGGGATACAGCTCGCCGCGAATGCCGAAGCCGCCGCCCACGTGGCCTTCGCTGAGCTGCACCTGCGATGCCTCGAGCCCGAGCATGCCGGCCAGCGAGTCGCGGTTGTAGTGCGGCACCTTGGCGGCGCCATACATGGTGAGCACGCCCGTAGCGGGATCGCGATGGGCCAGTGCGCCGCGCGTTTCGAGCGGCACGCCGGTGTGGCGTCCTACCTTGACCTCCAGCTCGACGATGTCCGCCGCACCTGCGAAGGCCGCGGCAAGATCGCCGTACTCCTTGACGATGACGGCGACCTCGTTGAGCAGGCCCGGCTCGCGCTCGGGCATGTACGCAACGAGATCGCCGGTGGCGTCGAGGCATGGCTCAAGCTCGTCGATGTCGCAAAACACCAGGTCGGCGGCGTCCTCGGCAAGATAGGGATCTTCTGCGAACACCACCGCAACGGGATCGCCGACGTATCGGACATAGTCATGAGCCAGGATCGTCTGCCGATAGCGCGCGAGGCCCTCGATCCGTGTCATCCGGAAATCGATCGGTGGCAGATCGGCGATGTCGGCATGGGTCCAGACCGCAACGACGCCTGGTAAGGCCAGTGCATCCTCGATCTCGACCGACATTATTTTTCCGAACGCCACCGGCGATCGCACCACCCGCATGTGAAGCTGGCCGACAGCATTGTTGTCGGCGGCGAAGCGACCTTGACCGGTGAGGAGCGGCCGGTCCTCGATGCGCTTTAGCAATTTTCCGATGGCTGACATGTACGCATCTCGACGGCGGCTGCGCTGACAGCCTTGATGATGTTCTGATAGCCGGTGCACCGGCAGAGGTTCGACGACAGCACATCGCGGATCTCGGCCTCGGTCATGTCCGGCTTGGCCTCGAGCGCGCCAGCCGCCAGCATCAGGAAGCCGGGCGTGCAGAAGCCGCACTGCAGTCCGTGGTTTTCCCAGAAGACCTTTTGCAGCGGGTGAAGCACGTCGCCCCTGGCAAGTCCTTCGACCGTGCGAATCGGTCGCCCGTCGGCCTGCACGGCGAACATGAGGCAGGAACGGACCGGCTTGCCGTCGACGATGACCGTGCACGCGCCGCACACACCGTGCTCGCAGCCGAGATGCGTCCCGGTGAGACCGCAATCGTCGCGCACGGCGTCAGCCAGGGTTCGCCGCGGCTCGACGCTGATGGCGTAGTCCCTGGCGTTGATGTTCAGCGTGATGGAGATTTTTTCAGCCATGATCGTTCCGTTCGGAGGCGCGAATGAGGTCGCGGATTCGCTGCGGCGTGGCGGGGATCTCGAAGATCTCGACGCCGAACGGCGCCAGCGCATCGCAGATCGCGTTGATGATGGCCGCCGGTGCGCCGATGGTGCCGCCTTCGCCCACGCCCTTGGCCTTGGTGATGGTGGCGTCGGACAGCGTCACGAGATGTTCGATCTCGATGTTTGGCATCTCCGCGATGGTCGGCGGCAGGTAATCGGCGAGCGAGGCGGTCAGAAGATTGCCGGTCTCATCGTAGATCAGTTCCTCGTACAGCGCGTTGGCGACACCCTGCGCGACGCCGCCGTGGATCTGCCCATCGACAATCATCGGATTGATCAGGATGCCGGCATCCTCGGCGACGACGAAGCGTTCGATGACAACGCCGCCGGTCTCGATATCCACCTCGACGATGCAGGCGTGGCAGGCATTGGAGAAGGTGCCTGCCGGATCGTAGATCGCCTGATCTTGCAGGCCGGGGCCGGCGTCCGGAAAGCGGTGGCTCTGGTGATAGGCCGCCCGCGCCACGTCCGGAATCGGCAGTGACTGGTTGGTGCCGATCACGCGCGCAAGATCATCTTCAAGTTCGATATCTTCGGGCTTGGCATCCATCATCGTGGCCGCGATCGATCTCAGCCGCACGGCGACTTTCCCCGCGGCAAGCTTGGAGGCGCCGCCAGCGATCACCATCGAACGGCTGGCGAAGGTGCCCCAGCCATAAGGCGTTGCATCGGTATCTCCGGAGATGATCTTGATCTTGCTCGGCGCAATGCCGAGTTCGTCGGCGATGAGCTGGGCGAGCGCGGTCTTCAGTCCCTGCCCATGGGGCGACGAGCCAATGCGCACCTCGACAGAGCCCGACGGATCCATGGCACAGGTGACAATCTCGTAGCCCGGCACGATGCCCATGCCGCGCGCGGCATAGGCCGGCGTGCCGTAGCCGGTGCGTTCGCTGAACACCGAAAAGCCGATGCCCAGATAGCGGCCGGCCGCACGCGCCGCAGCCTGGCGCTCGCGGAACGCCGGCACATCTAGAGTGTTGACGGCAACTTCCATCGCCTCCTGGTAGGAGCCTTCGTCATAGACGAGGCCGGTCGGCGAGCGATGCGGGAACGTATCGATCAGGTTGCGCCGCCTGATCTCGACGGGATCGAGGCGGAGTCGCTTGGCGGCGACATCCATCATCCGCTCCATGGTGAGCGTGAGCATTGGCCGCGCCACGCCGCGGTACGGCGCCATCATGCAGGTATTCGTCGTTACGCCGCGCGACCGCGCGCCGTATTCCTTGACCTTGTAGGGACCGGGCAGCTCAGCCAGCGCCATCAGCGGCTCGACGCCGCAGGTCACGGGGTAGCAGGAAAACGCGCCGACGTTGCTCTTCAGGTCGGCGTCGATGCCCAGCAGAATGCCATCCTTGCTGAAGGCGCCTTTCACGGAGAACGCCTGATCGCGGCTGTGGGCTGAAGCGAGAAAATTCTCGCGGCGATCCTCGATCCAGGACAGGTCGCGCTTCAGATGGCGCGCCAGCCAGACCAAAGCGACATATTCGGGAAATAGCGACATCTTCTGGCCGAAGCCGCCGCCGACATCCGGCGCGATCACGCGCAGATCGGCTTCCGGCATGCCGAGGGTGTCGGCGATGCCGGTGCGCAGCATGTGCGGCATCTGGACGGACGCATAGAGCGTGACGCGGCCGGAGACCGCATCGTAGCGGGCGACGCCGCCACGGCCTTCTAGCGGCATGGCCGACTGGCGCCCCGAGCGCAGCTCCAGCGAGACTATTTCGGCGGCGATCGCAAACGCGTCATCCAGGCCGGCGCTGCGCATCTTGCCTTCGACGAGGACATTCCCCGGCGCATGTGCATGCACGGCGCCGGCGCCGTCGGCGAGCGCGTCGGCAAAATTGACGATAGCATCGTCCGCCTCGACGTCGGCGAACACCTGCTCTGCAAGGTCCTCTGCGAGGCCCTGATCGTCGGCGACAACCATCGCCAGCGCCTGGCCGCAGAACATCACGCGGTCGCGGGCCAGGATCGGCTGATCGACCGCGATATAATCGGGGCGATGCAGGATCGGGCGGATCGGCTTGACGTCGACGAGATCGGCGGCGGTAAAGACCAGTTCGCCGTCCGGCAATTCCATGCCGACGATGCGCCCGGCGGCCACCGGACTGCGAACGAATTTGACGGACGCGGTATTCCGCGCGAGGTCGGCCACGTAGGTGCCGCGCCCCATCAGCAGCGAGGGATCTTCGTAACGCGGCAGAGAACGACCGATCCAGCTCATGCTGCAGCCTGCATCAGGGCGCGTTTCACCACGGTGCGGATCAGGTCGCTGCGGAAGGCGGAAGTCGCATGAATGTCGGCAGACGGTGTGATCTGCGCTTTCGCAGCGGCTGCGATTTCCGCAAACAGCTTTTCATTGGGGGCCTTGCCGATCAGTTCGGCCTCGAGAGTTTCGAGACGCAGCGCGCGATCGGAGACGGCGCCGACACCGATGCGCGCATCCGTGATGACGCCATCCTCGATCTTCAGAACCACGAGCGACATGGCCAGGGCGAAATCGCCAGCGCGCCGCGAAAATTCATGGAAGCCGCTCCGCCAGCCGTTGCCCAGCACGGGCAGCCTGATCTCGGCGAGCAAATCCTGGGTTTCGATCGCGGTGGTGAAGGTGCCCTTGAAGAACTGCGCGGCGGGGCAGGTGCGCTCGCCATCGTGGCTGGCGATATGCATCTCGGCCCCCAGTGTCGTTGCGACGAGGCACCATTCGGAGGCCGGATCGGCGTGCGACAGGCTGCCGGCGAACGTGCCGCGCTGGCGGATCGGGTAGTGCGCGATGTGATGCACGACCTTGCTGAGCAGCGCACCCAGCGGGCCGGGTTCGGCCGGGTCGTGAAACCTGGCGTGGCGTGTCAGCGCGCCGATCCGCAACGTGCCATCCTCGACGCGAAGGTAATCGAGATCGGCAGCGTCGTTGATATCGATCAGCACATTCGGCCGGGCCAGGCGAAAGTTCATCGCCGCCACAAGGCTTTGACCGCCGGCGAGGATTTTTCCGTCATCACCGTATTCCGCCAGCAGACGGATCGCGTCGGCCCGGTTCGCGGCTCTGTAGTAGTCGAAAGATGCTGGCTTCATGGCTCTCGTGCACTCGGTCAGGAGAGCGGCCACTGAAGTCGGGCGCCCGCCGGAAGTTGCTCAAAAGCGCAGACAGGCAGACCCGTGGCCCTTGATGAAATTCAATCTAGATGAAGTAATTTGAATTACAATCAAAAAAAATCGAGCTGCGTCTCATGCGCAGGTTCCTGAATCGTCAATAGGCGATGAGGGGGTCTTTGAGTAGGGGCAAAAAACTATTGCAATATTTTTGCAATCACTTCAATAATTCAAGTAGGACTTGAAATCTTCGGCCAGCCCGCTTGGGCCAGCCCATAGGGTGAGGGAGTGTGGAAATGTCGCAAATGCACCTTGGCGTGTTTGTTCTGGGCACCGGTCACCACGTCGCCGCCTGGAAACTGCCTAACGCCTGGGGCAATGCGGAAGACCTTTCCCTGCTCCAGCATGTGGCCAGGTCCGCAGAACGCGGCAAGTTCGATCTGCTGTTTCTTGCAGACGCCCTCAACACCGGGCCGAATGTGCATCCGTCGATGATGGTGCGGCTGGAGCCGATCACGCTGTTGTCGGCCCTCGCCATGACCACCAGTCATCTCGGTCTCGCAGCCACTGCGTCCGCGACCTACACCGAGCCCTACAATCTGGCGCGTCTGTTCGCCTCGCTCGACCATATCAGCGGCGGCCGGGCCGCATGGAACGTGGTGACGGGCGCCTTTCCCGAGGCGGCGCTCAATTTCAGCCGCGACAACCATCCGCCCCATGCGCAGCGCTACGCCTCCGCGACCGAGTTCGTCAAAATTGCCAAAGGGCTATGGGATAGCTGGGAAGACGACGCTATCATCATGAACAAGCAGGGCGGCCAATTTGCCGACACTTCGAAGATGCACACGCTGGAGCATCGCGGCGAGTTCTATAGTGTCAAGGGTCCGCTCAACATCTCGCGGCCGCCGCAAGGCTATCCGGTGATCATCCAGGCCGGCGCATCCGATGCCGGAAAGCAGCTGGCTGCGTCGATCGCCGAAATCGTGTTCTCGGTGCAACAGGACATAGAAGTGGCCAAGGCCTTCCGGGCGGACCTGCGCGAACACGCCAGGCGCGCCGGCCGCGATCCCGACCATATGAAGATCATGCCGGGCGTATCGCCGATCATCGGCAGTACCGAGCAGGAGGCCAAAGCCAAGCTGGCGGCGCTGGGCGCGATGATGGAGCCGAAATCCGCGCTGAAGATCTTGTCAGAGCGCTTGGGACAGGATCTGACCGACTACCCGCTGGACGGTCCGGTGCCCGAGTTGCCACCTTCGACCATGATGCAGGGCCATGCTGTTGCGCTGACGGCGATGGCCAAGGCGAAGAACCTGACCTTGCGCGAGTTGCGCGACTACGCTGCCGCCGCCATGGGGCATCGCCTGCTGGTCGGCACCCCCGAAATGGTCGCCGACGGACTGGAAGAGTGGTTCGTCGCCGGCGCTGCCGACGGATTCAACATCATGCCGTCGTGGCTGCCTGGTGCGTTCGACGACTTCGTCGATCATGTCGTTCCCATTCTGCAGAAGCGCGGCCTGTTTCGCACCGAATATACCGGACGCACCCTGCGTGATCATCTGGGCCTGCCACGGCCGGCCCATCCCGCACGATCCGCAACCTGATATCGGAGAACGTGATGAGCCGAACCGTCCTTGCGATCTCCGGCAGCCCGTCCGTCACGTCCCGCACGGTACGCGTGGCGGATTGTGTGCTGGACATGATCTCCGGTCCCGGTGTTGACACGCAACATCTTAGGGTAGCGGATCTGCCCGCCGATGCGCTGATGCGGGCGGAGTATGGCGATCCCCGGATCGTCGGCGCCGTTGCGCAGCTTGCCGCAGCGGACGCTGTCGTGATCGCGACGCCAATTTTCAAGGCGTCGTTTTCCGGCCTGCTCAAGACGTTTCTCGACGTGCTGCCGCAGTTTGCCTTCGCCGGAAAGGCCGTGCTGCCCATCGCCACCGGTGGAAGTCTGGCTCACGTTCTGGCGCTGGATTACGCTTTGCGGCCTGTGCTGCAGTCGATGGGCGCACGTCACATCGTCCAGAGCCATTTCGTCCCGGAGCAGCACATGCGCGTCAGCGGTGATCGCTTCGAGCTGGACGCCGCCTCGATGGCCCCGCTTCAGGAAGCCGTCTACCACCTGAAGGCCTCGCTCGGCCTGGTGCCGTACGATGCCTTGCTTGGTCACCCGCGGCCGGAGCGGCAGATCGCCTAGCGGACGGGGACCTCGACGCGATGCAGAAGGTCCAGTCCGGTGACGATGCGTCTGGCATTCTCCGCGACGACGCGGGTCAGGCGGTCGGCCGTCCCGGCGCCGCCGAAGCCCGCGACGTGCGGCGTGAGAATCAGGTTGGGCGCATCCCACAACGGGTCGGCGGATGGCAGCGGCTCGGTCTCGGTGACGTCCAGGGCTGCGCCCGCCAGCCGTCCTTGATGCAAGGCCGTGGCAAGCGCCACGCTGTCCACCGTGCCACCGCGCGAGACGTTCACGAGCACGGCGCTCGGTGGCAGGCAGGCCAGCACGGCGGCATTGACGATATGCTGCGTCTGGTCAGAGAGCGGCACTGTGACGATCAGGGCATCGGCCTCGCGCAGCACATCGTGGAGGTCTGAAACTTTTGCCATCCGGTCCGGTCCCGGCGCGAGGTCCGACGGCTGGCCGCTGCGCGTGATGCCGATGGTCCGTGCGCCAAACGGCTTGATGCGCGCCACGATCTCACGCCCGATGCTGCCATAGCCGAGGATGGCGACGGTCTTGCCTTCGATCGAGGAAATGCTGTTGCGGAGATTCACGTCCCAGCGCCGCTCGCTCTGTGCTCGCTGGCTGTCCGACAGGCGGCGCAGCAAGGACAGTAACATGGCAACGGTATGCTCGGCGACGGTCGGCGACCACGACTCGCCGGCATTGGTCAGGATCGTGCCGGGCGGAATGCCGTGTTTCGCAGGGCCATCGTAACCCGCCGACAGCAACTGGATCCAGCGCAGCGACTTGCCGCGCTGGCAAAGCGTGTCGGCGAATTCCGCCGTGTAGAATCCGGGATTGCTGATGACCAGCGCCTCGACGCCGTCGAGTGTCGCGGCGATCTCCGAGCCGTCAGCAACGCTCCGGACCTCGCCGTAAGATGACAGGGCGGACTCGATCGTGTCGCGACCGATGCTGGTAAACAGCGTTGTCTTCATGCGACGGCGGTCGCAGCTTGTGTTGCCTTCTTGGCAACGCGCGCGGCGAAGCGGGCAACGTCGACGATGAAGCGGTCGTGGCTGCAGGTGCCGATCTTCTCGCTCGCGTCGTGGGCCTCGAGCTCGAAACTCACCTGCTTGCCTTCGGTCGCCGTGATGCGGGTGACGATCGTCACGGTCTGCCCGATCGGAGTCGCGGCAAGATGCTTCAGCGACGCACCGGCGCCGACGGATCCTTCGCCGGCCGACAGCCGGTCGGCCATCGCGGCAATGGCTGCCTTTTCGAACAGGCCGAGCAGGGCGGGAGTAGCGAGGACGGCGAAACCCGGATTGCCGTGCTGTTCCGCACTCATATCCGGCGTGACGACAAAAGTGCTCTTGTGTTCGGTCATGGCGTATTCCTTGACTACAGATGGGTGTCAGTGCGCCGGCGTGCCGGCAATTACGGGCCGGTGCGGCACGATCAGGGCGTCCACTGCGACGCATCCCATGCCCCGCTCCAGCACCTTGATCGGGTTTACGTCGATCTCGTCGAGTTGATCCTTGTTCGCCCAGGCGAAATCGGCGAGCGCATAGATGTTCGCGGCCAGCGCTTCGATATCGGCCGGCGCGGCGCCGCGCACACCGCCGAGAATCTTCGATGCGGTGCGTGTTTCGGCGATCATCGCTTCCGCATCGCCCTGCTTCAGGGGCAGAGGACGCAGGCTGACATCCTGGATGATTTCCACCAGCGTGCCGCCGAGGCCGAAGGCGAGCACCAGGCCGAATTCCGGATCCCGGCTCACGCCCGCGAACACTTCAACGCCGGTGCGCACCATCTCCTGGACGAGAATGCCGTCGATGCGCGGTTGTCCCGGCACCTTCTTCACGCCCGCGTCGATGCGGGCCCAGGCTTCCGTCAGCGCCGCATCGTCGCGAATGCCGAGTTCGACAAGGCCGTATTCGGACTTGTGCGCGATATCGTCCGAAGCGACTTTGAGCACGACCTCGCCAAATGTCTTCAGCGCCGCCTTCGCGTCGTCCAGGGTCTGCACCAGCACCTCGCGCGTCACCGTCATGCCGGCCTGCGCCAGCAGCGTCTTGGCGTCGCGTTCGTTGATGGTGGCGCGATCCTGCGCAATCTCTGAACTCGGCGCCAGGGCAATGGCGCGTCCGGCCGCGAGCGGCTGTGCCCAGCGGGCGAGCTTCTTGACGGCGCCAAGTCCCTCGATGATGCCGCTCAGGAAGCCGACGCCGGCCGGTCGAATGATGGCTTCCTGATCCCTGCGGAACACGCCGGCGCGTGCCGACAGCAGATAGAACGGCTTGCTGGATTCGCGCGACGCATCGACCACCATATTGGCATAGACGAGATCGTCGGCCGGCTCATCGAGCGGATGGCCGTCCATGCCGTCGCACAGCAGGGCCACGGCGTCGTAGTTCTCCGACTTGCCGAGCACGCGCAGCGCATGCGGATAGTTGGTGTCGGGATTGCCCGAGCCCCAGGCATCCAGCGGGTTGCCGTCGCCGGTGATGCGGCCGACCACGCGCTCGACCTCTTCGCGCTCCGCCTGCACCAGCGGTGGAAGGTTGAAACCCGCATCCCCTGCGACATCCAGCACCAGTTCGGCCTGTCCGCCCGAACCGGTCATGATGGCGATGCGCTCGCCTTGCGGCAAATGACTGCCTTGCGCCGCGGCCAGCACCTCGGTCATCTCACCGAGCGTGTTCACTTCAATGGCCCGATGCGCAGCGAGAATGGCGCTGAACACCTTGGATTCGCCGGCCAGCCCGCCGGTATGGGTGGTGATGGAATGACGGGCGCGCACGCTCTTGCCGACCTTCAGTGCGACGACGGGTTTGCCGGCATCGGCGGCACGATCCAGCAACGCTACAAAACGCTCCGGCTGCCGAACCGACTCCAGGAACAGTGCGATGCTGCGGGTGTGCGGATCGGCGATCATGTATTCCATGAAATCGCAGGTGTTCAGCACCGCCTCATTGCCTGACGAGACGATGTGGCTGAAGCCGAAGCGGCGGCAATCCGATGCCATGGCGATGCAGATCGCGCCGCTCTGCGAGATCAGGCCGACGCTGCCGCGGACGCCCGCGGGGTTGATGACCTCATGCAGATAGGTCGATGAATTGGTCGACGGGCTCAGCGCGCCCATGCAATTGGGGCCGCACAGCGAGATGCCCGCCTCAATGCTCAGGCCGGTGATGAACGCGCCAAGCTTCTGCGCCTCGTCATCCGACGATTCGGAAAAACCGCCGGCATAGATCGCGGCAGCACCGACGCCCTTGGTCGCGGCGTCCTCGAATGCGCTCGGCAGATGTGCATTGCCGAGACAGAACGCGACCACGTCGATGGCGCCGGGCACTTCGGTCAGGCGCGGATAGGCGGTACGTCCGAGGATGGTGTCGCGCTTGGGATTGATCGGATAGATGTCTCCCGAATATCCCATCCGCTCCAGCGAAACCAGAATGTTGCGCCCCGCGGACGGACGCTCCGACGCGCCGACAATGGCGATCGATCGGGAATTCAGCAAAGCATCGATAGTCATGGCGACTCCAGCCGGTTGGCGCGTGAGATCAGGTCTTGAACTGGTTGGAGCGCCAGGTGAGGGCCGCCTTCAACCCATCGCGTTCAGCGATTTCGTTGAACTGCCGGCCGATTTCCGTCTCGCTGGCATAGAGGCCGGCGGCTACGTCGTGACCGGCATTGATGGCATTGCGAAACCCTGCCGCTTCCAGCCCGCGCTTCAGCGCAAGCTTGGTCGCCGCGAGCACGTCCGTTCCGACCAGCGAAAGTCGTTTGGCAAACGCCAGCGTCGCAGTTGACAGTTCCTCGGCCGGAACGACCCGGCTAATCATGCCGTATTCGAGCGCGCTCTGTGCGGTGATCTGGTCGCCGAAATAGATGAACTCGCGGGCACGCCGGAAGCTGGTAATCCACGGCATGATGAAGGCCGGCCCGGCATAGCCCATGCGAACTTCGGGTTCGCCGAATTTCGCGGTGTCCGCCGCAATGACGAAGTCGCAGAACATCGCCATCTGGCAGCCGCCGCCCAGCGCGTGTCCCTGCACAGAGGCGATCACCGGCTTCTTCGCGTCGAACGGCGCCATTTCGGAGCGCACGCTACCGGAAAGATGCGCGTGCCAGACCAGTGCGTTCATCTCGCCATCGTCGTCGTCGCCGGAAATGTCGTGGCCGGCGCAGAAACTGCGGCCTTCGCCGCGAAGCACGGTGACGGCGGTCTGCTTGTCCCGATCGGCTTCGGCAAACGCCTCGACGATCTGAGCCTTCATTGGCTCGGAAATTGCGTTCAACTTGTCGGGCCTGTTGAGGACGACGAATCCGATGCCGTCGTGCCTCTCGTAACGAATGTGTGCATCATTCTTCATCGGGTCGGTCTTTCGCGGGCAGTTGCCCCTTCGCGGATGAGATGTCCCGGTTTTGATAGCGCGCGCTCCCTCGGCAGATCAACCAGTTTTATTCTGATCAACATTTTTAGGGAGCGGGTTGCGACAAGCATAGTGATAAACTATTGTAATTGAACAGGTATATTATTGTAATGGCATCTCTGCCGGGCTTTTTATGAAATTCACATCTTCGATATTGAATTGTATCAAATTTATGCGTAGGCTTTTTAGGTCACCCTGGCGGCGCTCTTGAGGGGGCGAAAACGCGCTACTCGCATTGATTTCAACGGAGGTCGGAATGGGCAACCCAGTTTCTTCAAGCGGGACAAATCGCCGCGCGTTTCTCGGCGGCGCCGGAGCGGCAACGCTCACCATCTGTTTCGGGGCGCCAGCCTCCGCGCAGGGCAAGGAATTCGTGTCGACGGTCTTCGGCGGCGTCTATGAGCGCGAATATCGCAAGCACATCATCGAGCCCTTCGAGAAAGAATTCGGCATCAAGGTTCTGACCAAGACCGGGATGTCCAGCGAGTGGCTGACCAACTCGATGGTGAATCGGAAGGCGCCGGAAATCGACCTGCTGCTGCTGCCCTATCCCGACAGCATCAAGGCGACCATTGAAGGCCTCGGCCTGCCGCTGACCGTCGCCGATATTCCTAACATCGCCGAAGTCGCCCCCGTCTGGTACGACCAGTACGAGAAGACCGGCGTCGGCCTCGATTATGTCGGCTATGGCATTGCCTACCGCGAGGATCTCGTGCCGGTTGCGCCGAAGTCCTGGCAGGACCTCTGGAACCCGGCCTACAAGGGCAAGGTGATCGTACCCGAGATCGGGCAGTGGGGTTCGTGGGAACTACTGGTGATGGCTGCGCGTCTCAATGGCGGCAGCGAAGACAAGATGGACCCGGCCTTTGCTGCGCTCAAGCGGCTGAAGCCCAACGTCAAGCAGTTCTTCAAAAGCGGCGTCGATATCGCCAACCTGCTGGGTAGCGGTGAAGCCTGGGTGTGCGGCATGACCACCAATATCCCCGCTTACGGACTGATTGACGCCGGCAAGCCGGTGAAATTCCTGTATCCGACCGAGGGTGCCATGGCCGGCGCGGTGTCCTATCATATCGCCAAGAACTCCAAAAGCGCCGAAGTCAGCAAGAAGTTCATCAATTTCGCGCTGCGCAAGGACGTCCAGGAGAACTTCTGCAACGGCGTGGTGGCGGCTCCGACCAACATCAACGCCGTCGTCAACGAGCGGACGCGCGCGCGTGTTCCTGCTCGCGAACATCTTCAGTTGTTCAGCTGGGCGAAGATCATCCCGCAGATGTCCGACCTGGCCGACCGCTGGAACCAGGAAGTGGCGTTCTGAGCAACCTCTGTCCAGATAGTGAAACGGGTCACCTGCGATGAGCGCAATTTTCTCTGCCTCGGCCGGCGTGGCTCTTTTTACTGTTCAGGCAGAGCGGCCTAAAGCCGCGATCGACGCCTTGTGTCTCAAGGCGCGTGATCGCGGCTGGCTGGTGATCAATCTCGAATCCGTTGTCGCGCGCCAGGGGCCGTGGCGAGAGGCTGCGACCCCTGCGGCCGGCAGCGGGTGTCGCGTTTTGCCTGGCGAAGATTTCCGCCGCTTCACGATATGCAGCGACGATGCCGGGATCTTCCTCGTCTCGACCGTCGACCTGCTGCTGCGGTCCCATGGTGTCGAACGCCTGATTTTCGTCGGCACGCCGGGCGACAATTTCCGCCGGACACTCGACGTATTCGCAGCGACGCAGGGCTATGCCATCGAATGGCAGCCGGATGACTACGACCCGGCCGGTCACAACTTGCCGGCCGAGACCGGTCGCGCCGTTCATGTGCTCAACGATTTCGCCGCCAGGATATCGCCCGACAACGCGGCGTTGGTGTTGATCGACGTGCAGAACGATTTCTGCGCGGATGACGGCGCAACCGGCCGTGGCGGGCAGCCGATGGGCATGATCAAGGCCGCCGTGGCGCGCATCCACGAACTGCTGGCGGCAGCGCGCAAGGCCGGCCTGTTCGTCGTCCACGTGCGCGCGGAATATGGCGAGGCTTTCAGGTCCGTCGGCTCGCCGTATCGCTTTCCGACCGCAGGCGGGCGCGAGCCGGCCGTGTGGACGGCGTCCGCGGCGGACATGTCGAATGAACGGAGTTTTTCCAACGGCTCGGTCGAGGTCTGCCTGCCCGGCACCTGGGGCGGCGAATTCGTGGACGGCATCGTCCCGCAGCCCGGCGAGGCGGTGATCACCAAGCACCGCTTCGGCGCCTTCGCCGATACCGGCCTCGACCGGCTGTTGCGGGCGCGTGGCGTCTCCAGCCTGATCGTCGCGGGGGTCACCACCAACTGCTGCGTCGAAACCACCGCTCGGGAAGCCGTGATGCGCGACTTTCATCTGGTGGTCGCCGAGGATTGCGTCGCGGTGAAGGATCACCTGGTGGACCTTCACAAGGCCACACTGGAATCGCTGGGCCTCTATTTCGGCCTCGTCCGTCCCGCCCAGGCCATCATCGATCAGTGGAATGCGACCGCATGACGTCGGCAACGTCCCGATCTCTGGTCTAGTTTCGCATCGCTCAAGGAATTGCGGGTCATGTCTGCCGTCGATCTGAAGACCATATCGAGTTCTGCACCCGCGGCGCCTTGGCGGGCGCAGTTCGGGAGCTCCTCGTTCCTGGTCGTGCCGGGCTGCATCGTCATTGTGGCGACGCTGCTGATCCCGCTGGCATACGTGCTTTTGCTCAGCTTGAACCGCTCGCAATCGGGCGTCATCGACCTGAATGCCAACTTCACGATGGCGAACTACACCAAGTTCTTCTTCTCTCCGTTCTATCTCCGTGTGCTCGCCAAAACGATCTACATCGCCGCGCTCACCACCGCGCTGTGCGCCTTCTTCGGCGCAATCCTGGCCATGGCGATCTGGCGCGCGCCGGCGCACCTGCGGGGATTGATCGTGATCGTCGTCATATCGCCGTTGCTGGTCAGTATTGTGACGCGCACGTTCGGGTGGATGATCGTACTCGGCGACAATGGCCTGATCAATTCCACGCTGATATGGCTGGGGGCGATCAGCCATCCGTTATCCCTGATGTTCAACGACGGCGCGGTGATTGTCGGCCTGGTTCACGTCTTCCTGCCGCTGATGGTGCTCCCGATTTCCACGGCGCTCGACCGCGTCGATCCGAACATCCCGCAGGCCGCCAATACGCTGGGCGCCAGCCGCTTCGTCACCGCGACCCAGGTCGTGCTGCCGCTGGCGACGCCGGGCATCGTCGGCGGCATCACCATCGTCTTCAGCCTGGCGATGTCGTCCTACATCACGCCTGCGCTGATGGGCGGGCCCGATTCCGGCATGATTACGACGCTGATCTATCAGCAGTTCGTCGTCACCTTTAACTGGCAGTTCGGCGCGGTTCTGGTGGCCATCCTGCTGACGGTGTCGCTGGTTCTGGTCGGCCTGGTGCTGTTCGAGTTTACCCGCAGGACCCGCAAGTGGATGGTGCGCCAATGATGGATCGGATCCAGCTCTATTCCTTCCGCATCATCGCCTATGCGTTGTACGTCTTCCTGCTCGCGCCGTTGGTATGCATTGTCATCGTGTCGTTCAACTACGAGCCGGTGCAGAGCTTTCCGCCGTCGTCCTGGTCGTTCCGGTGGTATGGCGCGGCCCTGCAGAATGCCAACTTTACCAACGGCGCCATGGTCAGCGCCCTGGTCGCCTTCGGCGCCACCCTGATCGCCACCCCCATCGGCGTGCTGGCGGCCGTCGGCTTGTGGAGCAGCACGTCACGCGTCAAGCCGGCGCTGGAAGCCTTGTTCGTGGCGCCGATCGTCGTGCCGGGGCTGGTGACGGGCATCTCGCTGCTGGTGGCGCTGTCGGCCATCGAGATTCGCGCGGCCCCCATCAAGCTTCTGGTCGGTCACGTATTGATCGTGATGCCTTACGTGATCCGCACCACGCTCGCCAGCCTGGCGCAGATCAACCCGGCGCTCAAGGAGGCGGCGGAGACGCTCGGCGCCAGCCCGCGCCAGACCCTGTTCCAGATCATTCTTCCACTGATCAGGCCGGGTATCGTCGCCGGGATGATTTTCGGCTTCATCCTCTCGTTCGACGACGTCAACGTGTCGTTGTTTCTGGTCGATGCGCGCACCACGACGCTGCCGGTCTCGGTGATGTCCTACCTGCAATACAGCTTCGATCCGTCGGTGGCGGCCATTTCCTCGCTGCTGATCGGATTTACCTTCTTGATCACGGTCGCTCTCGAGCGCCTGTTCGGTCTCAAACGACTTTTCGCAGGACACTGAAATGGCTCATGTTGAACTGAAGAGAATCGTCGCGCGGTACAACGACTTTGTTGCCGTGGATGACGTGTCGCTCTCCATCGGGGCTGGCAAATTCGTCACGCTGCTCGGACCCAGTGGATGCGGCAAGAGCAGCACGCTCCGCATTGTCGCCGGTTTGCACAAACCGGACTCCGGCATCGTGCAGTTCAACGGCAATGACGTCACCGGCGTCAATTCTGCGCAGCGCAATATCGGGATGGTGTTTCAAAGCCTTGCGCTGTTTCCCCATATGACCGTTGCGGACAACGTCGCCTTCGGTCTGCGCATGCGAAAGGCCGCGCGCGCGGACATCGAAAGCCAGGTCAAGCGCATGCTGGCGATCGTCCGCCTCGATCATCTGGCCGACCGTTTTCCGGTCCAGATGTCCGGCGGTCAGCAGCAGCGCGTGGCGCTTGCCCGTGCCCTGGTAATCACCCCGAGCATCCTGATTCTCGACGAGCCGTTTGGCGCGCTGGATCGCAAACTGCGCGAGGCCATGCAGGTCGAGCTGCACGCTTTGACCCGGCAACTCGGGATTACCGCCTTGTTCGTCACCCACGATCAGGAAGAAGCCTTGATGCTCAGCGACACAATCGCCGTCATGAACAGGGGGCGCATCGAGCAGTTCGGGTCGCCAGAGGACATCTATCGTTCGCCGAAGACACAGTTTGTCGCTGATTTCATGGGTGTGACCAATTTCCTGGATGGCGAGATCGTCGACAGCGATGCCACCTCGGCGAAGATCCGGGTGGGGTCGGCAGTTTTTTCAGCTCCAACGACGCAAGTCATGATGGCAGGGCAGAGCGTCAAGCTGGCTATCAGGCCGGAGAAGGTTGTGATCGGCGATCCGCTTTCGCCGGCAGCCGGCTCCATTGACGGCCGTGTCCGGCAGATCACCTATCATGGCAACGCATCGCGCTGCGTTATCGATCTGGCCAGCGGAGAGGCCCTGATCGCGCTGCAGAACGTGACGGATGCGTCACCGCTCGCGGTCGGAAGTCTGGTCAGCGCGCGCTGGCGCCCCGAGGATGTTCACCTGTTTGGGGCGTAGTCGGCTGCGTGGTTTCGGCGTCTACCGGCCGGTCCTGTCGTGCCTGAAGTTGATCCACAGGGCGACGGCGTCCTGTTCGGTGTGATTCCGGATCCGGTGCGGCCGCGTGGAGTCGTAGGAGATCAGGTCGCCCTCATGCAGGACATGGGGATGGCCTTCCAGCTCGACCGTCAGGCTGCCCTTCACGATGAAGCCGTGTTCGAAGCCGGCATGACCGCGCGACGACGGCGCGCTGCTGGCGTGGGGCTTGTACTGCGTGGTCGAGATCAGGGCGTTGTTGGCCCGGTCGTCGCGGAGCAGGCGGCGCAGCAACTGTTGGGAGTCCTCGGCCGACGGGTCAGCGGCGCGGACGACGACGTCGTTGCTCTGTTGCTGCGGCCCGGCCAGCAGGTCGCCGACATTGACGCCAAGCGCGTGGCTGATGGCGATCAGTGATCCGATCGACGGAACGGTCCGTCCCAGTTCCACCAGACTCAGCATTGACGGCGTCAGGTTGGTCGCGGCGCCCACGCCCTGGAGCGTCATCTTCTTCGCGGTCCGCGCACTTCGAATTCGCTCTCCGAGTTTTGGAAGAAGCTGGGCGGCAACCTCGCTTGAAGTTCCCGCCGGTACTGCCGATCTGCCTTCTTTTTCGTGAGCCAAGGCTGTTTCCTGTTCATTGCGACGATCCCGACGTCCATGCTGCGGGAACTTTTATAGACTATCCGACTGCAGCGAAGTGGATCAAACGGCTGGCCGTGTGAATTGATGGCTCCGAGCGCCCTTGACGGTCATATGGTCCCTGTGTGACGGGTAGCTTGCGCTACTCTAGGCTGCCCGGGCGCTATGGTAGCATCGCCGTCAGGTTCGCTGCAGGTACCATGGACTTGGTGCGAACTGGGTGCCTTTGGTGCAAAAGTACCACCCGTGTAATGCCGGTGGTCGATAGTAATAAGTTATGGCTCGATCTGCTCTGCCATATTTTGCGCATCATCGACCTCAATCCCGAGATATCGAACAGTGCTCTACAGCTTCGTGCGGCCGAGCAGCAACTGCACGGCGCGCAAGTTACCGGTTTTGCGGCAAATTTGGGCTGCCTTCGTACGCCGCATCGAGTGCGTGCAGTACAAGACTGTCTCCAAGCCTATACTTTCGACCCAGCCATGCACGAGCCGAGCATATTGGCGGGTAGAAATGTGAGGACTCGCATGTAGTCGACTAGGAAAGAGAAAGCGGGAACCGGACGCCCGGAGCAATGAGAGCCAAGCTTCAACAGAATTTCTCGACTACTCCGAGATCTCAAAATGGACTGGTCGCTCGGTCTTCTTCTGGACGATCGTTGCCGGTGTCGCACTTTGAACCCTGAGCAAATATCGTACACTCGTAGCTTGACCAAGTCGCAGGCAGGGAGTTTGCCATCGATTGCTAAGTCAAAGATTGCAAGGTCCCTCCTTGATCCTGCGATATCTAGCCGGACTCGAATGGACCAGACGTGCTTTGGCTCGAATGGCTTCTTTTGACCGATGAGCAAGCCCTTGTTCCAGGGGCGCGGCCTTCTGCTGGCCGGATTTGCAGACATGGGGAGCCCTCCGCCGCCCTACCCTCTGCGTGGCTCGACCGCGAGCGAATCAATCTATTCCGATTTCGCGGTCCGGTCCCGTAGCACGGGCCTTCGACGGGCCGCCTATGGCGGTTTCTGGTGCGAAACTGGTGCGGCGTGTAAATTTGAGGTACGGCGTGGCAAGCTCCGATCAGAACACTGCATGTCGGAGGTGTGAGTCTGCCCATGATGGATTGGCTAGAGAGTTAATAAAAATCAAATAGTTAGAAGAAGATCGTGTGCAAATCCTGTGCACGCACGTTCTACTATTCTTTCGCTTTGGTTTTCGCGAAATCGCAGCCGGCGGTCGTCCGCGGCCGTCGTTCCTGCACAGCGGGTTTGGCCTGGACCTTGCGCGTAGCTGAGTGGGGCTTATGCGTCGCTCGTCGAGGCACTCATGGAGCAAGGCTACGCGCAAATTATGGAATTGCGCCGCTTTCCGCTTGTCCATAGTTGCCCGTGAGAACACTTTTTCAGGCTGGAGTGGGCTGAAGCGTTGGCATGATGGCGAGGGTCATCTGCCACAGCAAAAGCCTGAGCCATCGGATCAGGCAGCGGAAGTTGTATCCGACGGCTGCGAGGATGGCGTTGGCAGCATCGCCCCAACGGTGCCGCAGATAGTTTCGGCCCATGCGATGCTCGGTCTTGAGATGGCCGATGTGTGTTTCGGATCCGAACATTGGCTCTGACGCAATCTCGATGATACTCACCGCCGCTTAGGGCGCGTCGATCAATCTTGCTTGAAGGAGATAGATCTTTGCTCTGCCGTACATCAGTCGCTTGACGAGTTTGAGCTTGGTGACCTGGCCTTCGGTCTGGCCGTTCGACCACGGTCGGATCAAGGCAGCATGGACCGCGGCGACGTCTTTGGTGATCGCCGCATTTTGTGCACTGCTGCTGCACGGCGGCGGCATCGCCGCGGCGGTGATGCAGATGGAGACCGAGGACTCCGACGACGCCATGGGCGCGCCGGCCATCGAGATCGGTCTGGAAATGGCGGCGCCGCGGCTCGAGGCCACCGACCTGCCGCCGGGTCCCGACACCGAAGCGTCCACCGCG